>NZ_JAOWGI010000021.1:0-461491 GCF_030333225.1 Citrobacter sp. CK202
GCATTATAGGGAGTTATTCCGGCCTGACAAGGGGAAATTTAAAATTATTTTCCGACTGCTTTCTTTTTAAGCAAAACCACTATTAACATGCCATGAAATAAGCAATTTGCCGTTTTTACAACCTTAATCACACTTCCTGATGGCATACTAATGAATAAGAAAAGAGAAAGGACAAACATTTATGCCTTTAAGCGCACAACAGTTAGCTGCACAGAAAAATCTTTCCTACGTTCTGGCTGAGAAGCTGGCGCAGCGAATCTTAAAGGGTGAATACGCGCCCGGCACCATTCTTCCCGGAGAAATCGAACTGGGCGAGCAATTTGGCGTGAGTCGCACGGCGGTACGTGAGGCAGTGAAGACGCTAACAGCAAAAGGCATGGTGTTGCCCCGTCCTCGTATTGGTACGCGGGTTATGCCGCAGGCAAACTGGAACTTCCTCGATCAGGAACTGCTCACCTGGTGGATGACAGAAGAAAACTTCCATCAGGTTATTAATCATTTTCTGGTGATGCGTATCAGTCTCGAACCGCAGGCATGTTCACTGGCGGCGACGATCGGGTCAGCGGAACAGAAAGCGCATCTGAATACCTTAATGGAAGAGATGGTGGCGTTGAAGAAGAACTTCAGACGCGAACGCTGGATTGAAGTCGATATGGCGTGGCATGAGCATATTTATGAAATGAGCGCGAATCCGTTCTTAATCTCTTTTGCCTCGCTGTTCCATTCGGTCTATCACACCTACTTCACCTCTATTACCTATAACGATGTGGTGAAGCTGGATTTACACCAGGCTATTGTAGATGCCATAGCCGACAGTGATGGCGATCGCGCCTTTAAAGCATGCCAGGCATTGTTGATAGCGCCGAACGAACAACCGGACAAGTAACGGGATACCGAATGTCAGAGAAAAAAGCGCGCAGTATGGCCGGGTTGCCGTGGATAGCGGCCATGGCTTTTTTTATGCAGGCGCTGGATGCCACCATTCTTAATACCGCTCTACCCGCTATCGCGCACAGCCTCAACCGTTCTCCTCTTGCCATGCAGTCCGCTATTATCAGTTATACCCTGACGGTCGCGATGCTGATTCCGGTAAGCGGATGGCTGGCCGATCGCTTTGGCACCCGTCGCGTCTTTATTATTGCCGTCAGTCTGTTTACGCTCGGCTCGCTGGCATGCGCGCTTTCTGGCTCATTAGCTGAATTGGTTGTATTCCGCGTGGTGCAGGGGATCGGCGGCGCAATGATGATGCCGGTCGCCCGTCTGGCATTATTACGCGCTTACCCCCGAAGTGAACTGCTTCCGGTTCTGAATTTTGTGACGATGCCAGGCCTGGTCGGCCCCATCCTCGGCCCGGTATTGGGGGGCATACTGGTGACATGGGCAAGCTGGCACTGGATCTTCCTGATTAATATTCCCATTGGCATTGTCGGTATCCTGTATGCCCGTAAGTACATGCCAAACTTCACCACGCCGCGACGCCGTTTCGACATGACCGGCTTCTTCCTCTTTGGTTTGAGTCTGGTGCTGTTCTCCAGCGGAATGGAGCTTTTCGGCGAGAAGATCGTCGCAACCTGGATAGCATTAACCATTATTCTGAGCAGTATCGTGCTGCTGCTGGCCTATATTCGCCATGCGCGTCGACACCCAACGCCGTTGATTTCACTTTCGCTGTTCAGAACGCGCACGTTCTCCGTTGGGATAGCAGGAAACCTCGCCACGCGTCTGGGAACGGGATGCGTTCCCTTCCTGATGCCGCTGATGATACAGGTAGGATTTGGATACCCGGCGCTGATAGCCGGCTGCATGATGGCCCCGACGGCGCTGGGTTCTATTCTGGCGAAATCAGCGGTCACTCAGGTGCTGCGCAAACTGGGGTACAAGACGACGCTGGTCGGCATTACGGTATTTATTGGCCTGATGATTGCGCAGTTCTCTTTGCAATCCCCCGCCATGCCGGTATGGATGTTGATTCTGCCGCTGTTTGTTCTGGGGATGGCGATGTCCACGCAGTTTACCGCCATGAACACCATCACCCTTGCGGACCTGACCGATGATAACGCCAGCAGCGGCAACAGTCTGCTGGCCGTCACGCAGCAGCTTTCCATCAGTTTAGGGGTAGCGATCAGCGCCGCCGTATTGCGTCTCTATGAAGGGATTGAGGGAACCAATACGGTTGAACAGTTCCACTATACCTTTATTACGATGGGCGCTATTACGGTGGTATCCGCGCTGATGTTCATGTTGCTGAAAGCCAAAGATGGCCGCAATCTGATCAAAGAACGGCACAAACCTAAACCGACCCCCGCGCCATCAGAACAGGAGTAAGTTGCAGACGCTGCTGTTGTAGCGTGGGTTGTGCCATACGGTGAATCAACACGTCGATGGCCAACTCACCCAGTTCATCTTTCGGTTGATGAATCGTCGTCAGCGGCGGCGTCATGTAGCGCGCCAGTTCAATATCATCATAGCCAATCACCGCCATATCCTGCGGGATGCGCAACCCTACCTGATAAAGCGCCTGATACGCACCGACTGCCATTGCATCATTGCCGGCAAATACCGCCTGTGGGCGTTGTTTATGGGACAGCAGCATTTGCATGGTTTCAAATCCGCCGCCAAACTCGAAATCTCCTGTGATCTCATACCCTTCAGGAATTTCCAGCCCCGCGCGTTTCATGGCCTCCCTATACCCTTCCAGCCGCAAACGCGCGGGCGTTTTATCCAGTGGGCCGGTAATGCAGGCTATTCGGGTAAAACCTTTATCAATCAGGTATTGCGTCGCTAAATCGCCGCCCAGAAGGGAGTTGTCCTGGATCAGATCGCAATCCCCTTCGTCATCAAAGGGCGACCAGTCCATCATCACGGTAGGAATAGAGGGATAACGCTGCATGATCTCCCGGGAGGGTTGATGCGTCTCCGTACAGAGCAGCAATAAGCCATCGACCCGCTTTTGCATCAGCGTTTCCAGATTGCGGTTCATTCGCTGCTCATCGCCTTCGGTATTACACAATACCAGGCTATAGCCCCGCTCAAAGCAGCTACGTTCAACGCCGCGCACCAGTTCTGAATAAAAAGGATTGGTACTGGCGGTGATCAGCATGCCGATTGTGCGGGTCTGATTTAATTTCAGGCTACGCGCCAACGCTGAAGGCGCGTAGTTTAACTCTTTAATCGCCGCTTCCACTTTCCCGGTGATAGCTTCACTGACAAAGCGATCTTTATTAATAACGTGCGAAACAGTTGAAGTGGAAACGCCCGCCAGACGGGCAACATCCTTCATTGTAGCCAAACGTTACCTCTGCTGACCTAAAAACGCCTCTATCTCTTCACGCCACGGAACAGAAGGTTGCGCACCTTTGCGTGTCACCGCAATCGCAGCAGCGGCATGGGCAAAGCAAATGGCCTCCGGCAGCGGCGTCTCTTCCAGTAAGGCGGTAACTAACGCACCATTAAAAGTATCCCCGGCGGCTATCGTATCAACGGCGTTCACTTTAAACCCCGGCACACGACGACCTTCGCCCTTCACGCTGGCCCACACGCCGCGGCTGCCTAACGTAATCAGTACGGTATGAATGCCTTTATCATGCAGCACCTGCGATGCTTTAGCGGCATCTTCATCACTTTCGACGCGAATCCCCGTGAGCTTTTCCGCTTCGGTTTCATTTGGCGTAATGATGTCCACCAGCGCCAGCAGCTCATCAGACAGTTCACGCGCCGGAGCCGGGTTAAGCGCAACGGTAGTGTTGTTCTGATGCGCAATTTTTGCCGCCGCCAGCACGCTTTCAATCGGCGACTCGAGCTGCATCAATAGCGCAGAAGCCCCGGCGATACGCTCGCGTTGCGCTTCCACCAGCGCTGGCGACAATGCGGCATTGGCGCCAGCATGAATGCCGATGACATTTTCCCCTTCGCCATTAACAAAAATCAGCGCGACTCCGGTAGATTCCCCGTTAATCACGCTGACCGGAGCAATATCAATGTTATCGCTGGCTAACTGTTTACGCACGCTCTCGCCAA
This sequence comes from Citrobacter sp. CK202, assembly GCF_030333225.1. NCBI lineage: Bacteria > Pseudomonadati > Pseudomonadota > Gammaproteobacteria > Enterobacterales > Enterobacteriaceae > Citrobacter > Citrobacter sp. CK202. The sequence goes on from NZ_JAOWGI010000021.1 coordinate 4,018, forward strand.
TATCGTCATCGCCAGTACAGGCAATAAACGCGATATTTGCGCCGCTGCGCCCTGCGGCCACCGCCTGATTCGCGCCTTTACCGCCGAATGCCACCTGATATTGGGTGCCCGTTACGGTTTCGCCTGGCGCAGGAAAAGATTCGAGGTTGAGGATGTGATCGGCATTAATACTGCCAAGGACGACAAGGTTGCCTGCGGTTTTCATGTTCGGGATGTCCAGTAAAGTGCGCCACCGGGTTAGGGTGGCGCGTGCCCTGCTTTTCTTTTTACGCTTTCATCTTCAAACAACTCTCTGAGGATGGCGTATTTATGTCGCCATCAGACCGCGAACGGCCTGAGCCGTTATTACTGCTTGATGACAAGTTTCAGGTCAACCGGATATTTGGCCTGAACTTTCTCGCCTTTCAGTACTTTATCAGCGGTTTCAACGCCTTTAGCGCCAATCTGATCCGGCAACTGAGCGATAGTCGCAGCCAGTTTGCCATCATTTACCGCCTTCTCGCCATCCGGCGTACCATCAAATCCAACCACCATCACATCAGATTTACCTGCGGTTTGCAGAGCGCGCAGCGCACCCAGCGCCATTTCGTCGTTCTGTGCGAATACCGCCTGCACATCAGGATGCGCAGTCAGCAGGTTCTGCATGACGTTCAGACCTTTGGTGCGGTCAAAGTCAGCAGGCTGGCTGGCCAGTACATTAAATTTGTGTGCCGCAACGGCCTGCTGGAAGCCTTCGCCACGCTCACGCGCTGCGGATGTTCCGGCGATGCCTTGCAGTTCAATCACTTTCGCGCCTTCACCTGCTTTCTTCGCGATGTAATCACCGGCGATTTTGCCGCCCAGCACGTTATCGGAAGCAATGTGGCTGACAACGTCGCCTTTGGTTGCCTGGCGATCAAGGGTGATAACCGGAATCTTCGCCTGGTTAGCCATCTTAACCGCGTTGCCTACCGCGTCGGAATCGGTTGGGTTGATCAGCAGAATTTTAGTGCCGCGAACGGTTAAATCCTGAACGTTAGCCAGCTCTTTCGCCGGGTTGTTCTGGGAGTCCAACACGACCAGGTTATAGCCCAGTTTATCCGCTTCTTTCTGCGCCCCCTCTTTCAGGGTGACAAAGAACGGGTTGTTGAGCGTGGAGATCACCAGAGCAATGGTGTCTTTCGCCATCGCATTCGCGCTCACGGTGGCGCTCAGCGCAACAGCAGAAACCAGGGTAGCCAGTTTTTTCATGTTCATATTTAAGATGTCCTGTAGTCGTTGTTACTGCTTTTTGTTGTCTACCAGTACCGCCAGCAAAATCACCACCGCTTTGACGATCATCTGGTAATAGGAGGAAACACCTAACAAATTCAAACCATTATTAAGGAAACCGAGAATCAATGCGCCGATCAATGTCCCAACAATGCGCCCTTTACCGCCTGCCAGGCTGGTGCCGCCTAACACGACCGCTGCGATGGCATCCAGCTCATAACCCGTACCCGCCGTTGGCTGCGCGGAGGAGAGACGAGCCACTTCGATGATGCCCGCCAGCGAGGCCAGCAGACCACAAAGCGAATAGACGATGATTTTGACTTTACTGACGCTGATACCCGACAGACGCGTTGCCGCTTCGTTGCCGCCCAGCGCATAGATATAGCGACCCAGGCGAGTATGATGCAGCATGTACCACGCCGCCAGGAAGACGATGCCCATAATCCAGACCGGCGTCGGAACGCCCAGCGGACGGCCAATCCCGAACCAGCCGAAGAGATCGGCGTTATCCGTAAAGCCGGTATTCACCGGGCTTCCGTTGGTGTACACCATCGTGACGCCGCGCAGCAGAAGCATCATCACCAGCGTGGCGATAAACGCCTGCACGCGACCTTTCGCCACGATCACGCCGGTCACTGCGCCAATGGCGGCGCCTAACGCCAGCGCCGCCGCAACGGCCACCAGTGCATTCACTTCAATCCCTACAATTGAAGCGGCAACCGCGCCGGTAAGCGCCAGCAGGGAACCAACGGACAGATCGATGCCTGACGTCAGGATAACCAGCGTCATCCCGACGGCCATGATAGCGTTGACGGACGTTTGCTGGAGAATGTTAAACAGGTTATTAACGGTAAAAAAGTTGGGACTCATGGTAGAAACAATCGCGATCAGCACCAGCAGAGCGATGAGCGATTTCTGCTCCATCAGCCACGCTTTAGTGAAATAACGGCGACCAGAAACAGCCTGGATAGTCATCTTTTTTACTCCTGATTCACGCGATTAAGCTTGCCCACAGCGGCAGCCATTAACACTTCCTGGGTGGCCTGCTCGCGAGTGAATTCACCGCCGAGATGCCCTTCATGCATAACGATAATGCGATCGCTCATACCCAATACTTCTGGCATCTCAGATGAGACCAGAATGATGCTCAGGCCATCGGCCTTAAACTGGTTGATAAGCTGATAAATTTCTTTCTTCGCGCCAACGTCCACACCGCGGGTTGGCTCATCGAGGATCAGCACTTTGGGGCGGGTCATCAGTCCACGCGCAATGGCGACTTTCTGCTGATTGCCGCCAGAGAGCAACCCGATAGCCTGCTCCATCGACGGCGTTTTCACATTGAACAGACGGATAAAGTCACTCACCGCCTGCTGTTCATCTTTATGTTTCAGGTTGCCGCCAGCGCGGCTGAAATAACGCAGCGCGGTGAGCGACATATTCTCTTTTACCGACATGCCGAGCACTAAGCCGTCGCGTTTACGGTCTTCAGAGATATAAACAATACCGTTAGCCAGGCCATCCTGCGGTGAACGGGTAATCACTTCATGCCCGTCGAGCGTGACGTAACCACTGGTGCGCGGCAGCGCGCCGTACAGCACTTTCATCAGTTCCGTACGCCCGGCGCCCATCAAACCGGAGATCCCCAGAATTTCCCCTTTGCGCAGAGTAAAGGAGACATTATTAACGCCGGGACCGCACAGGTTATCGACTTTCAGGCGTACCTCGCCTGGCGCTTTATCCAGACGCGGGTACTGATCTTCAAGCTTACGTCCGACCATCATTTCAATCAGCGAATCTTCGGTCAGCGATGCCACTTCACGCTCGGCAATAAACTGCCCGTCGCGGAAAACCGTCACGTCATCGCAAATTTCGAAGATCTCTTTCATGCGGTGGGAGATATAGACAATGCCGCGCCCCTGCGATTTCAACTCGCGGATGACGCGGAACAGCGATTCCGTTTCGGTATCAGTGAGCGCATCCGTGGGTTCATCCATAATGATGACTCGGGATTCGAAGCTCAGTACCTTGGCGATTTCGACCATCTGCTGATCGCCGATAGAGAGTTCGCCCACCAGCCTGTCGCTTTTGAAGCGCAGGTTAAGTCTGGCAAGCAGAACATCCGCTTCGGCATACATCTTTTTCCAGTCGATTTTGCCAAAGCGATTTACAAACTCACGCCCCAGAAAGATATTCTCGGCAATCGTGAGCTGTGGGATCAGGTTCAGTTCCTGGTGAATGATGCCAATCCCGGCTTCCTGCGAGGATTTTGGGCCATTGAAGGTCGTTTCTTTACCCAGCCACAATAACGATCCCGCATCACGGGTATAGATACCGGTCAGGACTTTCATCATGGTGGATTTGCCCGCACCATTTTCGCCCACCAGCGCCATTACGCGGCCTGGATAGACATTTAACGCGGCGCCAGATAGCGCTTTCACGCCCGGGAACGCTTTATCGATCCCTTTGAGTTGCAGTAATGCGTCCATGATGGCCTCAGAACGTGACGCCGGCACAGAGAATAATATTCGCATACGGGGAGCACTCCCCGCTGCGAATCACCGCCTGACTGTCTGCGGTTAGTTTTTTAAAATGTTCATGCGTGGTGTAACGAATTTCTATGGTGTTTCCCTGGTGTTGTTGCAGTTGCTCAATATGGCTGAGCAACGTTTCGTGGAGTTGCGGATTATGTTCTTTGATTTCCGTCGCGAGAATAGCCGCCTCAACCTGCATTTCACGGGTCACAACATCCAGTACCTGCATAAAAGAAGGTACGCCCTGGGTTAACGCCATATCGATACGCGTTGTACTGGATGGAACAGGTAAACCTGCGTCACACACTACCAGCGTATCAGTATGCCCCAGACGGGAGATGACCGATGAAATATCAGAATTAAGTACCGCGCCTTTCTTCATTTTCTTTCCCCACTAGCGAAACGTTTCGCTGGTAATAAGTTTACTCCCGGAAGTGAGCAGAAAACCATCATGACGTAACGGAATTGTGATCGGGGTCGAAACGTTTCGCTAAGTGAAATGCGATGGGAATAATTGCCCGGCGACGCTGCGCCGCCCGGCATTTTAAAAGGCTTAAATCTCGACCTGCGTTCCCAGTTCGATAACCCGGTTCGGCGGGATTTCAAACTGATCCGGCGCACGCAGCGCATTACGCTGCAACAGCAGATAGAGCTTGCCGCGCAAACGCAAATACCACGGGCGTTTGCCGAGGATCAGCGATTCATGCGACATAAAGAAAGAGGTTTCCATCATCCGGCAGCTCAGCCCTTCCAGCCCGCAGCGGTGGAACACTTCCTCAACGTTCGGCGTTTCGCGCCAACCGTAGCTGGCCACCACGCGCCAGAAGGTTGGCGACAGTTGCTCAATCTGCACCCGGCGAACATTGTGTACGTATGGCGCGTCTTCCGTGCGTAGCGTCAGCAGAATCACGCGTTCATGCAGCACCTTGTTGTGCTTGAGGTTATGCAGCAACGCAAACGGAATGACGTTCAGCGCGCGGGACATATACACCGCCGTACCGGGGACGCGTACCGGAGGCGATTTCTCCAGCGAGGCGATCAGGGCTTCCAGGGAGTTACCGTGCTCATGCATACGACGCAGCAGACGGAAACGCTCGCTCTTCCAGGTCGTCATAATGATGAACATCACGATCCCCAGCGTCAGCGGCAACCAGCCGCCCGACAGCAGCTTGTCGAGGTTTGCCGAGAACAGCGGAACATCAACGCACAAGAACGCCACCAGAATCAGCGCGACAAAATACTTATTCCAGTGCCAGTTTTTACGCGCCACGGTGGTAGAAAGAATCGAGGTCAGCACCATCGTACCGGTAACGGCAATACCGTATGCCGCCGCCAGGTTGCTGGAACGCTCAAAGCTGACAATAACAATAACCACCGCAAAATAGAGCATCCAGTTCACGAACGGAATATAGATCTGCCCGGACTCCATTTCGGAGGTGTGGATAATGCGCATGGGCGATAAATATCCCAGCCGCACCGCCTGGCGCGTCAGCGAGAAGACGCCGGAAATCACCGCCTGAGAGGCGATAACCGTCGCCAGCGCGGCAAGAATCAGCAGCGGGATCAGCGCCCACTCCGGCGCCAGCAGGAAGAACGGGTTCTTAATCGCTTCCGGGTGTTTGAGCAGCAATGCGCCCTGACCAAAGTAGTTTAACGTTAATGAAGGAAGAACAACCGAGAACCAGGCCAGACGAATCGGCAGCTTGCCGAAATGCCCCATATCCGCATACAGCGCCTCAACCCCGGTAATCGAAAGCACCACGGCGCCCAGCGCAATAAACGACACCGTTTTGTACTCAAGGAAGAACTTCGCCGCCCACATGGGATTGAGGGCATGAAGCACATCCGGGTTAGCGATGATACTGCGCAGGCCGAGTCCGGCCAGAATCAAAAACCACGTCAGCATAATCGGCGCAAACAGCTTACCGACCATCCCCGTCCCGTGTTTCTGAATCATAAACAGCAGAGTAAGCACAATAATAGAAAGCGGGACGACCCAGGTATCCAGTTCCGGCGCCACAATTTCCAGACCTTCAATGGCCGACATGACTGAGATCGCGGGTGTAATTACCACTTCGCCGTAGAAGAAGCTACCGCCAATTAACCCCATAATGACCAGCGTGGACGTCATTCTCGCCGACGTATTACGCCCGGCTAGCGACATTAAGGTCAGAATCCCGCCCTCGCCGGCGTTATCTGCGCGCATGACAAAAGTCAGATACTTGATGGAAACAACAAAGATCAGCAGCCAGAAAATCAGCGACAAAAAGCCAAATACGGCATCACGTTCAACACCAAAACCAAACTGACCGGACAAGCATTCACGAAGTGTATAAAGTGGGCTGGTACCAATATCACCATAGACAACCCCAATCGCTGCGAGAGTGATCGCAGACAATGATTGTTTATTATCAGTGCTCATAGACTCGTCTTTCGTTTATACATGGCATCTTTCAAACGACAAGGCTCCCGAGGATCCACTCCTTTGCCACCTTGATGCAGTTTGAATGATTTAGTGTATATATATGAAATGTGTGCGTAGTCCCTTGGCCCACAAAAAAGGCGCACAGTATGCACGATTAATCGCAAAATCGTACCCCTAATCGACGTCAGATTAACCTGGCGCAAAGAAAAAGAAACGATGCTTCAGTCTATTATTGCTTCGTGGCGAAACGTCTATACTCGCTGTTAACATGATACATCTGGCGGAAGGACGCCACCTTATTATGGCTCACCCACATTTATTAGCGGAAAGAATTTCCCGTCTGAGCAGCGCCCTGGAAAAGGGACTTTATGAACGTAGCCACGCCATTCGCCTTTGCCTGTTGGCAGCGTTGAGCGGTGAGAGCGTCTTTTTACTTGGCCCGCCAGGCATTGCCAAAAGCCTGATAGCCCGTCGTCTGAAGTTCGCCTTTCAGCACGCCCGCGCCTTTGAGTATCTGATGACGCGTTTTTCCACGCCCGAGGAGGTTTTTGGTCCTCTCTCCATTCAGGCACTAAAAGATGAAGGTCGCTATGAACGTCTGACCACGGGTTATCTTCCTGAAGCGGAAATCGTCTTTCTGGATGAGATCTGGAAAGCGGGCCCGGCAATCCTGAACACTCTGCTGACCGCCATTAACGAACGCCATTTCCGTAACGGCGCGCACGAAGAAAAAATTCCGATGCGCCTGCTGGTGGCGGCCTCAAACGAGCTTCCCGAAGCAGACAGCAGTCTGGAGGCGTTATACGACCGTATGCTCATTCGTCTGTGGCTGGATAAAGTACAGGATAAGGCGAATTTCCGCTCCATGCTGGTAAGCCAGCAGGACGAAAGCGACAACCCGGTGCCAGCCTCATTACAGGTGACTGATGAAGAGTATTATCAGTGGCAGAAGGATATTTCCGCCATTACGCTGCCCGATCATGTATTTGAACTGATTTTCACGCTGCGCCAGCAGCTTGATGCGCTGCCAGACGCCCCCTATGTCTCCGACCGTCGCTGGAAAAAAGCCATTCGTCTGTTACAGGCCAGCGCATTCTTTAGCGGACGCGACGCCGTAGCGCCAATCGATCTTATCCTGCTGAAAGATTGCCTGTGGTATGACGCGCAAAGCCTGAATCTGATGCAGCAACAGCTTGAAATATTGATGACCGGGCACGCCTGGCAGCAACAGGCAATGCTGACGCGCCTCGGCGGCATTGTGCAACGTCGCCTTCAGTTGCAACAGCAGCAAAGCGATAAAACAGCCTTTACCGTTGTTCGTCAGGGAGGAATGTTCAGCCGCCGTCCCCATTACGATCTGCCGCCAGAGGCGAGCGCGCCAGTGCTAACCTTGCTTTTGCAACAACCGCTTAAACTGCATGATATGGAAGTCATTCATATCGCTTTTGAACGCAGCGCCCTTGAGCAGTGGCTGGCAAAAGGCGGAGAGATCCGCGGCAAACTCAACGGGATCGGTTTTGCCCAGACGCTGAATATGGAAGTTGATAGCGCTCAGCATCTGGTGGTGCGCGACGTCAGCCTACAGGGCAGCCGTCTGGCGCTACCGGGCAGTTTAGAAGAGGGAATGCCCGGCGAAATCAAACAGCAGCTTGAGGCGCTGGACAGCGAATGGCACCAGCAGCACAGTCGGTTCAGCGAACAGCAAAAATGTCTGTTTATCCATAGCGACTGGTTAGGTCGTATTGAAGCCAGCCTACAGGATGTTGGTGCGCAGATCCGCCAGGCGCAGCAATGCTGACACTGGACACGCTGAATGTCATGCTGGCGGTCAGTGAAGAGGGGATTATCGAAGAGATTATCCTCACTTTGCTGGCCTCCCCGCAGCTGGCTATCTTCTTCGAGAAATTCCCCCGATTAAAGAGGGCCATTTCCGACGATCTTCCCCGCTGGCGCGAAGCGCTGCGCAGCCGTCTTAAAGACGCGCGCGTGCCGCCGGAACTCACGGAAGAGGTGATGTGCTATCAACAAAGCCAGCTTCTCGGAACAACGCAGTTTATTGTGCAATTGCCGCAGATATTAGCGTTGCTGCACCGGCTACATTCGCCCTATGCCGGGCAAGCCCAGCAACTGGTGGACAGTAACGCCACTTTTACGCCAGCGCTGCACACGCTTTTTCTGCAACGCTGGCGTTTAAGCCTGATCGTGCAAACCACGGCCTTAAATCACCAGTTGCTGGAAGAGGAGCGCGAGCAGTTGCTGAGTGAAGTGCAGGAACGCATGACGCTCAGCGGGCAACTGGAGCCGGTCCTGGCGGAAAATGACCATGCAGCCGGCCGCCTGTGGGACATGAGCGCAGGGCAACTCAAACGCGGCGATTATCAGCTGATCGTAAAATATGGCGACTTCCTGGCAGAACAACCCGAACTGAAACGCCTGGCGGAACAGTTAGGCCGCTCCAGGGAAGCCAAATCGGTGCCGCGCAAAGATGCGCCGATGGAGACATTTCGTACGCTGGTGCGCGAACCGGCGACCGTTCCAGAACAGGTTGACGGCATTCAGCAAAGCGACGACATTCTGCGCCTGTTGCCGCCTGAGCTGGCAACGCTCGGCATTACCGAACTGGAATATGAATTCTACCGACGGCTGGTGGAAAAACAGCTGCTCACGTACCGTCTGCACGGCGAAGCGTGGCGTGAGAAAGTGACTGAGCGCCCGGTCGTTCATCAGGATTTTGACGAACAGCCGCGCGGGCCATTCATTGTTTGCGTGGACACCTCCGGCTCAATGGGCGGATTTAACGAGCAGTGCGCGAAAGCCTTTTGCCTGGCGCTGATGCGCGTCGCGCTGGCGGATAACCGTCGCTGCTTCATCATGCTGTTTTCCACAGAGGTCGTGCGCTATGAACTGTCTGGCCCAGAAGGCATCGAGCAGGCCATCCGCTTTTTGAGCCAGCGCTTTCGCGGCGGCACGGATATCGCCAGCTGTTTTCGCGCCATTATTGAACGGATGCAGGGGCGAGAGTGGTTTGATGCGGATGCGGTAGTCATTTCAGATTTTATCGCCCAGCGCTTACCTGACGATGTTGTGAATAAAGTAGGGGAGTTACAGCGGGTACACCAGCACCGTTTTCATGCGGTGGCGATGTCGGCACATGGCAAACCCGGCATCATGCGCATTTTCGACCATATCTGGCGCTTTGATACCGGGATGCGAAGCCGCCTGCTACGACGCTGGCGGCGTTAGAGAATTACAGCAGGGAAGCGACGCTTTCACGAACCTGCGCAGGCCACACGCCGCACTGAACCTGACCAATGTGCGGCAGTTGCAGTAGCAGCATCGTCAGGCGAGACTGACCAATACCGCCGCCGATCGTTTGCGGCATCTCGCCACGCAGCAGCGCCTGGTGCCACTCCAGACTCAGACGATCTTCATCTCCGGTCAGAGCAAGCTGGCGTTTCAGCGCATCGGCGTCGACACGGATCCCCATTGAGGAAAGCTCAAACGCATCTTCCAGTACCGGGTTCCAGACCAGGATATCGCCGTTCAGACCAGCATGGCCCAGATCAGAAGCAGAACTCCAGTCATCATAATCCGGCGCACGCACGTCGTGGCGTTTACCGTCACTCAGTTTCCCGCCGATACCGACCAGGAAAACGGCGCCAAGCTCTTTCGCGATCGCGCGTTCACGCCTTTTAGCATCCAGATCCGGGTAACGCGCCAGCAGCTCCTGGCTGTGAACAAAGTGGATCTGCTCCGACAGGAACGGTGCCAGACCAAATTCTTTGCTTACCGCGGCTTCGGTTGCCTTAATGCCTTCCCAGATAGCCTCTACCGTGCTTTTCAGGGTGGCGAATTGACGCTCACCGTCGCCCATAACGCGTTCCCAGTCCCACTGGTCGACATAGACGGAGTGGAGCGGGGAGAGGCGGTCTTCGTCAGGGCGAAGGGCTTTCATGTGCGTGTACAGCCCTTCACCCGCGCTGAAGTCGTGTTGTCCCAGCGTCTGGCGTTTCCACTTTGCCAGTGAATGCACCACTTCAAACTGGGCATCCGGCAACGCTTTCACTTTTACCTGTACCGCTTTTTCACAGCCCGACAAGTTATCCTGCGTGCCATCTCCTACGCGGCTAAGGATCGGCGCCTGAACTTCAATCAGACCCAGACGCTCCTCCAGTTGACGAGAGAAGTGAGATTTCACGAAGCTAATTTGACGTTGTTTGGCGATGTAAGCGGTTTTCATTTTGTATACTCCTGCGTCCTGTTGCCTATGATTAAGCAACAGATTGAGGGTGATATTCAATAATCCACAAACAAAAAGCCGACTTCACTTTTGATTCGATAAAATAAGACGCTAAAATAGAGTGAATCACTAATCTACATAAGAAAAACCTATGGAAAATTATCAGATCGACAATCTGGATCGCGGCATCCTGGAAGCGTTAATGGCAAATGCGCGTACGGCATACGCTGAACTGGCCAAACAATTTAGCGTCAGCCCGGGGACGATTCACGTTCGCGTAGAAAAAATGAAGCAGGCGGGGATCATTACCGGCGCGCGGATTGACGTCAGTCCAAAACAGCTCGGATACGACGTCTGCTGCTTTATCGGCATTATTTTAAAAAGCGCGAAAGACTACCCATCCGCGCTGGCGAAGCTCGAAAGCCTGGACGAAGTGACCGAAGCGTATTACACCACCGGCCACTACAGCATCTTTATTAAGGTTATGTGTCGATCCATCGACGCCCTGCAACAGGTACTTATCAACAAGATCCAAACAATTGATGAAATTCAGTCCACCGAGACATTGATCTCCCTGCAAAACCCGATCATGCGTACTATCCGGCCGTGATCGGCTTTTTTAATCCCACATTTTTCCACAGGTAGATCCCAGCTCGCTCACAGCGTACAATAGCCCCTCTTTATAAGGATGGGCTCGTATGGCAGACATTACTCTTATCAGCGGCAGCACCCTTGGCGGTGCCGAATATGTTGCAGAACATCTGGCTGAAAAGCTGGAAGATGCAGGTTTTTCAACCGAAACCTTGCACGGTCCGCTATTAGAGGATCTGTCAGCGTCAGGAACCTGGCTGGTTATCAGCTCCACGCATGGCGCGGGCGATATCCCGGATAACCTTGCTCCTTTCTATGAAGCGCTTCAGTCGCAGAACCCCGATCTTTCTCAGGTTCGTTTCGGCGCCATCGGCATCGGAAGTCGTGAATATGACACATTCTGCGGCGCCATCGATAAAATAGAGGCCGCGCTCAAGACATCAGGCGCAAAACCGATCGGGGAAACCCTCAAGATCAACATCCTTGAACACGATATTCCTGAAGATCCGGCAGAGGTTTGGCTGGGATCCTGGATTAATTTACTCAAAATAGTGTAAAGATCGTGCGATCGAGTGTGGATAACTCTGGTAAGAAGCTTGGATAAACCAGTAGTTATCCAAAGAACAACCGGTGTTCAGTTTTTGAGTTGTGCATAACCCTTCATTCTGATCCCAGCTTATACGGGCCAGGATCACCGATCATTCACAGCTAATGATCCTCAACAACTTGTTGATCTTATTCAGCGGATCCTGGTTATCCACAGACAATCGCGATCCTAATAAGAGATCACAATAAAACAGATCTCTAAATAAAAAGATCTTCTTTTTAATACCCAGGATCCCGGGACTTTCTCCAGCGGCTAAAGTTGAGTAGAATCCACGACCCGGGCTTCAATCCACTTTCACACCGCCGTATGCGAGGCAATTACCATGTTTTATCCGGATCCTTTTGACGTCATCATCATTGGCGGGGGTCATGCAGGCACTGAGGCCGCAATGGCCGCAGCGCGTATGGGGCAACAGACCCTGCTTTTGACACACAATATCGACACGCTGGGGCAAATGAGCTGCAACCCGGCCATTGGCGGTATTGGGAAGGGACACCTGGTAAAAGAAGTGGATGCGCTCGGCGGGCTGATGGCGAAAGCGATCGACCAGGCGGGTATCCAGTTTAGGATACTAAACGCAAGCAAAGGTCCGGCCGTTCGTGCGACTCGCGCACAGGCGGATCGCGTGCTATATCGCCAGGCGGTGCGTACTGCGCTGGAGAATCAGCCCAATCTGATGATCTTCCAGCAGGCGGTTGAAGATCTGATTGTTGAAAACGATCGCGTCGTGGGCGCTGTTACCCAGATGGGCCTGAAATTCCGGGCTAAAGCGGTGGTTCTCACCGTCGGGACTTTCCTTGACGGCAAAATTCATATTGGTCTGGATAACTACAGCGGCGGCCGTGCTGGCGATCCGCCATCCATTCCACTGTCTCGTCGCCTGCGTGAACTTCCGCTGCGCGTCAGCCGCCTGAAAACCGGTACGCCGCCGCGTATTGATGCGCGCACCATTGATTTCAGCGTACTGGCGCAGCAGCACGGCGATAACCCGATGCCTGTGTTCTCGTTCATGGGCAACGCGTCCCAGCATCCGCAGCAGGTGCCGTGCTACATCACGCATACCAACGAAAAAACCCATGATGTGATCCGCAACAACCTCGATCGCAGCCCAATGTATGCCGGTGTGATCGAAGGGATCGGCCCGCGTTACTGCCCGTCGATCGAAGATAAAGTCATGCGCTTTGCCGATCGCAACCAACATCAGATCTTCCTGGAACCGGAAGGACTGACCTCTAACGAAATTTACCCGAACGGTATCTCCACCAGCCTGCCGTTCGATGTGCAGATGCAGATCGTCCGCTCAATGCAGGGGATGGAAAACGCGAAAATCGTGCGTCCTGGTTATGCCATTGAGTACGATTTCTTCGATCCGCGCGACCTGAAACCAACGCTGGAGAGCAAATTTATCCAGGGATTGTTCTTCGCCGGGCAAATCAACGGGACGACAGGTTACGAAGAAGCGGCCGCGCAAGGTTTGCTCGCCGGTCTGAACGCCGCCCGTCTGTCTGCGGACAAAGAAGGCTGGGCGCCTGCGCGTTCTCAGGCTTACCTCGGCGTGCTGGTGGACGATCTTTGCACGCTGGGCACCAAAGAACCGTACCGTATGTTTACCTCCCGCGCGGAATACCGCCTGATGTTGCGTGAAGATAACGCCGACCTGCGTCTGACGGAAATGGGCCGCGAGCTGGGTCTGGTGGATGATGAGCGCTGGGCGCGCTTCAACGAGAAGCTGGAGAATATCGAACGCGAACGTCAGCGTCTGAAATCCACCTGGGTAACGCCGTCGGCGGAATCGGCCGGCGAAGTGAATGCTCACCTGACTGCGCCGCTGTCGCGTGAAGCCAGCGGCGAAGATCTGCTGCGTCGCCCGGAAATGACCTACGCGCAGCTGACTTCGCTGACGCCGTTCGCTCCGGGTCTTGATGATGCGCAGGCCGCTGAGCAGGTTGAGATTCAGGTAAAATACGAAGGCTATATCGCCCGTCAGCAGGATGAGATCGAAAAACAGCAGCGTAACGAGAACACATTGCTGCCTGCAACGCTGGATTATCGCCAGGTTTCTGGTCTGTCGAATGAAGTTATCGCCAAGCTGAACGATCACAAACCGGTCTCTATCGGTCAGGCGTCGCGCATTTCCGGCGTTACGCCCGCGGCGATTTCAATTTTGCTGGTGTGGCTGAAGAAACAGGGAATGCTGCGTCGCAGCGCTTGATAACACTAATTTGGCGGGGGCGCTTCGCTTGCCCGCCCTACAAATTTGTAGGCCCGATAAGCGAAAGCGCATCGGGCATTTGATTATTAACAGGTAACGACCGTGCTTAACAAACTCTCCCGTCTGCTGGATGAAGCAGGCATTTCGCTTACCGATCACCAGAAAAATCAGCTGATTGCGTATGTCGATATGCTGCACAAATGGAACAAAGCCTACAACCTGACGTCGGTGCGGGATCCTAACGAGATGCTGGTACGCCATATTCTGGACAGCATCGTTGTGGCGCCGCACCTGCAAGGGGAGCGTTTTATTGACGTCGGTACGGGACCGGGGCTGCCGGGGATCCCGCTCTCCATCGTCCGTCCTGAATCGCATTTCACGCTGCTGGATAGCCTGGGCAAGCGGGTACGCTTTCTGCGCCAGGTTCAGCACGAACTCAAGCTGGAAAATATTACGCCAGTGCAGAGCCGCGTCGAGGAGTTCCCTTCTGAGCCGCCGTTTGATGGCGTGATCAGCCGTGCATTCGCCTCTCTCGATGACATGTTGAGCTGGTGTCGCCACCTGCCGGGGGAAAATGGCCGCTTTTATGCGTTAAAGGGTCAGTTGCCGGAAGAGGAAATCGCCTCACTGCCTGCGGCGTTCAGCGTCGAGTCCGTGGTTAAACTGCGTGTCCCGCAGCTGGAAGGCGAACGTCATTTGGTGGTCATTAAGCCAAACAAAATTTAATTTTTATCAAAAAAAATAGAAAAAAAACGGGCGCTCGCGTGTTAACAATCGCGAGGTAACGAATAGTTATACCTTGTTACCGTTAACCATGAGTTCACCATTTTGTATCATTGCTACAACGTGGCTCTCTTTATTAAAAAATGAATTAATCAACATTGAAAATATCAGGTTGCTAAAAATTGAACCTAAGAATCACTCAGGTATGTTGAATTTTTATTATAAATGTCAATGAATGGTTTTTAGCTTGTAACCGGGTGTTTTTTAAATAGTGAGTGATTTTAGGCTTAAATATCAGAAAGATGAAAAGGCATCATTTGCCAAGTAAATAAATACTGCCGGGGCGAATATGCTCAATATGTGATCCGAAGCACGCTTTATCACCAGTATTTACGCGCCATTTGCAGTTTTGCATGATCGTTCACAGTTTGATGAAAAGTGATAAATGTGCACCAGGGAAAAATATTTAAACATTTATTCACCTTTTAGCTACTTATTGTTTGAAATCACGAGGGCGCACCGTATAATTTGACCGCTTTTTGATGCTTGACTCTAAGCCTTAAAGAACGTTTTATACGACACGCGGCATACCTCGAAGGGAGCAGGAGTAAAAACGTGATGTCTGTGTCGCTCTTGAGTCGAAACGTTGCTCGTAAGCTTCTGTTCATTCAGCTTCTGGCGGTAATAGCAAGTGGATTGCTGTTTAGCCTCAAAGACCCCTTCTGGGGCGCTTCCGCCTTATGCGGAGGCCTGGCAGTGTTGCTGCCTAACATGTTGTTTATGATATTTGCCTGGCGTCACCAGGCGCATACACCTGCGAAAGGCCGCGTGGCCTGGTCATTCGCCTTCGGCGAAGCCTTCAAGGTGTTAGCGATGCTGGTTCTACTGGTGGTGGCGTTGGCGGTTTTTAAGGCGGTATTTTTGCCGCTGATCGTTACGTGGGTTTTGGTGCTGGTGGTTCAGATACTGGCGCCGGCTGTAATTAACAACAAAGGGTAAAAGGCATCATGGCTTCAGAAAATATGACGCCGCAGGATTACATAGGACACCATCTGAACAACCTTCAGCTGGACCTGCGTACATTCTCGCTGGTGGATCCGCATAACCCCCCAGCCACCTTCTGGACGCTCAATATTGACTCCATGTTCTTCTCGGTGGTGCTGGGTCTGTTGTTCCTGCTTATGTTCCGCAGCGTAGCCAAAAAGGCGACCAGCGGCGTACCAGGTAAATTTCAGACCGCGATTGAGCTGGTCATCGGCTTTGTGCATGGTAGCGTGAAAGACATGTACCATGGCAAAAGCAAGCTGATTGCGCCGCTGGCCCTGACGATCTTCGTCTGGGTATTCCTGATGAACCTGATGGACTTACTGCCTATCGATCTGCTGCCGTATATCGGCGAGCATATCTTCGGTCTGCCGGCACTGCGTGTCGTTCCGTCCGCTGACGTGAACATCACCCTGTCGATGGCGCTGGGCGTATTTATCCTCATTCTGTTCTACAGCATCAAAATGAAAGGCATCGGCGGCTTCACGAAAGAGTTGACGCTACAGCCGTTCAATCACTGGGCGTTCATCCCTGTCAACTTAATCCTTGAAGGGGTAAGTCTGCTGTCCAAACCGGTATCACTCGGTCTGCGACTGTTCGGCAACATGTATGCCGGTGAGCTGATTTTCATTCTGATTGCTGGTCTGTTGCCGTGGTGGTCACAGTGGATTCTGAATGTGCCGTGGGCCATTTTCCACATCCTGATCATTACGCTGCAAGCCTTCATCTTCATGGTTCTGACGATTGTCTATCTGTCGATGGCGTCTGAAGAGCATTAATTTTACCAACACTACTACGTTTTAACTGAAACAAACTGGAGACTGTCATGGAAAACCTGAATATGGATCTGCTGTACATGGCTGCCGCTGTGATGATGGGTCTGGCGGCAATCGGTGCTGCGATCGGTATCGGCATCCTCGGGGGTAAATTCCTGGAAGGCGCAGCGCGTCAACCTGATCTGATTCCTCTGCTGCGTACTCAGTTCTTTATCGTTATGGGTCTGGTGGATGCTATCCCGATGATCGCTGTAGGTCTGGGTCTGTACGTGATGTTCGCTGTCGCGTAGTAAGCGTTGCTTGAATTAAGAGCAATATCAGAACGTTAACTAGATAGAGGCATTGTGCTGTGAATCTTAACGCAACAATCCTCGGCCAGGCCATCGCGTTTGTCCTGTTCGTTCTGTTCTGCATGAAGTACGTATGGCCGCCGTTAATGGCTGCCATCGAAAAACGTCAAAAAGAAATTGCTGACGGTCTTGCTTCCGCAGAACGAGCACATAAGGACCTTGACCTTGCAAAGGCCAGCGCGACCGACCAGCTGAAAAAAGCGAAGGCGGAAGCTCAGGTAATCATTGAGCAGGCGAACAAACGTCGCGCTCAGATCCTGGATGAAGCCAAAACTGAAGCAGAGCAGGAACGTACTAAAATCGTGGCCCAGGCGCAGGCGGAAATTGACGCCGAGCGTAAACGTGCCCGTGAAGAGCTGCGTAAGCAAGTTGCTATCCTGGCTGTTGCTGGCGCCGAGAAGATCATCGAACGTTCCGTGGATGAAGCTGCTAACAGCGACATCGTGGACAAACTTGTCGCTGAACTGTAAGGAGGGAGGGGCTGATGTCTGAATTTGTTACGGTAGCTCGCCCCTACGCCAAAGCAGCTTTTGACTTTGCCGTCGAACACCAAAGTGTAGAGCGCTGGCAGGACATGCTGGCGTTTGCCGCCGAGGTAACCAAGAACGAACAAATGGCAGAGCTTCTCTCTGGCGCGCTGGCGCCGGAAACGCTCGCTGAGTCGTTTATCGCAGTCTGCGGTGAGCAGCTGGACGAAAACGGTCAGAACCTGATTCGGGTGATGGCTGAAAATAATCGTCTGAACGCGCTCCCGGATGTTCTGGAGCAGTTTATTCACCTGCGCGCCGCGAGTGAGTCCACCTCTGAAGTTGAGGTAACTTCCGCCACCGCATTGAGTGAAGAACAGCTTGCGAAAATTAGCGCTGCGATGGAAAAACGTCTGTCACGCAAAGTTAAGCTGAATTGCAAAATCGATAAGTCTGTAATGGCAGGCGTTATCATCCGAGCGGGTGATATGGTCATTGATGGCAGCGTACGCGGCCGTCTTGAACGCCTTGCAGACGTCTTGCAGTCTTAAGGGGACTGGAGCATGCAACTGAATTCCACCGAAATCAGCGAACTGATCAAGCAGCGCATTGCTCAGTTCAATGTTGTGAGTGAAGCTCACAACGAAGGTACTATTGTTTCTGTAAGTGACGGTGTTATCCGCATTCACGGCCTGGCCGATTGTATGCAGGGTGAAATGATCTCCCTGCCGGGTAACCGTTACGCTATCGCACTGAACCTGGAGCGCGACTCTGTAGGTGCGGTTGTGATGGGTCCGTACGCTGACCTTGCCGAAGGCATGAAGGTTAAATGTACTGGCCGTATCCTGGAAGTTCCGGTTGGCCGTGGCCTGCTGGGCCGTGTGGTTAACACCCTGGGCGCGCCAATCGACGGTAAAGGTCCGGTTGAGCACGACGGCTTCTCTGCTGTTGAAGCTATCGCGCCGGGCGTAATCGAACGTCAGTCCGTTGATCAGCCAGTTCAGACGGGTTATAAAGCCGTTGACTCCATGATCCCAATCGGTCGTGGTCAGCGTGAATTGATCATCGGTGACCGTCAGACCGGTAAAACCGCTCTGGCAATCGACGCCATCATCAACCAGCGTGATTCCGGCATCAAGTGCGTCTACGTGGCTATCGGCCAGAAAGCGTCCACCATCTCTAACGTGGTTCGTAAGCTGGAAGAACACGGCGCGCTGCAAAATACCATCGTTGTGGTTGCCACCGCATCTGAATCTGCCGCACTGCAATACCTGGCGCCGTATGCCGGTTGCGCAATGGGCGAATACTTCCGCGACCGCGGCGAAGATGCGCTGATCATCTACGATGACCTGTCCAAACAGGCTGTTGCTTATCGTCAGATCTCCCTGCTGCTCCGTCGTCCGCCAGGACGTGAAGCATTCCCGGGCGACGTATTCTACCTCCATTCTCGTCTGCTGGAGCGTGCTGCGCGTGTTAACGTTGAATACGTTGAAGCCTTCACGAAAGGTGAAGTGAAAGGGAAAACCGGTTCTCTGACTGCGCTGCCGATTATCGAAACCCAGGCGGGTGACGTTTCTGCGTTCGTTCCGACCAACGTAATTTCTATTACCGATGGTCAGATCTTCCTGGAAACCAACCTGTTTAACTCTGGTATTCGTCCTGCGGTTAACCCGGGTATCTCCGTATCCCGTGTTGGTGGTGCGGCGCAGACCAAGATCATGAAGAAACTGTCCGGTGGTATCCGTACCGCGCTGGCGCAGTATCGTGAACTGGCGGCGTTCTCCCAGTTTGCATCTGACCTTGACGATGCAACCCGTAAACAGCTTGACCACGGTCAGAAAGTGACTGAACTGCTGAAACAGAAACAGTATGCGCCGATGTCCGTTGCGCAGCAGTCTCTGGTTCTGTTCGCGGCAGAACGTGGTTATCTGGCGGATGTAGAACTGGCGAAAATCGGTAGCTTCGAAGCCGCTCTGCTGGCTTACGTCGACCGTGATCACGCTCCGTTGATGCAAGAGATCAACCAGTCCGGTGGCTATAACGACGAAATCGAAGGCAAGCTGAAAGGCATCCTCGATTCCTTCAAAGCAACCCAGTCCTGGTAACGTCTGGTGGCCTGCCTTAAGGCAGGCCGCAAGGCATTGAGGAGAAGCTCATGGCCGGCGCAAAAGAGATACGTAGTAAGATCGCAAGCGTCCAGAACACGCAAAAGATCACTAAAGCGATGGAGATGGTCGCCGCTTCCAAAATGCGTAAATCGCAGGATCGCATGGCGGCCAGCCGTCCTTATGCAGATACCATGCGCAAAGTGATTGGTCACCTTGCGAACGGTAATCTGGAATATAAGCACCCCTATCTGGAAGAACGCGACGTTAAGCGCGTGGGCTACCTGGTGGTGTCGACCGACCGTGGTCTGTGCGGTGGCTTGAACATTAACCTGTTCAAGAAACTGCTGGCGGATATGAAAGCATGGTCCGATAAAGGCGTTCAGTGCGACCTCGCAATGATCGGCTCTAAAGGCGTGTCTTTCTTTAGTTCCGTAGGTGGCAATGTTGTCGCCCAGGTGACGGGTATGGGGGATAACCCATCCCTGTCCGAACTGATCGGCCCGGTAAAAGTGATGTTGCAGGCCTATGATGAAGGCCGTCTGGACAAGCTTTACATTGTCAGCAACAAATTTATTAACACCATGTCTCAGGTTCCGACTATCACTCAGCTGCTGCCGTTACCGGCTTCAGAGGATGATGAACTGAAACGTAAAACCTGGGATTACCTGTACGAACCCGATCCGAAAGCGCTGCTGGATACCCTCCTGCGTCGCTATGTGGAATCTCAGGTTTATCAGGGCGTGGTAGAAAACCTGGCCAGCGAGCAGGCCGCACGTATGGTGGCGATGAAAGCCGCGACCGACAATGGCGGTAGCCTGATTAAAGAGTTGCAGTTGGTATACAACAAAGCTCGTCAGGCCAGCATTACTCAGGAACTCACCGAAATCGTCGGTGGTGCATCCGCGGTATAACCAGGTTAATTCGTAGAGGATTCAAGATGGCTACTGGAAAAATTGTCCAGGTAATCGGCGCCGTAGTTGACGTCGAGTTCCCTCAGGATGCCGTACCGCGCGTGTACGACGCCCTTGAGGTGCAGAATGGTAATGAACATCTGGTGCTGGAAGTTCAGCAGCAGCTCGGTGGCGGTATCGTACGTACCATCGCCATGGGTTCTTCCGACGGCCTGCGTCGTGGTCTGGATGTGAAAGACCTTGAGCACCCGATCGAAGTCCCGGTAGGTAAAGCAACGCTGGGTCGTATCATGAACGTACTGGGCGAACCAGTAGACATGAAAGGCGAGATCGGTGAAGAAGAGCGTTGGGCTATCCACCGTGCGGCACCGTCCTACGAAGAGTTGTCAAACTCTCAGGAACTGCTGGAAACCGGTATCAAAGTTATCGACCTGATGTGTCCGTTCGCGAAGGGCGGTAAAGTGGGTCTGTTCGGTGGTGCGGGTGTAGGTAAAACCGTAAACATGATGGAGCTGATCCGTAACATCGCGATCGAACACTCCGGTTACTCCGTGTTTGCGGGCGTAGGTGAACGTACTCGTGAGGGTAACGACTTCTACCACGAAATGACCGACTCCAACGTTATCGACAAAGTATCCCTGGTTTACGGCCAGATGAACGAGCCGCCGGGAAACCGTCTGCGCGTTGCGCTGACCGGCCTGACCATGGCGGAGAAATTCCGTGACGAAGGTCGTGACGTTCTGCTGTTCGTCGACAACATCTACCGTTACACCCTGGCCGGTACGGAAGTATCCGCACTGCTGGGTCGTATGCCTTCAGCGGTAGGTTACCAGCCGACCCTGGCGGAAGAGATGGGTGTTTTGCAGGAACGTATCACCTCCACCAAAACCGGTTCTATCACCTCCGTACAGGCGGTATATGTACCTGCGGATGACTTGACTGACCCATCTCCAGCCACCACCTTTGCGCACCTTGACGCAACCGTGGTACTGAGCCGTCAGATCGCGTCTCTGGGTATCTACCCGGCCGTTGACCCGCTGGATTCCACCAGCCGTCAGCTGGACCCGCTGGTTGTTGGTCAGGAGCACTACGACACCGCGCGTGGCGTACAGTCTATCCTGCAACGTTACCAGGAACTGAAAGACATCATCGCCATCCTGGGTATGGATGAACTGTCTGAAGAAGACAAACTGGTGGTAGCTCGCGCACGTAAGATCCAGCGCTTCCTGTCCCAGCCGTTCTTCGTGGCAGAAGTATTTACCGGTTCTCCGGGTAAATACGTCTCCCTGAAAGACACCATCCGTGGCTTTAAAGGCATCATGGAAGGCGAATACGATCACCTGCCGGAGCAGGCGTTCTACATGGTCGGTTCCATCGACGAAGCCGTGGAAAAAGCCAAAAAACTTTAACGCCTTAATCGGAGGGTGATATGGCAATGACTTACCACCTGGACGTCGTCAGCGCAGAGCAACAAATGTTCTCTGGTCTGGTCGAAAAAATCCAGGTAACGGGTAGTGAAGGTGAACTGGGTATTTACCCGGGCCACGCGCCGCTGCTCACCGCCATTAAGCCTGGTATGATCCGCATCGTTAAACAGTTCGGTCATGAAGAGTTTATCTACCTGTCTGGCGGCATTCTTGAAGTGCAGCCTGGCAGCGTGACCGTACTGGCTGATACCGCGATTCGCGGCCAGGATCTCGACGAAGCGCGAGCTCTGGAAGCGAAACGTAAGGCTGAAGAGCGCATTAAGAGCTCTCATGGTGACGTGGATTACGCTCAGGCATCTGCGGAACTGGCCAAAGCGATCGCCAAACTGCGCGTTATCGAGTTGACCAAAAAAGCGATGTAACACCGGCTTGAAAGCATAAAAACCAGTCTGAAATCAGGCTGGTTTTTTTTTGCCTGAATGTTATTCCGTGCTCTTTCATCTTTATTCATGGGTCAAAAAAATAGCAAAAACATTAACCTAAGCCTTTAATGAAAGGTAAGTCTGACTTTTCTGAAGACAAAAGGCAGGGCGATGAACGAAAATATCCCATTAACAAGCGGTGAAAACCCCGCATTGAGCGTTTTCTCTTCTGCCCATTTCACGATGAAAAAAATGTAGTATTTTCAATGTGAAACGGTATAAATTCGTTCTCAAATTACAGTCAGGACGCGTATGTTGAATAGTGCTATGAGCGTAGTGATCCTTGCCGCAGGCAAAGGCACGCGTATGTATTCCGATCTTCCTAAAGTGCTGCATACCCTTGCGGGAAAAGCGATGGTTCAGCATGTCATTGATGCCGCTAATGAATTAGGCGCATCTCAGGTGCATCTGGTCTATGGCCACGGCGGCGATCTGCTTAAAAACACCCTTAAAAATGACAACCTGAACTGGGTTTTGCAGGCAGAGCAGCTGGGGACGGGTCATGCGATGCAGCAGGCGGCGCCGTTCTTTAGCGATGACGAAGACATTTTAATGCTCTATGGCGATGTGCCGCTGATCTCTGTGGAAACCTTACAGCGTCTGCGTGACGCCAAACCGCAGGGCGGCATTGGTTTGTTAACCGTGAAGCTGGACGATCCGAGCGGTTACGGTCGTATTACGCGTGAGAACGGTAAAGTGACCGGCATCGTTGAGCATAAAGATGCCACCGACGAACAGCGTCAGATCCAGGAAATCAATACCGGTATCCTGATCGCTAATGGTGCGGACATGAAGCGCTGGCTGGCGAAACTGACCAACAATAATGCTCAGGGTGAATATTACATTACCGACATCATTGCGCTGGCGTATCAGGAAGGCCGCGAAATCGCTGCTGTACACCCGGATCGTTTAAGCGAAGTGGAAGGCGTAAACAACCGTTTGCAACTCTCTCGTCTGGAACGCGTTTATCAGTCCGAACAGGCCGAAAAGCTGCTGCTGGCCGGTGTGATGCTGCGCGATCCCGCGCGTTTTGACCTGCGCGGCGCTCTGACCCACGGGCGCGATGTTGAAATTGATACTAACGTTATCATCGAAGGCAACGTCACGCTGGGTCACCGCGTGAAGATTGGCGCGGGTTGCGTTATTAAAAACAGCGTAATTGGCGATGACTGTGACATCAGCCCGTACAGCGTGGTGGAAGATGCGCACCTGGAAGCGGCCTGTACTATTGGTCCGTTTGCCCGTCTGCGCCCTGGCGCGGAACTGCGGGAAGGCGCTCATGTCGGCAACTTCGTTGAAATGAAAAAAGCGCGTCTGGGGAAAGGTTCGAAAGCGGGCCACCTGAGCTATCTGGGTGATGCGGAAATTGGCGACAACGTGAATATTGGCGCGGGCACCATTACCTGCAACTACGATGGCGCAAATAAATTCAAAACGATTATTGGCGATGATGTGTTTGTCGGTTCTGATACTCAGCTGGTGGCGCCAGTTACCGTGGGTAAAGGTGCGACCATCGCTGCCGGCACAACCGTTACCCGCAATGTCGCGGATAACGAACTGGTATTAAGCCGCGTGCCGCAGGTGCATAAGCAGGGCTGGCAGCGTCCGGTGAAGAAGAAGTAAGTCTTTTTGCCGGATGGCGGCTTTGCCTTATCCGACCTACGTTCGATGACGTTCTGTAGGCCGGATAAGCGTAAGCGCCATCCGGCAGATGAGGGATGAGGCGATAAAGATATATCGCTCGCCCAAAAGCAGTACCTATAAAAATAACCCCACTCTCTACAAGGCTCGGGGCGCCCGGAATACGGGTATTAACAGGTCAGCGGCAACGACAGGCTTAATGCCAAAATCGGAATTAAATACTATGTGTGGAATTGTTGGCGCTATCGCGCAACGTGATGTAGCTGAAATCCTTCTCGAAGGTTTACGTCGTCTGGAATACCGTGGTTATGACTCTGCCGGTCTGGCCGTGGTTGATGCGGAAGGTCACATGACCCGTCTGCGTCGCCTTGGTAAAGTACAGATGCTGGCCCAGGCAGCAGAAGACCATCCTCTGTCTGGCGGCACCGGTATTGCTCACACCCGCTGGGCGACCCACGGCGAACCTTCGGAAGCAAACGCGCATCCGCATGTTTCTGACCACATTGTGGTGGTGCATAACGGCATCATCGAAAACCATGAACCACTGCGTGAAGAACTGAAAGCGCGTGGTTATACCTTCGTTTCTGAGACCGACACCGAAGTGATTGCTCACTTAGTGCACTGGGAGCTGGAACAGGGCGGGACGCTGCGTGAAGCGGTTATGCGTGCGATTCCGCAACTGCGCGGCGCGTACGGCACGGTAATCATGGATACCCGTCACCCGGATACGCTGCTGGCGGCGCGCTCTGGCAGCCCGCTGGTTATCGGTCTGGGTATGGGCGAAAACTTTATCGCTTCCGACCAGTTGGCGCTGCTGCCGGTAACCCGTCGCTTCATCTTCCTGGAAGAAGGCGATATTGCGGAAGTGACCCGTCGTTCGGTCTCCATTTTCGATAAATCCGGCGCGGAAGTGAAACGTCAGGATATCGAATCCAGTCTGCAATATGACGCTGGCGATAAAGGTATTTACCGCCACTACATGCAGAAAGAGATCTACGAACAGCCGAATGCGATTAAAAATACGCTGACCGGGCGTATCAGCCACGGTGAAGTGGATTTAAGCGAGCTGGGGCCAAAAGCGAACGAATTGCTGTCTCAGGTTGAACATATTCAGATTATCGCCTGCGGCACGTCGTATAACTCCGGTATGGTCTCTCGCTACTGGTTTGAATCGCTGGCCGGTATTCCGTGCGACGTCGAAATCGCCTCTGAATTCCGCTATCGCAAATCCGCCGTGCGTCGTAACAGCCTGATGATCACCCTGTCTCAGTCTGGCGAAACGGCGGATACCCTTGCCGGTCTGCGCTTGTCGAAAGAGCTGGGCTATCTGGGTTCTCTCGCCATCTGTAACGTTCCGGGTTCTTCCCTGGTGCGTGAATCCGATCTGGCGATGATGACCAACGCCGGGACGGAAATCGGCGTGGCCTCCACCAAAGCGTTTACCACTCAGCTGACCGTTCTGCTGATGCTGGTGGCGAAGCTGGCGCGTCTGAAAGGTCTGGATGCGTCTATCGAGCACGATATTGTTCACGGTTTGCAGGCGCTGCCGAGCCGTATCGAACAGATGCTGTCTCAGGACAAGCGTATCGAAGCGCTGGCGGAAGATTTCTCTGACAAACACCATGCCCTGTTCCTGGGCCGTGGCGATCAGTATCCGATCGCGCTGGAAGGCGCGCTGAAGCTGAAAGAGATCTCTTATATTCACGCAGAAGCGTATGCGGCAGGTGAGCTGAAACACGGCCCGCTGGCGCTGATCGACGCAGATATGCCGGTTATCGTGGTGGCGCCGAACAACGAATTGCTGGAAAAACTGAAATCCAACATCGAAGAAGTCCGCGCCCGTGGCGGCCAGTTGTACGTCTTCGCCGACCAGGATGCCGGTTTTGTCAGCAGCGACAACATGCACATCATTGAGATGCCGCATGTGGAAGAGGTGATTGCACCGATCTTCTACACCGTTCCGCTGCAACTGCTGGCGTATCACGTTGCGCTGATCAAAGGCACCGATGTGGACCAGCCGCGTAACCTGGCGAAATCAGTTACCGTTGAGTAATCGTGACGATGCCCTGCGAAAGCGGGGCATTTTTTTCTGCGCTGTTCTGTTTTTAATCAATTCTCCCGTCGTTTTAATGTGACAAACCGTCATCTTCAGCTACTGTTTTCAGTGTCATAAAAAGAAAATTTTCATGAAATCACATTGTCATGAAGTGAATTAACTGATTGTTTATAAAATGTTTTTTCTGTGATTTATTTCATCAGTTTTCGTTGTCATAAAACTGTCATATTTCGTACATTTAACTGTCACCTGTTTGTCCTATTTTGCTCATCGTAGCCACTTAACAATGATTTACGAAAATCTTGCAGGAGACATTATGAAAGTCATGCGTACCACTGTCGCAACTGTTGTCGCCGCGACTTTATCCATGAGCGCGTTCTCTGCTTTCGCAGCAGCGAGCCTGACAGGTGCAGGTGCAACTTTCCCTGCGCCGGTGTATGCCAAATGGGCTGATACCTATCAGAAAGAGACCGGTAGCAAAGTAAACTACCAGGGTATCGGCTCCTCCGGTGGTGTAAAACAAATTACGGCTAACACCGTTGATTTCGGTGCATCCGACGCTCCGTTGTCTGATGAAAAACTGGAGCAGGAAGGTCTGTTCCAGTTCCCGACCGTCATTGGCGGCGTAGTGCTGGCGGTGAATATCCCGGGTCTGAAGTCTGGCGAACTGGTGCTGGATGGGAAAACCCTGGGTGACATCTACCTGGGTAAAATTAAGAAGTGGGATGATGAAGCCATCACCAAACTGAATCCGGGTCTGAAACTGCCTTCTCAGAACATCGCCGTTGTGCGTCGTGCAGATGGTTCCGGCACTTCTTTCGTTTTCACCAGCTACCTGGCGAAAGTGAACGAAGAGTGGAAATCTAAAGTCGGCGCTGGCTCTACCGTTAACTGGCCGACCGGTCTGGGCGGTAAAGGTAACGACGGTATCGCCGCATTCGTACAGCGTCTGCCGGGCTCTATCGGCTATGTTGAATACGCTTATGCGAAGCAGAACAACCTGGCTTACACCAAACTGATTTCAGCGGATGGTAAACCAGTAAGCCCGACCGAAGAGAGCTTTGCTAACGCCGCGAAAGGCGCTGACTGGAGCACCTCTTTCGCTCAGGATCTGACGAACCAGCAAGGTGACGATGCGTGGCCAATCACTTCCACCACCTTCATCCTGGTCCACAAAGAGCAGAAGAAACCTGAGCAGGGCGCCGAAGTGCTGAAGTTCTTCGACTGGGCATACAAAAATGGCGGCAAACAGGCGAATGACCTGGATTACGCCAGCCTGCCGGACAGCGTTGTTGAGCAGGTTCGTGCAGCATGGAAGACCAATGTGAAGGACAGCAGCGGTAAAGCGCTGTACTAATAGAATATCTTTAACGAACTGGCGGATGGCGCTACGCTTATCCGCCCTACAGTTCCGACTGTAGGCCCGATTTGTAGGCCGGATAAGCGTAGCGCCATCCGGCATGGGCAACTTCGTAAACGCGTTTAATGGAAAGAGTAATTTATGGCTGCAACCAAGCCTGCTTTTAACCCGCCGGGTAAAAAGGGTGACATGATATTCAGCGCGCTGGTAAAACTGGCTGCGCTGATTGTGCTATTGATGTTGGGTGGCATTATTGTCTCGCTGATTATCTCCTCCTGGCCAAGCATTGAGAAGTTTGGCTTCTCGTTCCTGTGGACTAAAGAGTGGGACGCGCCAAACGATATCTACGGCGCGCTGGTTCCCATTTATGGCACGCTGGTTACCTCGTTTATCGCTCTGCTGATCGCCGTTCCGGTGAGCTTCGGTATTGCCCTGTTTCTGACGGAACTGGCGCCGGGCTGGCTGCGTCGCCCGCTGGGCATCGCCATCGAACTGCTGGCGGCTATCCCCAGCATCGTCTACGGCATGTGGGGCCTGTTTATCTTCGCGCCGCTGTTTGCCACCTGGTTCCAGGAACCAGTCGGGAATATTCTTTCCAACATTCCGTTTGTTGGCGCACTGTTCTCCGGCCCGGCATTTGGTATCGGTATTCTGGCGGCGGGCGTCATTCTCGCCATTATGATCATTCCTTACATCGCGGCAGTTATGCGCGATGTCTTCGAACAAACCCCGGTGATGATGAAAGAGTCGGCCTACGGCATCGGTTGCACCACCTGGGAGGTTATCTGGCGTATCGTCCTTCCGTTCACCAAAAATGGGGTGATTGGCGGCGTTATGCTGGGACTGGGTCGTGCGCTGGGAGAAACCATGGCGGTGACCTTTATCATCGGTAACACCTACCAGCTCGACAGCGTTTCGCTGTACATGCCGGGCAACAGTATTACCTCTGCGCTGGCGAACGAATTTGCCGAAGCGGAGTCTGGTCTGCACGTTGCCGCGTTGATGGAACTGGGTCTGATTCTGTTTGTGATTACCTTCATTGTGCTGGCGATTTCTAAGCTGATGATTATGCGTCTGGCGAAGAATGAGGGGGCACGCTAATGGCTACGCTTGAAATGCAAACGACCGCAGAACTGGCGGAATCCCGCCGTAAAATGCAGGCTAAGCGCCGCACGAGAAACCGCATCGCATTGACGCTCTCAATGGCGACGATGGCGTTTGGGCTGTTCTGGCTCATCTGGATCCTGATGTCCACCATTACGCGTGGTTTCGACGGCATGTCGCTGGCGCTGTTTACCGAAATGACGCCGCCGCCGAATACCGCTGGCGGTGGTCTGGCGAACGCCCTGGCGGGGAGCGGACTGTTAATTTTGTGGGCGACGGTATTTGGTACGCCGCTTGGCATCATGGCGGGGATCTACCTGGCGGAATATGGTCGTAAATCCTGGCTTGCGGAAGTGATACGTTTCATTAACGACATCCTGCTTTCCGCGCCGTCTATCGTGGTCGGTCTGTTTGTTTACACCATCGTGGTGGCGCAAATGGAGCACTTCTCCGGTTGGGCGGGCGTGATTGCGCTAGCGCTGCTACAGGTGCCTATCGTCATTCGTACCACAGAGAACATGCTGAAACTGGTGCCGGATAGCCTGCGTGAAGCGGCTTATGCGCTGGGGACGCCGAAATGGAAAATGATCTCGGCGATTACCCTGAAAGCCTCTATTTCTGGGATCATCACCGGCGTACTGCTGGCGGTTGCCCGTATTGCGGGTGAAACCGCGCCGCTGCTCTTTACTGCGCTTTCCAACCAGTTCTGGAGCACCGACATGATGCAGCCTATCGCTAACCTGCCGGTCACTATCTTTAAATTTGCGATGAGTCCGTTCGCGGAGTGGCAGCAACTGGCCTGGGCTGGGGTGTTGATCATTACCCTGTGCGTATTGTTGCTGAATATTCTGGCGCGCATCATTTTTGCGAAGAGTAAACACGGTTAATTTCAGGTGCCGGATGGCGGCGTAAACGCCTTATCTGGCCTACAGATGTGAACAGCGGTTAATTTTTTACGGCGCGGCCAACGGCGACGCCGAATGAGGAAGAGATTGAAATGAGTATGGTTGATACTGCTCCGGGTAAGATTCAGGTTCGTGATTTGAACTTCTACTACGGCAAATTCCATGCCCTGAAGGATATCAACCTGGATATCGCGAAGAACCAGGTCACGGCGTTTATTGGGCCGTCTGGCTGTGGTAAATCCACACTGCTGCGTACCTTTAACAAAATGTATTCGTTGTATCCAGAGCAGCGCGCGGAAGGCGAGATCCTGTTGGATGGCGATAATATCCTTACCAATACCCAGGATATCGCTCTGCTGCGTGCCAAAGTGGGGATGGTGTTCCAGAAGCCGACGCCGTTCCCGATGTCTATCTATGACAACATCGCTTTTGGCGTGCGCCTGTTTGAGAAACTGTCTCGCGCCGATATGGACGAACGCGTTCAGTGGGCGTTGACCAAAGCCGCATTATGGAACGAAACCAAAGATAAATTGCACCAGAGCGGGTACTCTCTCTCGGGTGGTCAGCAGCAGCGTCTGTGCATTGCGCGTGGTATCGCCATTCGCCCGGAAGTTCTGCTGTTGGATGAGCCGTGTTCAGCGCTGGACCCGATTTCCACCGGGCGTATTGAAGAGCTGATCACTGAGCTGAAGCAGGACTACACCGTGGTGATCGTGACGCACAACATGCAGCAGGCTGCGCGTTGTTCCGACCACACGGCGTTTATGTATCTGGGCGAGTTGATTGAGTTCAGCAACACGGACGATCTGTTCACTAAGCCCGCTAAAAAGCAAACCGAAGATTATATTACTGGCCGCTACGGTTGATTTGGAGCTAACCATGGACAACCTAAACCTTAACAAACACATTTCCGGCCAGTTCAACGCAGAACTGGAAAGCATCCGCACCCAGGTGATGACCATGGGCGGCATGGTGGAGCAACAGCTTTCTGATGCGATCACCGCGATGCATAATCAGGATAGCGAACTGGCGAAACGCGTTATTGACGGCGATAAGCACGTCAACATGATGGAAGTGGCGATCGATGAAGCGTGCGTGCGCATCATTGCCAAACGCCAGCCGACAGCGAGCGACCTGCGCCTGGTGATGGCGATCATCAAAACCATCGCTGAACTGGAGCGCATTGGCGACGTGGCGGACAAAATTTGTCGTACCGCGCTGGAGAAATTCTCCCACCAGCACCAGCCGCTGCTGGTGAGCCTGGAGTCGCTGGGGCGTCACACCGTACAGATGCTGCATGACGTGCTGGACGCGTTCGCGCGAATGGATATTGACGAAGCGGTGCGTATCTACCGTGAAGACAAGAAAGTTGACCAGGAATACGAAGGTATCGTGCGTCAGCTGATGACCTACATGATGGAAGATTCGCGCACCATTCCAAGCGTGCTGACCGCGCTGTTCTGCGCACGCTCCATTGAGCGCATCGGCGACCGTTGCCAGAATATCTGCGAGTACATCTTCTACTTCGTGAAGGGACAGGATTTCCGCCACGTCGGCGGTGACGAGCTGGATAAACTGCTGGCAGGCAAAGATCCGAAGGAATAAGCGGCTTGTTGCGTTCGCCGGGATCCCCCGGCGTCGCTATTGTAGGCCGGATAAGGCGTTACGCCGCATCCGGCATTCTGCGCCATTCGCCTGATGGCGCTTTGCTTATCAGGCCTACGGTTTAATCGACGATATTCCAACCCCGCGCCTTCCACAATTCCGGCAACTGCGCCAGATCGGTAAACGTCGTCACTTTCGGATGATCGATCGGTTTGTTGTGCGGATCGGCGCAGAAGTAGAACACCTCCATTCCCGCATCGATTCCCGACCGGGCGCCGGCACTGGAATCATCCACCAGAATGCAATTCTCCACGTTAACGTTCATGGCTTTCGCCGCGTGGAACATCAGAGCCGGATCGGGCTTCCAGCGTTGAATGTCATAGCCGCTGAACAATTTTTCTGGAAAATGATGCAACATGCCCAGCTTGCCCAGTGAATGCTGCATTTTGCTGACCGGGCCGTTAGAGACAACGCACATCGGCACCGTCATGCTGTCCAGCAGCGCATTTGCCCCTGCGATCACCTCCAGTTCTGAGTCGAACAGGCGTGCGACCTCGGCGCGGTAAACGGGTTCTAAATCCGCTTTTGCTAACGACACACCCTGCTCCTCGTTAATGATATCGATGATTTCGTAGAGTTTTACGCCTTTAAAGCGTTTGAACACCTCTTCGAGATCGAGCGTGATGCCGAATTCCTGGAACATCGCGACATACGCGCGGGAGCAAATGACTTCACTGTCGACCAGCGTACCGTCGCAGTCGAAAAATACCGCTTGAATCTGGGACATGCTTTCTTTTCTCGCTAGTTTAACGTTTTCGTAATGCCTTATTGTGCGACGCAATCGTTGCCGTATAAGCAAATTCAATGAAAAAAGTGTCTCACAACTGCCCTTATTGTCGCATTTTGGTATAGGATAGCGACGAATTTTCCCTCCTTGTTCGGAAATAGATAATGAGTCAACAACACACCACCCAGGCTTCTGGTCAGGGTATGCTGGAACGCGTGTTTAAACTGCGCGAACATGGCACGACGGCACGAACCGAAGTGATCGCCGGTTTTACCACCTTCCTGACGATGGTTTATATCGTTTTTGTTAACCCGCAGATTCTTGGCGTTGCTGGCATGGACACCAGCGCCGTCTTCGTTACTACCTGTCTTATCGCGGCGTTCGGCAGCATTCTGATGGGGCTGTTTGCTAATTTACCGGTCGCGCTGGCGCCGGCTATGGGTCTGAACGCGTTTTTCGCCTTCGTGGTCGTTGGCGCGATGGGGCTGTCCTGGCAGGTTGGTATGGGCGCAATCTTCTGGGGAGCGATCGGCCTGCTGCTGCTGACTATCTTCCGCGTGCGTTACTGGATGATTGCTAACATTCCGGTCAGTCTGCGCGTGGGCATCACCAGCGGTATCGGCCTGTTTATCGGCATGATGGGGCTGAAAAACGCAGGCGTTATCGTCGCGAACCCGGAAACCCTGGTGAGCATCGGTAATCTGACCTCTCACAGCGTACTGCTCGGCGTGCTGGGCTTCTTCATCATCGCTATTCTGGCATCACGTAACATTCATGCCGCCGTGCTGGTCTCTATTATTGTAACGACGCTGCTCGGCTGGATGATGGGTGATGTGCATTACAACGGCATTGTCTCTGCGCCGCCAAGCGTTAGCTCTGTGATCGGGCATGTGGATCTGGCGGGCTCGTTTAACATTGGTCTGGCTGGCGTGATTTTCTCCTTCATGCTGGTGAACCTGTTCGACTCCTCCGGTACGCTGATTGGCGTTACCGACAAAGCCGGTCTGGCTGATGAGAAAGGTAAATTCCCGCGGATGAAGCAGGCGCTGTTTGTCGATAGCGTCTCTTCTGTGACCGGGGCGTTTATTGGAACCTCGTCGGTTACTGCCTATATCGAGTCCTCATCCGGCGTATCCGTCGGCGGGCGCACGGGCCTGACCGCCGTTGTTGTCGGTTTGCTGTTCCTGCTGGTTATCTTCCTGTCGCCGCTGGCGGGAATGGTGCCGGGTTATGCCGCTGCCGGGGCGCTGATCTATGTTGGCGTACTGATGACTTCCAGTCTGGCGCGCGTGAAATGGCAGGACCTTACCGAGTCTGTTCCGGCGTTTATTACTGCCGTGATGATGCCGTTCAGCTTCTCGATTACCGAAGGTATCGCGCTGGGCTTTATCTCTTACTGTGTGATGAAAATCGGCACCGGACGTCTGCGTGAGCTGAGCCCTTGCGTGGTGGTTGTGGCGTTGTTGTTTGTGCTGAAGATTGTGTTTATCGACGCGCACTAATTGCCGCTGATACGGCGCTGCGCGAGGTGTCCTGGCCTGATAAGCGTAGCGCCATCAGGCAAATTTGATAGCCGGATGGCGGCCAAACGCCTTATCCGGCCTGCGGCTCTACGCGCGCGCTGTTATCACGCTTTAACGCGCTGAATGTAATCGCCAAACGCGGTTAGCTGGCCGGTAAGATGATCAATCGTGCTTTGATCAACCACTTCCCCGGTTTGCGGGTCAACTTTGTTCTGAATCACGCCGCCCATAAACTCCGGTTTGTTCATTACCATCGCATCAAGGAATACCAGAATCTGGCGCAGATGATACTGACAGCGAGCGCCGCCGATTGCCCCCATTGAGCTGGTCTGGATCAGCACCGGTTTCCCGGCTAACGGCTGTTCTGGCAGGCGGGACAGCCAGTCGATCGCGTTTTTCAGTCCGCCAGGCACCGAGTAGTTGTATTCCGGTGTGACGATGACGACGCCGTCCGCTTTACGGATTTGCTCCGCCAGCGCTTCAACGCTCGCCGGGAACCCCTCTTCCTGCTGCACATCAGCGTCATACAGCGGAATATCGCCAATCGAAGGTAATGCGCTGACCTCCATGCCTGCCGGGGCAATTTTCGGCAGCGTGCGGGCGACCATACCGTTAAATGAACCTTTGCGCAGGCTCCCCAGTAACGTAACAACATTCAACGTTTCGGACATGATTACTCCTTTTCATCATGGCGGCCGGGACAGGGCCGAATCAGCTAAGTGTATAAGATGACTTTGCTGTGGATAATTGAGCGAATCGCATCAGGCGACCAGTGGGTTCATTCGCCCGGGTCTGGATATCGGCCAGGCTTTTCCATCCTTGCTTACTATCAAACTCCCAAACATTCAGTTTTTCAATGGCTGGCGTAACCGCCACCGACCAGACCAGAATATCTTCCGCGTCGCATATTGCCTCCACCTGCGTAACGTGGGCGCATTTCAGGCGGCCTGCGCCGGGAAGGAGTTGGAGTTCACGCGGATCGTCATTCAGTACGTCACCGGTTAGCTTTAGCACGCTCTGGCGTAAGGTGATCAGTTGCGCGCGCGCTTCGTTGGGATCGCTCTGATTGTTGATCCACAGATTTTCGTTGCTGGAGAACGCCGGGCTCTCGGCTGAAAGTGGGCTATGGAATCCTCGTATGGCTCGCTGTAATTCCATATCCAGGCCGCATTCCCCCTCCGTTGTCAGCACCACGCCTACCATATTCCCGGCATATGAGATGGAGAACGCGGGCAGATTTTTATCGCGAAAGACAGGCTTCCCTTTGGCCTGAATAGCAATTTCCGGCAGCTCGCTGGTTCCGTAGAGCATAAACATCAGTTCAGCGAGTAAGCCGCGTGAAGCCAAAAAACGTGTCCGGCGGTGAGCGGGAAGGTTTCTGGCTTCGATGTGGCATGGAGAAGGCAGACGGACTGAAATCAGGTGTCCCTCCGTAAGAATCCCTCTGGCAAAATGTGTCGCCATTTTTCGCTCCGTGATTAATGGTCCGTGATTATTACGAGAGTAACATTTACGTAGATTATGGACAGGTTTTACTGGTCAAAAGTTCGACAAAAACAGCGGCGCTTACGCGACTTTTACATTTCTGATGCGGTCGTGGTTAATTTACCGTCAGGAGAGGTGGCTATAGAGCGTTTTAATGGTCTCTTTTAACCAGATAATTTTAGGGTTATGGCTGTTACGTTTATGCCAAAGGAGGGTAAAAGGCACCATCAGCTTTTCTCGCTGGGCGGCGTCAAAAGGGAGAGGACGCGCGACCAACGGTAGCTGGTGGAGCTGGTTATAACGCTGGCAGTAGAGAGGCGCGGTCGCCAGCAGCGAGTGGTTCGGCTGGGCGGCCATAAACAGCGATTGTTCAAACCCCGGTAAACTTAAGGCGATGTTGCGTTTGCGGCCCATCTCCTGCAATACATCATCCAGCGCCCAGGTGTCGCTTTGCTCCCAGCAAATGCTGATATGCGGATAGCGTAAAAATGTTTCCAGATTCCACTCTTCTTGTAGCGCCGGGTGATCTTCCCGCAGCCAGACCCAGGGGAGGTCGCTGAACAGGACTTCAAAATCGATAGACAGCGGCAGCAGGCTGAGAAGCTCCCGCGAACGGGGATGGCTCTCCCTTCCGGTAAAGCCGAGATCCACCTCGCCGCGTGTGATGGCATCCAGCGAGTCGTAATCCCAGTTACGCACCTTGATTGTGGCCTGCGGATAGCGCTGATAAATCTGCTGCGACAGAGAATTGAACATGATCATTACCAGCGGCGACTCTGCCGCCAGTTCAAATTTCAGGCCGCGTGGCGATTCGTGATGCGGTTTATCAAGCAGCTGATTGCTCATCTGCATCCAGTCCGCCAGGCTTTGCTCCATATTGACCATCAGCGGCGTCGGCGTCAGCCCCAGCGGCGTGTTCACAAACAGCGGGTCATCAAACCATGTTCGCAGCTTTGACAAAGATTTACTCACCGCCGAGGGCGTGACGTTCATCCGCTTCGCCGCTTTGGTGACGCTGCGCTCCTGCATCAGAAGCTGCAAACATAACAACAGATTAAGATCGAGACTGGTGATGGATTTTTTCATAGTGCGCTGCGGGCTGTATGGTCATCAGTAACAGGATACAGACCATGCTACAGCCAATCAGAATCCCGATCAGCATATTCAGGGCGTTAAAGCCAATGACTGCTGCCAGCCATATCCACAGCGATGACCCGCAGACCTGTGCAATGCCGAGTACAGAGCTTGCGACGCCAGCACGCAGTGAGAATGGGCCTAATGCCTGGCTCATCGCCACGCCAAAGCCAACTGAAAAACCCGCGCAGATGAGCGTCAGGCCAAAGAGCGTGACGGCGTGAGAGGATGAGAGGCTGAGTACGATGCCCGCAGCCAGAAACAGCCCTTGCGACGTGAGCATCAGCGTGCGCGGTTTAAATACGCTCAGCGCAAAGGGCGTTGAGAACGACACCGCCATGCTGATGCCTGCCGTCAGCGCCATTGTGGTGGCGTATTCACCGCGATCAAAGCCCATCATTTCCATGAGCAACACCGGCGAGGTGTTTACAAATGTGAGGATCACCGACACGCTCAACGTGGTGATCGCCAGACGGCTGAGGAAAAAGCGGTTGAGCAGCGACTCTGCATTTTGCTGAGGGCGCGAGGTCGATGAGCATGTTGCCGGGCGCGTTTCTTTCAGGATAAACACCGAGAGCAGGCATACCGCGATACCCATCGCTATCATCGTGTAAAACAGACTTTGCCACGGGAATTTAAGCATAATCAAATGCCCTAACACTGGCGCTAATACCGGCACAATGCAGGTAATTCCGTTTAATAGCGATAACACCTTTGCCCGGCGGCGATCGTCAAGCGTGTCGCGCAAAATCGCAAACGCCACCACATAACAGCACCCCGCCCCGATGCCCTGAATAAAGCGCCCGGTCAGGAACAGCGACCCGTCCGTTGCTCGTGAGCAAAGCATGGAGGCGATGATGAATATCACCGCGCCCGCTATCGCCACCGGTTTGCGCCCTGACTGGTCTGCAACTTTACCCGCAAACAGCATTGCGGTAGCCATCCCGGCCAGGTATACCGAAAACGCGATGTGCAGCTGCGCCTCGCTGGCGTTCAGATCGGCGGCAATACGGGGTAAACCGACCAGATACATGTCGATGCCGGCTGGGTAGAGTAAAACAAGGGCAAAACTACAGATTAGAAAGCGGGTCATAGCGTCCTCACAATAAGCGTGGCGCTAAGAATACGGGGAGCTTTTCTGTGACGCGAGTTGCCATTTGGACAACGGTGATTTCCTGTGAGGAAATTTATTATTGCCGGATGGCGGCTTTGCCTTATCCGGCCTACAGATTTAGTCGGCCCGGTAAGCGTAGCGCCACCGGGCAAAACAACATCACTTACCAATACAGAAGCTGGAGAAAATACGGCCCAGCAGATCGTCGGAGGTAAACTCACCGGTGATCTCACTCAGCGCCTGCTGCGCCAGACGCAGCTCCTCCGCCAGCAGTTCGCCTGCCCAGGCGCCAAGCAGCTGTGATTTGCCCTGCTGGAGATGTTCTGCGGCTTCTGCCAGCGCCTGAAGATGGCGACGGCGGGCAAGGAAGCCGCCTTCCATACTGGTGTCAAAGCCCATGCTTTGCTTGAGATGGTTACGCAATACGTCCACGCCTTCGCCGGTACGGGCGGAAAGACGGACAAGTGAGTGACCATTCACCTCGCTGATACCCAGCGTCTCGCCAGTGATGTCAGCTTTGTTGCGCACAACGGTGATCGGCAGTTTCGCCGGTAAACGGGCGATAAAGTCCGGCCAGATTTCCGCCGGATCAACGGCATCGGTGGTTGTGCCATCTACCATAAACAGCACGCGATCGGCCTGTTCTATCTCCTGCCAGGCGCGCTCAATCCCAATACGTTCCACTTCATCGCTGGCATCGCGCAGACCGGCGGTATCGATGATGTGCAGCGGCATTCCGTCGATGTGAATATGCTCGCGCAGCACGTCGCGGGTGGTGCCAGCGATATCGGTGACAATGGCGGCCTCACGGCCCGCCAGGGCGTTCAGCAGGCTCGATTTCCCGGCGTTAGGGCGTCCGGCAATGACCACCTTCATCCCTTCACGCAGCAGGCTGCCCTGACGTGCTTCGGCGCGTACCGCATCGAGATCGGCGATCACGCCGTTGAGCTGGGCTTCAATTTTGCCGTCGGAGAGGAAGTCGATCTCCTCGTCCGGGAAGTCAATGGCCGCTTCCACATAGATGCGCAGGTGAGTGAGTGCTTCCACAAGATGATTCACACGCGCGGAAAATGCCCCCTGTAGCGAGTTCAGCGCCGAGCGTGCCGCCTGCTCGGAACTGGCGTCGATCAGGTCGGCAATCGCTTCTGCCTGGGCTAAGTCGAGCTTGTCATTGAGGAAC
Organism: Citrobacter sp. CK202; assembly: GCF_030333225.1. Classification (NCBI taxonomy): domain Bacteria; kingdom Pseudomonadati; phylum Pseudomonadota; class Gammaproteobacteria; order Enterobacterales; family Enterobacteriaceae; genus Citrobacter; species Citrobacter sp. CK202. The sequence continues at coordinate 42,057 of NZ_JAOWGI010000021.1, forward strand.
GCGCGCTCGGAGAACTCGCCCGGTCTGGCAATGCGCAGGCCGGGGAGCGTCAGAATACGTTTTAACAGCAGGTCGAGAATGACCGGGCCGCCATGCCCTTGCAGTTCCAGTACGTCTTCACCAGTGAACGAGTTCGGGCCGGGAAACCACAGCGCGATCCCCTGATCCAGCGCCGTGCCATCGGCATCTTTAAACGGCAGGTAATCGGCGTAACGCGGTTTTGGTAGCTTGCCCAATACGGCTTCGGCCACCTCGCGCGCCTTGAGACCGGAAATGCGCAGGATACCGACGCCACCGCGTCCCGGTGGGGTAGCCTGGGCGACGATAGTGTCGTTATGGCTCATGATCTTCTCTTTTTTGCTAATAAAAAAGGCGGTCAATTGACCGCCCTGTCATCGCTGTTCTGATTGCCGGGTGGCGTTACGCTTACCCGGCCTACATGGAATCAGGAGCTTTTCTTCTCGCGGCTATGCAGGCCACGTTTCTCCAGACCACGGTAAATCAGCTGCTGCTGGATGATGGTTACCAGGTTGCTGACGATATAGTACAGCACCAGACCTGACGGGAACCACAGGAAGAATACCGTGAAGATGACCGGCATAAAGGTCATGATCTTCTGCTGCATCGGGTCGGTCACGGTGGTCGGAGACATCTTCTGGATGAAGAACATCGTCACGCCCATCAGGATCGGCAGGATGTAGTACGGGTCCTGTGCGGACAAGTCATGGATCCACAGTGCGAACGGCGCATGACGCAGTTCAATGGAGCCCATCAGCATGTAGTACAACGCCAGGAAGATAGGCATCTGGATGATCAGCGGGAAGCAGCCGCCCAGCGGGTTAACCTTCTCAGCTTTGTACAGGGCCATCATTTCCTGGCTCTGACGCTGTTTGTCATCGCCCAGACGCTCGCGCATAGCCTGAATCTTCGGCTGTAGCATACGCATCTTCGCCATGGAGGTGTACTGCGCTTTTGTCAGCGGGTACATGATGCCACGAACGATAAAGGTGATAACGATGATGGAGAAGCCCCAGTTACCCAGGAAGCTATGAATCCATTTCAGCAGTTTGAACAGCGGCTGAGAGATGAACCACAGCCAACCGTAATCAACGGTCAGATCCAGGTGCGGTGCAACGGCCGCCATTTTATCCTGAATTTCCGGGCCAACCCACAGGGTGCTGGTCATTGCGCCAGTCTGACCCGGCTGTACCAGAACCGGCTGAGATTTATAGCCGATAGCGGCAATGCCGTTACCCAGATTAGCGGTATAGAAGTTATTGGTGCCGTCGTTACGCGGAATCCATGCCGTTGCGAAGTACTGCTGCAACATGGCGACCCAACCGCCGTTGGAGCTGACGTTCAGGTTTTCGTTATCGGCAATGGTGTCGAATTTGTATTTTTCGTACTTCTCATCCGGCGTGGAGTACGCCGCGCCACGGAAGGTATGCAGTGCAAAGTTGCTGCTACCGGTGTCGCGATGAGACGGCAGATTGATGGATTGCTTCAACTGACCAAAGGTGGAGATCTCCAGCGGTTTCTCACCGGCGTTCTGCACGCTGTAGTTGACGTTGACCGCATATTCACCGCGTTTGAGGACAAACGTTTTGGTGAAGGTGTTGCCAGCGGCGTCAGTCCAGGTCATCGGAACATGCAGTTCGTTCTGGCCATCCGCGAGGACAAACGTGTCGTTATCGACGCTGTACAGCGGACGCGGGCCGTTAGCCGGGTTATCCGGGCCGTCACGACCGGTCAGGCCGCTCTGCGCCTGGTAGATAAACTGCGGAGTCGTTTCCAGCAACTGGAACGGTTCTTTAGAACCCAACTCTTTCGGGTAAGTTGGCAGCAAGGCCTGCTCAACATCACCGCCACGGGTGTTGATGGTCAGATCAAGCACGTCGGTCTTAACCGTAATCAGTTTCCCCTGGCCACTGGCCGGTACGCCCTGGTCGGCGGCGCTACCCGCTGCGGTGGTCGTTGTCTGCGTGGTCTGTTGGGTCTGAGGCTGCGGATTTTTATCCTGCTCCCAGGCTTGCCAGATCATGAAAGACACGAACAGCAAAGCGATGACTAAAAGATTGCGTTGCGAATCCATCGTTAGTGTTCTCTGGTATCAAATGGTCCGGGCGGGACGGGATCGTCACCACCAGGGTGTAAAGGGTGGCATTTTAATACGCGTTTCACCGTCAACCAACTGCCTTTTATCACTCCAAACCTGCGCAATGCCTCAATTCCGTAGCTTGAGCAGGTTGGCGTGAAACGGCAATGCGGCCCAAGCAGCGGACTGATCAGGCGTTGATAGACCCGTATAAGGGCTATCAGGACCCGCGAGCCAGGCGACAGTGGCGGCGCCATAATTTTTCCAACGCTTCCGAGAGAGCACGGTTATCGAGGTCGGCAACCCCTTTTTTCGCCACCACCACGAAATCCATTGCAGGGAGTTCATGTTGACGCAGACGGAAGCTTTCACGCGTCAGACGTTTAATCCGATTGCGTTCATGCGCGCGTCGAACGTTTTTCTTGGCGACGGTTAGACCGATGCGGGGATGCCCCAGCGAATTCAGGCGGCCGAGAATGGTGATTTGCGGCGTGCCAGCCCGTTGTGGCTGCTGGAAGACAAATGTGAAATGACTGGGAGTTAACAAACGTAACTCCCTGGGAAATGCGAGCTTAACCACTCAGGGGTTAGCTTTTATTACTTGGAAACGGTCAGACGAGCGCGGCCTTTAGCACGACGACGTGCCAGAACCTGACGACCATTTTTAGTAGCCATACGAGCACGGAAGCCGTGAGAACGGTTGCGCTTCAGTACAGACGGTTGAAAAGTGCGTTTCATGGCGATTTCTACCTAAACTTGAATAAATTCACTGACTTTTGCGTATACCCGAACGATTATCGAACGACTTACGCCTCAGCGTGGGTGATTAAAGAGGCCGGATTGTAATAATTGTACACTCCAGAGTCAATTCTCTTTCCTTAAAACCCTGCGTTTTTCCGCACCTTTTCGCGCGAAAAACAAGCAGCGCTAACGCCGTACGATGGGCATTGTACAACGGGTGGAGGATTATACGGACTGCCGGGCAAAGCGCAAGGATCGCACGGGATCTTTATTAGATCGTTTATGCAGTATAGCGTCTTTACTCATTAATTTTTTCAATATGCGCGCGAAATCGTGCAGCACTTCGCCTGGATCGTTTACACTTACCCGGTTCTGGATCATCCTGTGGATAAATAGGGAAGAATCTGTGAGAAACAGAAGATCTCTTGCTCAGTTTAGGCTATGATCCGCGGTCCTGATCGTTTCAACGGATCCTGATCGGGTAAAATTGCAGATAGCAATTCGCACGTCACCCTTTTATGCACAGGGTCTTTTCGACGTGCGTCAACAATCATGAATGTTTCAGCCTTTGTCATTTATCGACTTTTGTTCGAGTGGAGTCCGCCGTGTCACTTTCGCTTTGGCAGCAGTGTCTTGCCCGATTGCAGGATGAGTTACCAGCCACAGAATTCAGTATGTGGATACGCCCGTTGCAGGCGGAACTGAGCGATAACACGCTGGCTTTGTATGCGCCAAACCGTTTTGTGCTCGATTGGGTAAGAGACAAGTACCTCAATAATATCAATGGACTGCTGAATAATTTCTGCGGAGCGGATGCCCCACAACTGCGTTTTGAGGTCGGGACGAAACCCGTCACTCAAACGCTCAAAACGCCGGTCAACAATGTTGTTGCGCCTGCGCAGGTCGCTCAGGCGCAGCCACAGCGTGCGGCGCCAGCCGCGGCGCGCCCGGGCTGGGATAACGTGCCGGCTCCGGCAGAACCGACCTACCGCTCTAACGTTAACGTGAAACACACGTTTGATAACTTCGTCGAAGGTAAATCCAACCAACTGGCGCGCGCGGCGGCTCGTCAGGTGGCGGACAACCCCGGCGGCGCCTACAATCCCTTGTTCCTCTACGGCGGCACCGGTCTGGGTAAAACTCACCTGTTGCATGCGGTGGGCAACGGTATTATGGCGCGCAAACCGAATGCGAAAGTGGTGTATATGCACTCCGAGCGCTTTGTGCAGGACATGGTTAAAGCCTTGCAAAACAACGCGATCGAAGAGTTTAAACGCTACTACCGTTCCGTTGACGCACTGCTTATTGATGACATTCAATTCTTCGCCAATAAAGAACGATCCCAGGAAGAGTTTTTCCACACCTTTAACGCCCTGTTAGAAGGTAATCAGCAGATCATTTTGACGTCGGATCGTTATCCAAAAGAGATCAACGGCGTCGAAGATCGTCTGAAATCCCGCTTCGGTTGGGGGTTGACGGTGGCGATCGAACCGCCTGAGCTGGAAACCCGCGTGGCGATCCTGATGAAAAAAGCGGACGAAAATGATATTCGTTTGCCTGGCGAGGTGGCGTTCTTTATTGCCAAGCGACTACGCTCTAACGTGCGTGAGCTGGAAGGGGCGCTGAACCGCGTGATCGCTAACGCTAACTTTACCGGACGCGCTATTACTATCGACTTTGTGCGTGAAGCGCTGCGCGATCTGCTGGCGTTGCAGGAAAAACTGGTCACCATCGACAATATCCAGAAGACGGTGGCGGAGTATTACAAAATTAAAATCGCGGATCTGCTTTCCAAGCGTCGATCTCGCTCGGTAGCGCGCCCGCGTCAGATGGCTATGGCGCTGGCAAAGGAGCTCACCAACCACAGTCTGCCGGAAATTGGCGACGCGTTTGGTGGACGTGACCACACTACCGTACTTCATGCCTGCCGTAAGATTGAGCAGCTGCGTGAAGAAAGCCATGATATTAAAGAAGATTTCTCAAACTTAATCAGAACATTATCTTCGTGACGCTATGAAATTTACCGTTGAACGTGAACATTTATTAAAACCGCTTCAGCAGGTCAGTGGCCCGCTGGGCGGTCGTCCTACGCTGCCCATTCTCGGTAACCTGCTGTTGCAGGTGGCTGACGGTACGCTGTCGCTGACGGGCACCGATCTTGAAATGGAAATGGTGGCGCGCGTTGCGTTGATTCAGCCTCATGAACCAGGCGCAACTACCGTCCCGGCGCGGAAATTCTTTGATATCTGCCGTGGCTTGCCGGAAGGGGCTGAAATTGCCGTCCAGCTGGAAGGCGATCGGATGCTGGTGCGCTCCGGGCGTAGCCGTTTCTCGCTTTCCACGCTGCCTGCCGCCGACTTCCCTAATCTGGATGACTGGCAGAGCGAAGTCGAATTCACTCTGCCGCAGGCAACGATGAAGCGCCTGATTGAAGCCACCCAGTTCTCAATGGCGCATCAGGACGTTCGTTACTACTTAAACGGCATGCTGTTTGAGACTGAAGGTGAAGAGTTGCGTACCGTCGCGACCGACGGTCACCGTCTGGCGGTCTGCTCTATGCCGGTCGGGCAATCTCTGCCTAACCATTCGGTGATTGTGCCGCGTAAAGGCGTGATTGAGCTGATGCGTATGCTCGACGGCGGCGAAACCCCGCTGCGCGTACAGATCGGCAGTAACAACATCCGCGCCCACGTCGGTGATTTTATCTTTACGTCCAAGCTGGTTGATGGTCGTTTCCCGGATTATCGCCGCGTATTGCCGAAGAACCCGGACAAAACGCTGGAAGCGGGTTGCGATATTCTCAAGCAGGCGTTTGCCCGCGCGGCGATTCTCTCCAACGAGAAATTCCGTGGCGTACGCCTGTATGTGAGCGAAAACCAACTCAAAATCACCGCCAACAACCCGGAACAGGAAGAAGCGGAAGAAATTCTGGACGTCACCTACGGCGGTACTGAGATGGAGATCGGCTTTAACGTCAGCTACGTGCTCGATGTGCTGAACGCGCTGAAATGTGAAACCGTGCGTATTCTGCTGACAGACTCCGTTTCCAGCGTACAGATTGAAGATGCGGCGTCTCAAAGTGCTGCGTATGTTGTGATGCCAATGAGACTGTAATGTCGCTCACCCGCCTGTTGATCCGCGACTTTCGCAATATTGAAAATGCGGATCTCGCTTTATCCCCCGGCTTTAACTTCCTGGTTGGCGCAAACGGTAGCGGCAAAACCAGCGTGCTGGAGGCCATCTATACGCTCGGCCACGGCCGGGCGTTTCGCAGTTTGCAGATTGGCCGCGTCATTCGTCACGAGCAGGAGTCGTTTGTCCTCCACGGACGTTTGCAAGGGGAAGAGCGCGAAACCGCCATCGGCCTGACGAAAGACAAGCTGGGCGACAGCAAAGTGCGCATCGACGGCACCGACGGTCACAAAGTGGCGGAGCTGGCGCACCTGATGCCGATGCAGTTGATTACCCCTGAGGGGTTTACTTTACTCAACGGCGGCCCCAAATACAGAAGAGCGTTCCTTGACTGGGGATGCTTTCACAACGAAGTCGGTTTTTTTACCGCCTGGAGCAACCTGAAGCGGTTGCTCAAGCAGCGCAACGCGGCGCTGCGCCAGGTAAGCCGTTATGAACAATTGCGTCCGTGGGATAAGGAGTTGATTCCTCTCGCGGAACAAATCAGTACCTGGCGTGCTGAGTACAGTGCTGGTATTGCGCAGGATATGGCGGATACCTGCCAGCAATTTCTACCGGAGTTCTCCCTCACCTTCTCTTTTCAGCGCGGTTGGGAAAAAGAGACGGATTATGCCGAGGTGCTGGAGCGGAGCTTCGAACGCGATCGCATGTTGACCTACACCGCGCATGGCCCGCACAAAGCGGATTTCCGCATTCGTGCTGACGGTGCGCCGGTGGAAGATACCTTATCGCGTGGGCAGCTTAAACTGCTGATGTGCGCTTTACGACTGGCGCAAGGGGAGTTCCTCACCCGTGAAAGCGGGCGGCGGTGTCTCTACCTGATAGATGATTTTGCCTCTGAACTTGATGATGCGCGTCGCGGGCTGCTGGCCAGCCGCTTGAAAGCGACGCAATCACAGGTCTTTGTCAGCGCAATCAGCGCTGAACACGTTCTGGACATGTCGGACAAAAATTCGAAGATGTTCACCGTGGAAAAGGGTAAAATAACGGATTAACCCAAGATAAATTGAGCGAGAAACGTTGATGTCGAATTCTTATGACTCCTCCAGTATCAAAGTCCTGAAAGGGCTGGATGCGGTGCGTAAGCGCCCGGGTATGTATATCGGCGACACGGATGACGGCACCGGTCTGCACCACATGGTATTCGAGGTGGTAGATAACGCTATCGACGAAGCGCTCGCGGGTCACTGTAAAGACATTATCGTCACCATTCATGCCGATAACTCCGTATCCGTGCAGGATGACGGGCGTGGCATCCCGACCGGTATTCACCCGGAAGAGGGCGTTTCTGCTGCGGAAGTGATCATGACCGTGCTGCACGCGGGCGGTAAATTTGATGATAACTCCTATAAAGTGTCCGGCGGTCTGCACGGCGTGGGTGTTTCCGTGGTTAACGCCCTGTCCCAGAAACTGGAACTGGTTATCCAGCGCGATAACAAAATCCACCGTCAGATCTATGAGCATGGCGTACCGCAGGCGCCGCTGGCGGTGACCGGCGAAACTGATAAAACCGGTACGATGGTGCGTTTCTGGCCGAGCCTGGAAACCTTCACCAACGTCACCGAATTTGAATACGAAATTCTGGCTAAGCGTCTGCGTGAGCTGTCCTTCCTGAACTCCGGCGTCTCTATTCGTCTGAAAGACAAGCGCGACGGCAAAGAAGACCATTTCCACTACGAAGGCGGCATCAAAGCGTTTGTTGAGTACCTCAACAAGAACAAAACGCCGATCCACCCGAATATCTTCTACTTCTCCACCGAAAAAGACGGTATCGGCGTGGAAGTGGCATTGCAGTGGAACGACGGTTTCCAGGAAAACATCTACTGCTTTACCAACAACATTCCGCAGCGTGACGGCGGTACGCACCTTGCAGGCTTCCGTGCGGCGATGACCCGTACCCTGAACGCCTATATGGATAAAGAAGGCTACAGCAAGAAAGCCAAAGTCAGCGCCACCGGCGACGATGCGCGTGAAGGCCTGATTGCCGTGGTTTCCGTGAAGGTGCCGGACCCTAAATTCTCCTCCCAGACCAAAGATAAACTGGTCTCTTCCGAGGTGAAATCGGCGGTGGAACAGCAGATGAACGAGCTGCTGAGCGAATACCTGCTGGAAAACCCGTCCGACGCCAAAATCGTGGTCGGCAAAATTATCGATGCGGCGCGTGCGCGTGAAGCTGCGCGTCGTGCGCGTGAAATGACGCGTCGTAAAGGCGCGCTGGATCTGGCGGGTCTGCCGGGTAAACTGGCGGATTGTCAGGAACGCGACCCGGCGCTGTCTGAACTGTACCTTGTGGAAGGGGACTCCGCGGGCGGCTCTGCTAAACAGGGTCGTAACCGCAAGAACCAGGCGATTCTGCCGCTGAAGGGTAAAATCCTCAACGTGGAGAAAGCGCGCTTCGACAAGATGCTCTCTTCCCAGGAAGTGGCGACGCTGATCACCGCGCTGGGCTGCGGCATCGGTCGTGACGAGTACAACCCGGATAAACTGCGCTATCACAGCATCATCATCATGACCGATGCGGACGTCGACGGCTCGCACATCCGTACGCTGCTGTTGACCTTCTTCTATCGTCAGATGCCGGAAATCGTCGAGCGCGGTCACGTCTACATTGCGCAGCCGCCGCTGTACAAAGTGAAGAAAGGCAAGCAGGAACAGTACATTAAAGACGATGAGGCGATGGATCAGTACCAGATCTCCATCGCTCTGGATGGCGCAACGCTGCACACCAATGCCAGCGCACCGGCACTGGCGGGCGAAGCGTTAGAAAAACTGGTTTCTGATTACAACGCGACGCAGAAAATGATTGGCCGTATGGAGCGTCGCTTCCCGAAAGCGCTGCTGAAAGAGCTGGTTTATCAGCCGACGCTGACGGAAGCCGATCTTAGCAACGAACAGGCTGTCACCCGTTGGGTGAACGCGCTGATTACCGAGCTGAACGAGAAAGAGCAGCACGGCAGCCAGTGGAAGTTTGACGTTCGCGAGAACGCCGAACAGCAGCAGTTCGAACCGATTGTTCGCGTGCGTACTCACGGCGTGGATACCGACTATCCGCTGGATCACGAGTTTGTTACCGGCGGCGAATACCGTCGCATCTGCACGCTCGGCGAGAAGCTGCGCGGTCTGATCGAAGACGATGCGTTCATTGAACGCGGCGAGCGCCGTCAGCCGGTTGCGAGCTTCGAGCAGGCGCTGGAGTGGCTGGTGAAAGAGTCCCGTCGTGGCCTGGCGATTCAGCGCTATAAAGGTCTGGGCGAGATGAACCCGGATCAGCTGTGGGAAACCACGATGGACCCGGAAAGCCGTCGTATGCTGCGCGTCACCGTGAAAGATGCGATTGCCGCCGACCAGCTGTTCACTACGCTGATGGGCGATGCTGTTGAACCGCGTCGCGCCTTTATCGAAGAGAACGCCCTGAAAGCGGCAAACATCGATATCTAATCAGCTTGTAGGCCTGATAAGCGAAGCGCCATCAGGCAGTTCATCAGCCTAATCTGCCGGATGGTGGCTTAGGCCTTATCCGGCCTACAACCGATCTGCAAAAGGGGAATCCCGGTTCCCCTTTCTATCCCCCTTTTCGTTGCTGTTTTTTGAGCGGAATCGCGTTAGCATGAGGACGGACTCATTTAATCCGGGGAACTCATGGCTATCAAACTCATTGCTATCGATATGGATGGCACCCTTTTGCTGCCCGATCACACCATTTCACCTGCGGTAAAAACGGCGATTGCCGCCGCGCGCGCCCGTGGCGTTAACGTGGTGCTGACCACTGGCCGTCCGTATGCGGGTGTCCATAGCTATCTGAAAGAGCTTCACATGGAACAACCCGGCGACTACTGCATCACCTACAATGGCGCGCTGGTGCAGAAAGCGGGCGATGGCAGTACCGTTGCGCAAACGGCGCTGAGCTATGACGATTACCGCTTTCTGGAGAAGTTGTCCCGCGAAGTCGGCTCACATTTCCACGCGCTGGATCGCAACACGCTGTACACCGCAAACCGTGATATCAGCTACTACACCGTACATGAATCCTATGTCGCCACCATTCCGCTGGTGTTCTGTGAAGCGGAGAAAATGGACCCGGCAACGCAGTTCCTGAAAGTGATGATGATTGATGAACCTGTCATCCTTGATCAGGCCATTGCGCGTATTCCGGCGGAAGTAAAAGAGAAATATACCGTGCTAAAAAGTGCGCCGTACTTCCTCGAAATCCTGGATAAACGCGTCAATAAAGGCACTGGCGTGAAGTCGCTGGCCGATGCGCTGGGGATCAAGCCGGAAGAAATCATGGCGATTGGCGATCAGGAAAACGACATCGCGATGATCGAATATGCAGGCATGGGTGTGGCGATGGACAACGCGATTCCGTCGGTGAAAGAGGTGGCCAATTTTGTCACCAAATCCAACCTGGAAGACGGAGTGGCATACGCAATTGAGAAATTTGTGCTGAATTAAGTGGCTGGCCTGGATTAATCCGGCAAAACAGACGTTCCGTAACCCGCCTCTGCTGCGGGTTTTTTTACGCCCTCATTTTCCCTTCATAACATTCCCATTACCGATTGTCGTTTTTGTGATCTAAATTGTAGTACAACTCATTTGTGTTGTACTACATTATCAACACAGCAACGATGAATGACATCACGTTAGTACTACAAAGTTGAGGCGAATTTCAGCGGTAACGGTAAAGTAGAGCGGTACATACAGAGCACAAGGACTCTCCATGACCCTCAATAAAACCGATCGCATCGTCATCACGCTGGGAAAACAGATTGTCAGCGGCAAGTACGTACCGGGTTCGGCACTGCCTGCGGAAGCGGATCTGTGTGAGGAGTTTGAAACCTCGCGCAACATCATTCGCGAAGTGTTCCGTTCGCTGATGGCGAAGCGGCTCATTGAAATGAAGCGTTATCGCGGAGCGTTTGTCGCACCACGAAACCAGTGGAACTACCTCGATACCGACGTGCTGCAATGGGTGCTGGAAAACGATTATGACCCGCGGCTGATCAGCGCGATGAGTGAAGTCCGTAACCTGGTGGAACCGGCTATTGCACGCTGGGCGGCGGAACGCGCGACGTCGAGCGATCTGGCCGAAATTGAGTCGGCGCTCAATGACATGATCGCCAACAACCAGAACCGGGATGCCTTCAACGAAGCGGATATTCGCTATCACGAGGCGGTATTGCAGTCGGTACATAACCCGGTTTTACAACAGCTTAGTGTGGCGATCAGTTCGCTACAGCGAGCGGTGTTTGAACGAACCTGGATGGGTGATGAGGCCAACATGCCAAAAACGCTCCAGGAACATAAGGCGCTATTCGATGCGATACGGCATCAGGATGGCGATGCGGCAGAGCAGGCGGCCTTAACGATGATCGCCAGCTCGACACGAAGGCTCAAGGAAATCACATGACAGCTCGCTACATCGCAATTGACTGGGGATCGACCAATTTGCGCGCCTGGCTTTACCAGGGCGACAAATGCCTGGAGAGCAGGCAATCAGAAGCAGGCGTAACGCGTCTGAAGGGTAAATCTCCTGAAGCGGTGTTAGCAGAAGTGACGCAAAACTGGCGCGACAGCGCCACTCCCGTGGTTATGGCGGGAATGGTCGGCAGCAATGTGGGCTGGAAAATCGCCCCCTACCTGCCGGTTCCTGCCCATTTCTCTGCCATAGGCGAGCAGTTAACCTCCGTTGGCGACAAGATCTGGATTATTCCCGGACTCTGTGTCTCACGCGACGATAACCACAATGTGATGCGCGGCGAAGAGACACAGTTGCTTGGCGCCCGCACGCTTTCTCCTTCTTCTGTCTATGTGATGCCCGGTACGCACTGTAAATGGGTACGGGCTGATAACGCGCAAATTCACGATTTTCGCACCGTGATGACGGGTGAATTACACCATCTGTTGCTGCGTTATTCACTGGTGGGCGCAGGGTTGCCTGAACAGGAAACCTCGCCTGTCGCCTTTACTGCCGGGCTGGAGCGTGGTCTCGCTACCCCCGCCATCCTGCCGCAACTTTTTGAGGTTCGCGCCTCGCACGTCCTGGGAACACTCCCGCGCGCGCAGGTGAGCGAATTTTTATCCGGTCTGTTGATTGGCGCTGAAGTCGCCACCCTTAGCGAAAGCTTTGACGCCCGGCAGATCACCATTGTTGCCGGAGACGCGCTGGCGGAACGCTACCAGCAGGCGTTCAGCGCCATTGGCCGTCATGCAACCGTCGTTTCCGGTGAGAAGGCATTTCAGGCAGGAATAAGGAGCATCGCTCATGCAGTGGCAAACTGATCTTCCGCTTATTGCGATATTACGTGGCGTGACGCCCGATGAAGCGCTGGCGCATGTTGGCGCGGTCATCGAGGCTGGCTTTGATGCGGTGGAAATCCCGCTTAACTCCCCGCAGTGGGAAAAAAGTATCCCGGCGATAGTGGATGTGTATGGCGATAAGGCGTTGATCGGCGCGGGCACCGTACTTCAGCCCGATCAGGTAGACCTGTTAGCGCAAATGGGCTGCAAGCTGATCGTCACGCCAAATATTCAGCCCGAGGTGATTCGTCGCGCGGTGAGTTATGGCATGACCGTATGCCCTGGATGCGCGACCGCCAGCGAGGCCTTTACCGCGCTGGATGCGGGTGCGCAGGCGCTGAAAATATTCCCCTCATCGGCATTTGGCCCGGACTACATCAAAGCGCTGAAAGCGGTGCTTCCGGCTGATGTCCCGGTGTTTGCCGTGGGGGGCGTGACGCCGGAAAACCTGGCGCAATGGATTAGCGCGGGTTGCGCAGGCGCCGGGCTGGGCAGCGATCTCTATTGCGCCGGGCAGTCCGTTGAGCGTACCGCGCAGCAGGCGACGGCATTTGTTAAAGCGTATCGAGAGGCAGTGAAATGAAAATAACCAAAATCACCACGTACCGTTTACCCCCGCGCTGGATGTTCCTGAAAATCGAAACGGATGAAGGCGTGGTTGGCTGGGGCGAACCGGTTATAGAAGGGCGCGCGCGTACCGTCGAAGCGGCGGTTCATGAGTTTGGCGACTATCTGATCGGTCAGGACCCGGCGCGTATCAACGATCTGTGGCAGGTGATGTACCGCGCCGGTTTTTATCGCGGCGGCCCAATAATGATGAGCGCCATCGCCGGTATCGACCAGGCGCTGTGGGATATCAAAGGCAAAGTGCTGAACGCGCCGGTATGGCAACTGATGGGCGGTCTGGTTCGCGACAAAATTAAAGCCTACAGCTGGGTGGGCGGCGACCGTCCGGCGGAAGTGATCGACGGCATCAGGAAACTGCGCGCTATTGGCTTCGACACCTTCAAACTGAACGGTTGTGAAGAGATGGGCGTGATTGATAATTCACGCGCGGTGGATGCGGCAGTCAATACCGTAGCGCAAATCCGTGAGGCTTTTGGTAACGAAATTGAATTTGGTCTCGACTTCCACGGTCGTGTCAGCGCCCCGATGGCGAAGGTTTTAATTAAAGAGCTGGAACAATATCGTCCGCTGTTTATTGAGGAGCCGGTGCTGGCGGAGCAGGCGGAATATTATCCGAAGCTGGCGGCGCAGACGCATATTCCGATTGCCGCAGGCGAGCGCATGTTCTCACGCTTTGAGTTTAAACGCGTGCTGGAAGCGGGCGGGCTGGCGATTCTGCAACCGGATCTGTCGCACGCTGGCGGTATCACCGAATGCTACAAAATCGCCGGGATGGCGGAAGCCTACGACGTGGCGCTGGCGCCGCACTGTCCGCTGGGGCCGATTGCGCTGGCAGCCTGTCTGCATATCGACTTCGTATCGCGCAATGCGGTATTCCAGGAGCAGAGCATGGGCATTCACTACAACAAAGGCGCGGAGCTGCTCGACTTCGTGAAAAACAAGGATGATTTCAGTATGGAAGGCGGCTTCTTTAAACCGTTAACTAAACCGGGCCTTGGCGTGGACATTGACGAAGCTAAAGTCATTGAACTGAGTAAAAACGCGCCGGACTGGCGCAACCCGTTGTGGCGTCATGAAGATGGCAGCGTAGCGGAATGGTAATCGCCATCCCGTAGACCCGGTAAGCCACCGGGCAAAAACCTTACATACAAAAATATAACCCTCTGTAAATTACAGGGCATGGTGAGCGGTCTCGCTATGCCCAAAATCTGGAGACAGATTGCGATGGATATTTCAGTTACAGCTGCAAAACCAGGGCGTCGTCGTTATCTGACGCTGATTATGATCTTTATTACCGTGGTTATTTGTTATGTTGACCGCGCGAACCTCGCCGTGGCGTCGGCGCATATTCAGGAAGAATTCGGTATCACCAAAGCGGAAATGGGCTACGTCTTTTCGGCTTTTGCGTGGCTTTATACGCTATGCCAGATTCCAGGCGGCTGGTTCCTTGACCGTGTGGGATCGCGACTGACCTACTTTATCGCTATTTTGGGCTGGTCTGTTGCAACGCTATTTCAGGGGTTCGCCACCGGATTAATGTCGCTGATTGGTCTTCGCGCCATCACCGGGATTTTTGAGGCGCCCGCATTTCCGACCAATAACCGGATGGTTACCAGCTGGTTCCCGGAACATGAGCGCGCCTCCGCCGTCGGTTTCTACACCTCCGGGCAGTTTGTCGGCCTGGCGTTTCTGACGCCGCTGCTGATTTGGATTCAGGAGATGCTGAGCTGGCACTGGGTGTTCATCGTTACCGGGGGAATCGGGATTATCTGGTCGCTAATCTGGTTCAAGGTTTATCAGCCGCCGCGCCTGACCAAAAGCATCAGCCAGGCTGAGCTGGACTATATTCGCGATGGCGGCGGTCTGGTGGACGGCGATGCGCCAGTCAAAAAAGAGGCGCGTCAGCCACTGACCAAAGCTGACTGGAAACTGGTGTTTCACCGCAAACTTGTCGGGGTCTACCTGGGGCAATTTGCGGTTACTTCTACGCTGTGGTTCTTCCTGACCTGGTTCCCGAACTATTTAACCCAGGAGAAAGGGATCACCGCCCTGAAGGCGGGTTTTATGACGACCGTACCGTTCCTTGCCGCTTTCTTTGGGGTGCTGCTCTCCGGCTGGCTGGCGGATAAGCTGGTGAAAAAAGGGTTCTCGTTGGGTGTTGCGCGTAAAACGCCTATTATCTGCGGGCTGCTGATTTCTACCTGCATCATGGGGGCGAACTACACTAACGATCCCGTATGGATTATGACTCTGATGGCGCTGGCGTTCTTCGGCAATGGTTTTGCGTCTATCACCTGGTCACTGGTCTCTTCACTCGCACCGATGCGTCTGATTGGCCTGACCGGCGGCGTGTTTAACTTTGTTGGCGGACTGGGCGGCATCACCGTGCCGCTGGTGATTGGCTACCTTGCGCAGGATTATGGCTTTGGCCCGGCGCTGGTCTATATCTCCGCTGTTGCCCTGATTGGCGCGCTCTCTTATATCCTGCTGGTCGGCGACGTTAAACGGGTAGGCTAATTTCTTCCAATGCTATACCCTGATGCGAAAACCGCGCATCAGGGTATCTCCATGAAACAAATCACTTTCGCTTCGCGTCATCATCAGCTTACGAATACCAACACCTGGACGGCGGACAGCCAGTGGCTGGTTTTTGATGTGCGTCCGTCAGGCGCCTCGTTTACCGGTGAGACGATTGAGCGCGTCAACGTACGGACTGGCGAGATTGAGGTCATTTATCGCGCTACGCAGGGCGCGCACGTTGGCGTGGTGACCGTTCATCCACAAGACGATCGCTATGTGTTCATTCATGGCCCGGAGAACCCGGACGAGACGTGGCATTATGATTTCCACCATCGTCGCGGCGTGATAGCGGCGCAAAACCGCGTGACGAATCTGGATGCAATGGACATCACCGTGCCGTATACGCCCGGCGCGCTGCGCGGCGGCAGCCATGTGCATGTATTCAGTCCGAACGGCGAGCGTGTCAGCTTCACCTATAACGACCATGTACTGCGTGAGCGCGATCCGGCGCTGGACTTGCGTAACGTCGGCGTTGCGGTGCCGTATGGCCCGGTTACGGTGGCGGTTCAGCATCCTCGGGAGTACAGCGGCAGCCACTGGTGCGTGTTAGTGAGCCAGACCACGCCGGCGCCACGGCCAGGCAGCGATGACATTAACCGCGCCTACGAAGAGGGTTGGGTAGGCGATCATGCGCTGGCGTTTATTGGCGATACCTTGTCGGCGAAGGGTGAAAAAGTGCCGGAGCTGTTTCTGGTGGCGTTGCCGCAGGATGAAAAAGGCTGGAAACAGGCAGGCGATATGCCGCTGACCGGAACAGAATCAACGCTGCCTGCGCCGCCTGCGGGCGTTGTTCAGCGCCGTCTGACCTTTACGCACGATCGCGTTTTCCCTGGGCTGGTAAACGTTCCGCGACATTGGGTGCGGAGTAACCCGCAAGCCACGGACATTGCGTTTTTGATGCGCGATGATCGCGGTATTGTTCAGCTCTGGCTGATCCCGGCGCAGGGGGGAGAGCCGCGCCAGCTTACGCATAACGCGACCGATATTCAGTCAGCGTTCAACTGGCACCCGTCAGGCCGGTGGTTGGGGTTTGTGCTGGAAAACCGCATTGCCTGCTGCGACGCGCAGAGCGGAGCAATCGCCTTTTTAACGGCGAGTCATGACAGCCCGCCTTCCGCGGACGCCGTTGTTTTTTCGCCGGATGGGGCGTTAATCGCGTGGATGGAAGAGGTTGACGGTTTCCGCCAGCTTTGGGTGACGGAAACCGAACGATAAATCAGTGAGCGGGCATTCTTGCCGGGGGGATAACGGCGTTGGTCATCTTCGTTTTCTCCTCGCTCTTTTCCACTCGCGACTTCACTGAGCTGTCTGTGCGGAAGAAGTCCCACGGCAAGAGTATCGTATCCATGACGGCGGTAAAGGGCATATCCAGGATTGCCAGCGATTTGGTGCCCCAGTTTGTATCACTGCTGCCGATCATTTCGGCGCTGGCGCGTGTGCCGGGGTAGGTCCCCTCTTTGCCGCCGGTATGTGACATTACGCTGGAGCAGCCACCCAGTAAAACCAATCCACTGCACATCATCAGCGTTAACAACACATTTTTTATCATGATTTATTCATCTGTTGATTATCGATGTTTGCATGATGAGTTATAGCGATCCGTCGCGAAAAATAACATCACCATCACGTCGCACTGTGGCGCTTATCGCACTTTAACAATGTGTGCTGTTCACCCAGTCTATGCGATAGACAACAAACTGCAAAAAAAGTCCCCTGCAAGCGCTTGAAAAGTTCATTTCCAGACCCATTTTTAGGGTGTAGGCAAATAAAGAGCACGCCTGATGGGTGTTCTGGCTACCTGACCTGTCCATGATGGAAGGTCAACTATTCTCGCTGATTTCAGGAGCTATTCATTATGCGTAACTTTGACTTATCCCCGCTGTACCGTTCTGCCATTGGTTTTGATCGTCTGTTTAACCTCTTAGAAAACAACCAGAGCCAGAGTAATGGCGGTTATCCTCCGTATAACGTCGAACTGGTGGATGAAAACCATTACCGCATTGCGATTGCCGTTGCAGGCTTTGCGGAAAGCGAACTGGAAATTACCGCTCAGGATAATCTGCTGGTGGTAAAAGGCGCTCACGCGGATGAGCAAAAAGAACGTACCTATCTCTACCAGGGCATCGCAGAGCGTAACTTTGAACGCAAATTCCAGTTAGCAGAGAACATTCATGTTCGCGGCGCTAACCTGGTGAACGGTCTGCTGTATATCGACCTGGAGCGCGTGATTCCAGAAGCGAACAAACCGCGCCGTATCGAAATTAACTGATTCAGTCAGGTCGCCGTCGGCGGCCTGTTATCCCCGTGCTCGCCGTCAGGGAGCATATGCGAATCTGAGGATTCGCTGGGTATTACTCGCTTCTTAGAAGGAGATTATTATCATGCGTAATTACGATTTATCCCCACTGCTGCGTCAATGGATCGGTTTTGACAAACTGGCCAACGCCCTGCAAAACACCGGCGAAAGCCAGAGCTTCCCGCCCTATAACATTGAAAAAAGCGATGACAACCACTACCGCATTACCCTCGCGTTAGCCGGTTTCCGTCAGGAAGATCTGGATATTCAGCTGGAAGGCACGCGCCTGACCGTAAAAGGCACGCCAGCGCAGCCGGAAAAAGAAACCAAATGGTTGCATCAGGGGTTGGTGACACAGCCATTCAGTCTGAGTTTTACTCTGGCAGAAAATATGGAGGTCAGCGGCGCGACCTTCACCAATGGGTTATTGCACATTGATTTAACCCGCAACGAGCCGGAAACCATCGCTCCGCAGCGTATCGCCATTAGCGAACGTCCCGCATTAAATAGCTAATCCAGGACTACCTGTAGGCCGGATAAGGCGTAGCCGCCATCCGGCAAATCGCCCGGTGCGCTATGCTTACCGGGCCTACAAAGCGACGCCGAACCTGTAGGTCCGGCATCATGCTTTTCAACAAACCGCCCCGCCAGCAATGACGGGGCATTTTTGTGCTTTACCACCCATACATACCGCTTGTACTCTGCGAGAATCCATTTAATTAATAATGTTATTCACAGGGAAAAGAAGATGAGTGATATAGCATTGACGGTCAGCGTTCTGGCGTTGGTGGCGGTTGTCGGGTTGTGGATCGGCAATATCAAGGTGCGGGGTGTCGGTTTTGGCATTGGCGGCGTACTGTTCGGCGGGATTATCGTCGGCCACTTTGTCGATCAGGCCGGGATGACGCTGAGCAGTGACATGCTGCACTTTATCCAGGAATTCGGCCTGATACTCTTCGTTTACACCATTGGTATCCAGGTGGGGCCGGGGTTCTTTGCCTCTCTGCGCGTCTCAGGGTTGCGCCTTAATCTCTTTGCCATCCTGATTGTCATTATCGGTGGGCTGGTTACCGCCATTCTGCATAAAATCTTCGCTATCCCGCTACCGGTGGTGCTGGGGATTTTCTCCGGCGCGGTCACCAATACGCCAGCGCTGGGGGCAGGGCAGCAAATTCTGCGCGATCTGGGAACGCCAATGGAAGCGGTGGACCAGATGGGGATGAGCTATGCGATGGCCTATCCTTTCGGGATTTGCGGTATTTTGCTCACCATGTGGCTGATGCGGATGATTTTTCGCGTCAACGTGGAGGCGGAAGCGAAGCAGCATGAAGACACGCTTAGCAATGGACACTCGTTAATCCAGACCATGAATATCCGTGTTGAGAACCCGAATCTCAACAATATGGCGATCCAGGATGTGCCTATCCTGAACAGCGATAAAATCATCTGTTCGCGTCTGAAACGCGACGAGACGCTGATGGTGCCTTCACCGGGAACGATCATCCAGTCGGGCGACCTGCTGCATCTGGTGGGACAGCCCGCCGATCTGCATAACGCGCAGCTGGTCATTGGTCAGGAGGTGGACACCTCGCTCTCAACGCGAGGGACGGATTTGCGCGTTGAACGCGTCGTGGTCACTAACGAAAAAGTGCTCGGAAAACGCATTCGCGACCTCCATTTTAAAGAGCGCTATGACGTGGTGATCTCCCGTCTGAACCGTGCGGGCGTAGAGCTGGTGGCCAGTAGCGACGCCAGCCTGCAATTCGGTGACATCCTCAATCTGGTTGGCCGTCCCTCTTCAATTGATGCGGTGGCCAATGTTGTGGGTAACGCCCAGCAAAAACTGCAACAGGTGCAGATGTTACCGGTGTTTATCGGTATTGGTCTGGGCGTGTTGTTGGGGTCGATTCCGTTGTTTGTCCCTGGATTCCCGGTAGCGTTAAAGCTGGGACTGGCGGGCGGGCCGCTGATCATGGCGCTGATTCTGGGACGTATCGGCAGCATCGGCAAGCTGTACTGGTTTATGCCGCCAAGCGCCAACCTGGCGCTGCGTGAGCTGGGGATCGTGCTGTTTCTCGCGGTGGTCGGGCTGAAATCTGGCGGTGACTTTATTGATACGTTGACTCAGGGTGATGGTCTGAGCTGGATTGGTTACGGCATCTTTATTACTGCCATTCCGCTGATTACCGTCGGTCTTCTGGCGCGTATCTTTGCCAAAATGAACTACCTGACGCTATGCGGGATGCTGGCGGGGTCAATGACCGATCCGCCTGCACTGGCGTTCGCTAACAACCTGCATGCCACCAGCGGTGCGGCGGCGCTCTCCTACGCCACTGTTTATCCACTGGTAATGTTCCTGCGGATTATCACCCCGCAACTGCTGGCGGTGCTTTTCTGGGGGTTAGGCTAGGTCAGGTTTGCATCCGGGTGGACGCGCCGTAAATGGTAGTCCACCTGGTATTCGCTGGCATTTCTGAACATGACCGAATAATTCAAAAACTCCCCGCTGTCGCTGTAAGAAAGCGATGTGATCCGCAGTAGCGGCGTTTGCTCGGGGACGTTCATTTGCGCGGAGAGCTGTTTATCGGCCAGTACAGGCGTCAGGCTTTCATAGTTGCCACTGATGGTGATGCCGCACTCTTTCTCAATATAATCAAATTTCGACCCTTCCAGGTGGATCAGCGAGAGGTTACGGAACAGCCTGACGGGCATATAGCTGTCTTCCAGCATCAGCGGTTTGCCATCCACATAGCGCACGCGGCGGGAAAAGTAGATACGTTCGTTGATCTGAATCCGCAACTGGCTGGCAATGGCGGGGGGCGCAGGCATCACTTCAAATACCAGCACCTGGCTGGTGACCTCTTTTCCCTGACGCCGCAGCACTTCCGCCAATCCGGTCAGGTTGGTGGTTTCATGATGAAGGTCTTTACGCGCCACGTATGTGCCGCTCCCGTGCCGCCGCACCACCAGTCCCCATCCCACCAGCATATCGACGGCTTTGCGGATGGTCATTCGTGACACAGCAAACTCTTCCGCCAGCTTTTTTTCACCAGGCAACGGGCTACCGATGTTGTAATCAGATGAGTTGAGCCGGATTCTTAGTCGTTCCGCTATTGATTTATAGATCACTACCAGACCTCTTTTTCCCTTTAATTTCCGCGCTACGAACCTTTTGATGTCTAACTTTTATGTAAAAAGTAGACATCATTGACTGAATTAAAACCATGAATGCGATCACGAATCGAAGCGGCGCGTCATGTTCTCAGAATCGCAACTACCTATTCTCGTATCAGGCCAGCAATCACTACAAAAAAGGCCTCTCCCTACTGGTTGTTATATGAGGATGTAAAAATGCTCAGTCAAATACAACGCTTTGGCGGCGCTATGTTTACCCCGGTACTGCTGTTCCCGTTCGCCGGTATCGTCGTGGGTATCGCCATCATGCTGCGCAACCCGCTTTTTGTTGGCGAAGCGCTGACCGATCCCAACAGTTTATTCGCGCAACTCGTTCATATTATTGAAGAGGGCGGCTGGACGGTTTTCCGTAATATGCCGCTGATTTTTGCCGTCGGCTTGCCGATTGGCCTGGCTAAACAGGCGCAAGGCCGAGCTTGTCTGGCGGTGCTGGTCAGCTTCCTGACATGGAACTATTTCATTAATGCCATGGGCATGACCTGGGGGCATTTCTTCGGCGTGGACTTCAGCGTAGACCCGACGGCAGGCAGCGGTCTGACGATGATGGCCGGAATAAAAACGCTCGATACCAGCATTATCGGCGCCATTATGATTTCGGGCATCGTCACCGCGCTGCACAACCGCTATTTCGATAAGCCGTTGCCCGTGTTCCTCGGTATTTTTCAGGGCACGTCGTTTGTGGTGATTATCGCGTTCCTGGTGATGATCCCCTGCGCCTGGCTGACGCTGCTCGGCTGGCCAAAAGTGCAGATGGGCATTGAATCCCTACAGGCTTTCCTGCGTTCAGCGGGCGCGCTGGGCGTGTGGGTCTACACCTTCCTCGAACGTATTCTGATCCCGACAGGGCTGCATCACTTCGTCTATGGCCCCTTCATTTTTGGCCCGGCGGCGGTAGAAGGTGGCATTCAGGTTTACTGGGCGCAACACATGCAGGCGTTCAGCCAGAGCACGGAATCGCTGAAGACGTTATTCCCGGAAGGCGGTTTTGCCCTGCACGGTAACTCAAAAATCTTTGGCTCCGTCGGGATTGCGCTGGCGCTCTATTACACCGCATCGCCAGAAAACCGGGTGAAGGTCGCCGGTTTGCTGATCCCCGCCACGTTAACCGCTGTACTGGTGGGCATCACGGAACCGCTGGAATTCACTTTCCTGTTTATCTCTCCGCTGCTGTTTGTCGTACACGCGGTGCTGGCGGCCTCAATGGCGACGGTGATGTATATCTGCGGCGTGGTAGGAAATATGGGCGGCGGACTGCTGGATCAGTTCTTACCGCAAAACTGGATCCCGATGTTCCACAACCATGCCGGAATGATGTTTACCCAGATAGGCATCGGGCTGGCATTCACCGCCCTCTATTTTGTGGTTTTCCGCACCCTGATCCTGCGCTTCAATCTGAAAACGCCGGGTCGTGAAGAGAGTGAAGTCAGACTCTACAGCAAAGCGGATTACAAGGCCGCGCGTGGACAGACAACGGCGCCCGCGCCGGACGCAAAACTTGGGCAGGCAGCCGGGTTCCTCCAGGCGCTGGGCGGCGCGGGCAATATCGAAAGCATTAATAACTGCGCCACGCGCTTACGTATCGCGCTCCACGATATGGCGCAGACCCAGAGTGATGACGTCTTTAAAGCACTGGGTGCGCACGGCGTGGTTCGCCGTGGCAATGGCATCCAGGTGATTGTAGGCCTGCATGTGCCCCAGGTGCGTGACCAGCTTGAAACGCTAATGAAATCCCCCTTATCGACCGAACAAATCCCCATGACGGAGGCAGTATCATGAAAAAATTCTCAGTGGTTATCGCAGGCGGCGGCAGCACATTTACGCCGGGCATCGTATTGATGTTGCTGGCAAACCAGGACCGTTTTCCGCTTCGCGCGCTGAAATTCTATGACAACGACGGCGCTCGCCAGGAAGTGATTGCCGAAGCGTGCAAAATCATCCTTAAAGAGCAGGCGCCGGAGATTGAGTTTAGTTACACCACCGATCCCGAAGCAGCGTTTACCGATGTTGATTTCGTGATGGCGCATATCCGCGTGGGCAAATACCCGATGCGGGAAAAAGACGAAAAAATCCCGCTGCGCCACGGCGTGTTAGGCCAGGAAACCTGTGGTCCGGGCGGGATTGCGTATGGGATGCGTTCTATTGGCGGCGTGCTGGAGCTGGTGGATTACATGGAGAAATACTCCCCGAACGCGTGGATGCTGAACTACTCCAACCCGGCGGCGATAGTGGCCGAGGCGACGCGACGTCTGCGCCCGAACGCCAAAATCCTCAATATCTGTGATATGCCGATCGGCATTGAAGGGCGGATGGCGCAGATTGTCGGCCTGCAAGATCGTAAGCAAATGCGCGTGCGTTATTACGGGCTGAACCACTTTGGCTGGTGGACGTCGATTGAGGACTTGCAGGGTAACGACCTGATGCCGAAACTGCGGGAATATGTCGCGAAACACGGTTATGTTCCGCCATCTAACGATCCGCATACTGAAGCGAGCTGGAATGACACGTTCGCCAAAGCGAAGGATGTGCAGGCGCTGGACCCGGACACCATGCCGAATACCTATCTGAAATACTATCTGTTCCCAGACTATGTGGTGCAGCACTCGAACCCGGCGCGCACGCGTGCTAATGAGGTGATGGATCACCGTGAAAAACAGGTATTTGGCTCCTGCCGCGCGATTATTGAAGCGGGCCACTCCTCCGCTGGCGAGCTGGAAATTGATGAACACGCGTCTTATATCGTCGATCTGGCAACGGCAATCGCCTTTAATACGCAGGAACGGATGCTGCTGATTGTGCCAAACAACGGGGCGATTCATAACTTTGATGATGAAGCGATGGTGGAGATCCCTTGCCTGGTGGGGCATAACGGGCCGGAGCCTCTGACGGTTGGCGATATTCCGCAGTTCCAGAAAGGGCTGATGAGCCAGCAGGTGGCCGTCGAGAAACTGGTGGTCGATGCCTGGGAGCATCGCTCCTATCAGCGTCTGTGGCAGGCGATTACGCTCTCCAAAACCGTGCCGAGCGCGTCTGTCGCCAAAGCGATTCTTGATGATCTGATTGAAGCCAACAAAGAATACTGGCCTGAACTGCACTAATCTTGTTGACCGGCATCCAGCGGGTGCCGGTCAGGATGTTTCAACACCGCCGACGGCGCGTAGCCAAATTTATGCTTAAATGCTTTGCTGAAATGAAATGAGTCAAAGAAGTTGAGCATATCCGCTACCTGACCCACCGTATTCCCTTCCTGTTTTAACAGCGATAATGCCAGTTCCAGCCGGGCGTCCAGATAATATTCTTTCGGTGTTTTCCCGGTATAGCGTAAAAACAGACGACGCAGCCAGGCTTCGCTACAGGGGATCGTGGCTGCCATATCCGCCACGCTCCAGCGGCGTTGCAGGCTGGCATGTAACGCTGCAATTAACTTTTCAACCTGTATGCGTTGTGGGTCTTTTTTCCCGTTTGAGTCAATAAGACAAATCCACTGATAAATAATTTTCGTGAGAAACGCGACGGCGAGATTATTTTTAATCGGTTCCGGGCGGGTAATTAATTGTGAAACTTCGGCCAGTTCCTGATTATAAACATCACCATTATAAATAATGCTTTGTTGTCGGATAGGAATATCCATAATACTGGTTGGGGTAAACTCCATCCAGTATTGCTCCCACAATAAACCTTCGCAATGGTAAGACTGTATATCGGTGGGTTTTAAAAAGATAATGCAGTTGCCGTTTAATGTAATTTGCTCACCGTCTTTCAGCAGGATTTTCCCGCACCCCTGTACGGTATAGACCGCGACCCACGAATTGGCGATTAGCGGCTTTTTCTTATCTCGCGGCCATATAACACGGTAATTTTCGTCAGCGTAGGTATGCCACAGCGAGATCAATGAAATTCCGCTGGAGATCACATTTTCATTAATCAACAGGGGAATATTGTACGTAGTTTCGTTTTTTACATGCGAACTTAGCAAGTTTCCATTCATTTTATTTTCTCGCCGGAGAATGATGCCCACAACCTGAACATAACAGAAAGTGAATGCTTCAGGGAGGCGATGTTTGTAATTAAGAAATCTGACTGCCTGACCCGGCACGCTTTACCTCGTGTTGACCCTACCGCTGCCGGGACATAATGAAAAACAAGGGCTATGAGATGAATACGCTACAAATTTTGAGCTTTGTTGGTTTTACGCTACTGGTGGCGGTTATCACCTGGTGGAAGTTACGAAAAGCGGATACCGGTTCGCAGCAGGGATATTTTCTGGCGGGACGTTCATTAAAAGCGCCGGTTATTGCCGCCTCGCTGATGTTAACTAACCTCTCAACGGAACAACTGGTGGGATTAACCGGCCAGGCTTACCGTAGCGGTATGTCGGTAATGGCATGGGAAGTCATCTCCGCAATTCCGCTTATTTTTCTGGCGCTGATCTTTCTGCCACGCTATCTGCAACGCGGCATTGCAACGATCCCGGATTTTATTGAAGAGCGCTATGACAAAACCACCCGCATCATTATTGATTGCTGTTTTTTGATTGCGACGGGAATCTGTTTTTTACCCATCATTCTGTATTCCGGCGCGCTTGCCTTTAACAGCATGTTTCATGTCACTGAAACCTTTGGTATTTCACAACATACGGCGATCTGGCTGATGGCTGTCGTGCTGGGGATTAGCGGCATCCTGTATGCTGTCGTCGGCGGGATGCGGGCGATTGCCATTGCCGATGTGATTAACGGTATCGGCCTGGTGATTGGCGGCCTGATGGTGCCGCTGTTTGGTCTGATGGCGATGGGGAAAGGCAGTCTGAGCGAAGGTATTACGCGCTTAACCCAGGATCACAGCCAGATGCTGAACTCGATTGGCGGCAGCAACGACCCGGTGCCGATTGGCGCGGCGTTGACCGGGCTTATCCTGGTCAATACGTTCTACTGGTGCACCAACCAGGGGATCGTTCAGCGTACGCTGGCATCAAAGAGTTTATCGGAAGGGCAAAAAGGGGCGCTGCTTACGGCGGTGTTGAAGATGCTGGACCCGCTGATTCTGGTGCTGCCGGGCGTTATCGCTTTTCATCTCTTTCAGGATCTACCGAAAGCAGACATGGCCTACCCGGCGCTGGTGAACAAAGTGATGCCGCTGCCGCTGATTGGCTTTTTTAGCGCGGTGCTGTTTGGCGCGATTATCAGCGCATTCTGCGGTTTTTTGAACAGTGCTTCGACCCTGTTTAGCCTCGGTATCTATCGCCGACTGATTAATGAACAGGCCAGCCCCGATAAACTGGTCACTGTTGGTCGTCGCTTTGGCTTTATTGTGGCCGTGATCTCCGTGCTGGTGGCGCCGTGGATCGCCTATGCGCCGCAAGGGCTCTACAGTTGGATGAAACAACTCAACGGGATTTATAACGTGCCGTTGGTGACCATTGTTATTATGGGCTTCTTCTTCCCGCGTATTCCGGCGCTGGCCGCGAAGGTCGCAATGGGACTCGGTATTGTCAGTTACATCACCATCAACTACCTGGTGAAATTTGATTTTCATTTCCTCTATGTGCTGGCCTGCACCTTCTGTATCAACGTCGTGGTGATGCTGCTCATTGGCGTGATTAAGCCGCGTGCAACGCCGTTTAAATTTCATGATGCGTTTGCGGTTGACATGAAACCGTGGAAAAACGTGAAGATCGCCGCCGTTGGCGTCCTGTTCGCGATGGTTGGCGTCTATTCTGGTCTGGCGCAGTTCGGTGGCTATCAGACCCGGTGGCTGACCATTCTCAGCTACGCCATCACCGCTGCGGTGGTTGTTTACCTGATTTACAGCTCATGGCAGACGCGCCATTCCGCGCCTGTGGTTTATGTTTCTGACGCTAAGGATAAAGCATGACCCGTCCGAATTTTCTGTTCATTATGACCGATACACAGGCGACCAATATGGTGGGTTGCTATAGCGGTAAGCCGCTGAACACGCAGCATATTGACAGTCTGGCCGCTGAAGGGATTCGCTTTAACTCCGCGTATACCTGCTCGCCGGTGTGTACGCCAGCCCGCGCGGGGCTTTTTACCGGTATTTATGCCAATCAGTCCGGCCCGTGGACGAACAACGTCGCGCCGGGGAAGAACATCTCCACGATGGGGCGTTATTTTAAGGATGCAGGCTACCACACCTGCTATATCGGCAAATGGCACCTCGACGGGCACGATTACTTTGGCACCGGCGAGTGCCCGCCTGAGTGGGATGCCGACTACTGGTATGACGGCGCGAACTACCTTTCTGAACTGACGGAGAATGAAATCAGCCTGTGGCGTAACGGACTGAACAGTATTGAGGATTTGCAGACCAATAATATTGATGAGACCTTTACCTGGGCGTATCGCATCAGCAACCGGGCGGTTGATTTTCTCCATCAGCCAGCGAGAGATGACGAACCGTTCCTGATGGTGGTCTCTTATGATGAGCCGCATCATCCGTTTACCTGTCCGGTTGAGTATCTGGAGAAGTATCAGGATTTTTATTATGACCTGGGCGCGAAGGCGCAGGATTCGCTGAGCAATAAACCTGAGCACCATCGGCTATGGGCGCAGGCGATGCCGTCCCCGGTGGGCGATGATGGCTGTTATCATCATCCGCTCTACTTTGCCTGCAATGACTTTGTTGACGATCAGATTGGGCGGGTGATCAATGCGTTAACCCCGGAACAACGTGAGAATACCTGGGTGATTTATACCTCCGATCACGGTGAAATGATGGGGGCGCACAAACTCATCAGCAAAGGGGCGGCAATGTATGATGACATTACCCGCATCCCGCTGATTATGCGCCCGCCGCAGGGAGCGCCGCAGCAGATCGATACGCCAGTCAGCCATATTGACCTGCTGCCTACGATGATGGCGCTGGCGGGGATTGATAAGCCCGATATTCTTCCGGGTGAAAACATCCTGGCCGTTGAAGCGCCGCGCGGGGTGATGGTGGAGTTCAACCGCTATGAGATCGAGCATGACAGCTTTGGCGGCTTTATTCCGGTGCGCTGCTGGGTGACGGATAACTGGAAGCTGGTGCTGAACCTGTTTACCAGCGATGAGCTGTACGACAGGCGTAATGACCCGGATGAACTGCATAATCTGATTGCTGCGCCGGAATTTGCCGGTGTTCGCAGTCAGATGCACGACGCGCTGCTGGATTACATGGATAAAATCCGCGACCCGTTCCGTACGTACCAGTGGAGCCTGCGTCCGTGGCGTAAAGATGCCCGGCCGCGCTGGATGGGGGCATTCCGCCCACGCCCGCAAGACGGTTATTCTCCGGTGGTACGTGATTACGATACCGGTTTGCCCACGCAAGGCGTGAAAGTAGAAGAGAAAAAGCAGAAGTTTTGATGCGTTATGCCCGGTGGCGCTACAAAAGCACAACACCGTAGGCCGGATAAGGCGTTTACGCCGCCATCCGGCAATAATTTAAAGGAGCCGTCATGAAGATTTCCCGCCTCGGAGAAGCGCCGGATTACCGCTTCTCGCTGGCAAATGAGCGTACCTTTCTGGCGTGGATTCGCACCGCGCTGGGGTTTCTGGCGGCGGGCGTCGGGCTTGACCAACTCGCGCCGGACTTCGCCACGCCGGTAATTCGCGAACTGCTGGCGCTGCTGCTGTGTCTCTTTGCGGGCGGCCTGGCGATTTATGGCTATCTGCGCTGGCTACGCAACGAAAAAGCGATGCGTCTGAAAGAAGACCTGCCGTACACCCATAGTCTGCTGATAATCAGCCTGATGCTGATGATTGTTGCGGTGATTGTCATGGCGCTGGTGCTGTATGCCGGATAGCCGCAAAGCCCGCCGTCAGGTTGATCCCGGTCTACAGCCGGAGCGCACGTCGCTGGCCTGGTTTCGTACCCTGTTAGGCTATGGCGCATTGATGGCGCTGGCGCTGAAACATAACTGGCATCAGGCGGGGTTTCTGTTCTGGGTTTCTATTGGCGTGCTGGCGATTGTCGCGCTCATCCTCTGGCGCTATACCCGCAGCCGTAACCTGATGGATGTGGCGCACAGTGATTTTTCCGAATCTCGCGCCGTGCGTGACAAATTTTTGATCTCTCTCGCGGTGTTGTCCCTCGCAATACTGTTTGCTGTAACGCATATTCGTCAACTTATCGTCTTTATTAGGGATGTTGCATGACAGGATGTCAGGTCATGGCTAAACCGGCCAGCTCACGTTGTAACCTTGATTGCCATTACTGTTTTTATATCGATAAACCCTCTCAACCCGTTATGGATAACGCGACCTTAGAGGCTTTTATTTGCCAGCATATTGCCGCGCAGCCGGTTGATGATGTGCTGTTTGCCTGGCAGGGCGGAGAGCCGACGCTGTGTGGACTCGATTTTTTTCACCGCGTGGTCGCGTTGCAAAAACGCTATGGAGAGGGGAAACGCATCCAGAATACCTTCCAGACCAACGGCATTTTACTCAGTGACGAGTGGTGCCGATTCTTACGCGATAACGGCTGGCTGGTCGGTATCTCACTGGATGGCCCCGCCGATTTACATGATGCTTACCGCGTTAGCCGTAGTGGAAAACCAACGCATCATAAGGTGGTGGAAGCGATAGCAAGGCTGGTTGCCCATCGCGTGGACTTCAACCTGTTGGTGGTGGTGAATCGGCTGAACAGCCAGCAGCCTGCGCGTATGTATCGCTATCTTCGCCAGCTTGGCACGCCTTTTCTTCAGTTCATTCCGTTGGTTGAACGTGACGATAGCGGCAAACTGACCGCTGATTCCGTGACGTCGGAAGACTGGGGGCGTTTTCTCAACGGTGTGTTTGATCTCTGGGTTCGGGAAGATATTGGGCGCGTTTTTGTGCAACTGTTTGATTCGATGCTGGGCGTGTGGAGCGGGCATCCGGCACAAATGTGCGCGCTTAGCGAAACCTGCGGTCACGCGTTCGCCCTGGAAGCAAACGGCGATCTCTATCAGTGCGATCACTATGTCTACCCGGCGTTCCGGCTGGGTAATATCCATCAAACGCCACTACATATGCTGAATGCCAGCCCGCAGGCGAGTGAATTTGGACAGCAGAAAAAATCAACGCTGGGGGCGGATTGCCTGGACTGTGCCTTATTGCGATTCTGCAACGGTGATTGTCCAAAGCATCGGGATTTAAGCGGGAAAAGCGTGCTGTGCGGCGGGTATAAAGCGTTTATTAACCACACGTCGCCGCATATGCGCGTCATGCGGGATCTGATTAAACAGCATCGCTCACCGATGGAGCTGATGGCGATGCTGCGTTAAGGTTAGTGACGTTTAGCGCCCTTTCGCCAGGTACTGCGCCATCTCTCCTTCCGGCACCATACCGCCGCCGGTCGCCCACACCAGATGCGTGGCGTGATTAAGCTGCTCAGCGCTGAAGGCGTGCATCTGCTGGTAATCCGTCGAACGGCAAACACGCTGCGGCCCGGCCATTCCCGCCAGTGCGGACGGCTCCAGGCGAATGCCTTCTTCCTGCGCCAGCCAACCCAGCATGTCGTACATCGTCCGATCGTCGAGGGTGTACAGCCCGTCCAACAGACGTTCCATTGCCCGCCCTACAAACCCGGATGCGCGCCCCACCGCCAGGCCGTCTGCTGCCGTCAGGTTATCGACGCCAATCTCCTGGACGGAAATGGCATCATGCAGGCCGGTATACACGCCCAGTAACATGCACGGAGAGTGGGTTGGTTCGGCGAAGAAGCAGTGGACGTTGTCGCCAAATGCCAGTTTCAGACCAAAAGCCACGCCGCCAGGGCCGCCGCCAACGCCGCACGGCAGGTAGACAAACAGCGGATGGTCGGCATCCACCACGCGCCCCTGCTGCGCAAACTGAGCCTTCAGGCGTTGCCCGGCCACCGCATAGCCCAAAAACAGCGTGCGGGAGTTTTCATCGTCAATGAAGAAACAGTTTGGATCGGACTGTGCCGCTTTGCGCCCTTGCTCAACCGCTACGCCGTAATCCTCTTCGTATTCCACTACCGTTACGCCGTGGCTGCGCAGTTTGGCTTTCTTCCAGGCGCGGGCGTCGGCGGACATATGCACCGTCACCTTAAAGCCGATACAGGCGCTCATAATGCCAATCGACAGCCCCAGATTACCGGTTGAACCCACGGCAATGCTGTACTGGCTGAAGAACTGCCTGAACTCCGGTGAAAGCATTACGCTGTAGTCATCTTCGGTCGTCAGCAGACCCGCCTCCAGCGCCAGTTTTTCCGCGTGGGCCAGCACTTCATAAATCCCGCCACGGGCTTTTATCGAGCCGGAAATCGGTAAGTGACTGTCTTTTTTCAGCAGAAGTTCGCCGCTGATTTTCTGTCCGTACTCTTTTTCCAGCCGCTGCTGCATTGCGGGGATGATCGCCAGTTCAGACTCAATAATCCCGCCGGTTGCGGCGGTTTCCGGGAAGGCTTTTGCCAGATACGGCGCGAAACGGGCCAGGCGGGCATGCGCATCCTGTACATCCTGCGCTGTCAGACCAACATAGGGTAAACCTTCCGCAAGAGAGGTGGTGCCTGGGTTAAACCAGGTCGTTTCTTTGAGGGCGATCAGATCCTCTACCAGAGGATACTGAGCGATGAGTGAAGTCATTTTAGCGTTTTCCATAATACGTCTCTTTGCGCTTAGATGATAAAGGAAAGCAGGAATGTGCCCGCCAGAGCAACAACCGACGCGATAAATGTCGCGGTTGTATAGTACTTAAATGTTTCATTCAGGGTGGCGCCGCAGTATTGCTTCACCAGCCAGAAGAGGGAGTCGGTCACGATCGTGCAGCCAATCGCGCCGGAACCGATGGCAATGGCGATGATCTCCGGGCTGACGTTGGGGTAGAGCGGCAGCATCGGCGCGACAATCGCCGTCGCGCCCATCATCGCGACCGTTGCGGAACCCACTGCGGCGTGCAGAATCAGCGCCACCAGCCAGGCCAGCAGAATCGGGTGCATGTGCATATTGGAGAGGATCACCGCCAGCGTATCCGCCAGACCGCTGCTTTTGAGGATAGCGTTGAACGCGCCGCCTGCACCGATAATCAGCAGGATGTTAGCAATCGAGCCAAAGCCGTTTTCGGTATGGGTCAGCAACGTACCCATACCGATATGCTGACGCAGGCCGAGAATGTAATAGGCCACGAAAACGGCGATAAACATTGCGGTGATCGGGTTGCCGATAAACTCCAGCAGCGTATACAGCGTGCCGCCCTGCGTCATATTCAGTTCGGCAACGGTTTTTACCAGCATCAGGCCAATCGGCAGCAGGACGGTAAACAGCGTCGCGCGTAAAGAAGGCAGCGTATTTTCATCGCGCACTTCGAGATCCGCAAACTCCCCCGGCACCGGCTTAAACGGCAGGCGGTTGCCGAGGAACTTCAGGAATAGCGGCCCGCCGACCAGCGACGCCACCAGCCCAACCAGCAAACCGTAGACGATAACGGAACCGATATCCGCGCCCAGCTTATTCGCCACAAACAGCGCAGCCGGATGCGGCGGCACCACGCAATGCACCGCCATTAGCGCGGTACACAGCGGAATAGCCAGCTTCAGCAGCGACGTGTTGGTTTTCTTCGCTATCGAAAATGCCAGTGGGATGAGCAGCACCACACCCACTTCCACAAACAGCGTGATGCCGCAAATCAGCCCCACCAGCACCATGATCACGTCAGCGGAAAGCCAGCGGCAACGCTGGAGCGTCAGGCCGATCCGTTCTGCCGCGCCGGACACTTCCATCATTTTGCCGAGAATGGTTCCGAGACCGATGACGGCGGCGAGGAAGCCTAACGTGCCGCCAATACCGCTTTCAATCGCATTGACCATCTCCAGCGGCCCCATGCCCATCATCGCGCCCACAAAGAAACTGGCCAGCAGCAGTGCCAGAAACGGGTGGAACCTGAATTTCACGATGGTCAGCACGATTAGCACGATGCTTACCAGCAGCGTGCTCACAACCCAAATTTGAGAGTGCATATCTCACCTTACCCTGTGATTAACATAGGCGTATTGGACGAAAAAACGGCACTTGCTGACAAACGATATAAATTGCCCTTCGCATGAGCCAGATTGAATCAAAAGGGTGATTTGCATCCAATAATGGTCTGTTTATGCGATATGGTTCACTTTGATTCATCTTTGCGCTGATTTTCCAGGCGCATTTTTTTACACTGCAAAGCCAAAAAGAGGTCACAGAGGCGGCGATGGAACCCTTACGCGACGGCAGAAACCGTTTACTCAACGGCTGGCAATTATCAAAGCTGTACACCTTTGAAGTGGCGGCCAGGCATCAGTCTTTTGCGCTGGCGGCGGATGAGCTGTCGCTAAGTCCCAGCGCGGTCAGCCATCGAATTAATCAACTGGAAGAGGAGCTGGGGATTCAGCTCTTTGTCCGTTCGCACCGCAAAGTGGAACTCACCCATGAGGGCAAGCGGGTATTCTGGGCGTTGAAATCGTCGCTGGATACGCTGAATCAGGAAATCCTCGATATTAAAAATCAGGAGTTGTCAGGGACGCTGACCGTCTATTCGCGGCCTTCGATTGCTCAGTGCTGGCTGGTGCCTGCGCTGGGAGACTTTACTCGCCGCTATCCGTCCATCTCGCTGACCATGTTGACCGGTAATGACAACGTGAATCTCCAGCGGGCAGGGATTGATTTAGCGATCTATTTTGATGATGCGCCCTCGGCGCAGCTGACGCATCACTTCCTGATGGATGAGGCCATTCTGCCGGTGTGCAGCCCCGAATATGCCCGTCATCATGACTTAACGAATGCGCGGGTTAACCTGCGCCACTGTACGCTCCTGCATGACCGACAGGCATGGAGCAACGACTCCGGCACTGATGAATGGCACAGTTGGGCGCAGCATTTTGGCGTGAATCTGCCGACATCGTCGGGCATTGGCTTCGATCGTTCCGATTTAGCCGTTATTGCGGCAATGAACCATATCGGTGTGGCGATGGGGCGTAAACGGCTGGTGCAAAAGCGTCTTGATAGCGGCGAACTGATTGCGCCTTTCGGCGAGATGACGCTGAAATGCCACCAGCACTATTATGTGACCACGCTGCCTGGCAGACAGTGGCCGAAAATCGAGGCGTTTATCGGCTGGTTGCAGGAGCAGGCGACGTAGCGTTTGCCACGCGAAGATTTATTGCATGTAAAGCCAGAAAGCGTGCTAAATACGTGATATGACTCCTGATGATTTGCTTAAGGACAATCGTGTTAAAGCCGCTTGCTTCTCTCTTCCTGCTCGTCAGCGCCACGGTGTGCGCGGCTCAGCCGCCGTTGACCGCTTCGCGCTATGCGCAGCAGCTTGGTGTGGGGATGGACGTTGACTGGGCGCGCACCGAACGGGGTATCCGGGAGTTTGATCCTCTGGTGGTGCGTGATTTTCAGGCGAAGGGATTTAAGCATGTGCGCATACGCGTCGCGGGAGAGCCGACGGAAGCGCGACTCATCCACCTGCGAAAACTGGTAGAGGCGTGTGAGCAGTATGGCGTGATTCCGATCATTGCTTATCAGGCCGATGAGTATAAAAACGACCCCAGCCCCGGCAATGAACAAGAGGTGATCAACTGGTGGGTAGCCGTCGCGCACTATTTTGCGCAACGTTCGCCGCTGCTGGGGTTTGACCTGATTTATGAACCGGCGGAGAAACTCAACCACAGCCAGTCTTCCCTGAACCGGGTATATGACAAAACCATCCGCACCCTTCACGCGATTGACCCCCAACGCATGATTTTTGTCGCGCCTCGTCTGCGCGCCGCGCCGGAAGCGTTGTCGGCCCTAAAACTGCCCCCGCAAAGCCAGAATTATGTGCTGGCGGAGTGGCATATCTTTCCGTGGGGGCCATTGAAAAATAACGGTAAATACCCGTGGACGTCGGGCACGGCGGCGGAGAAAGCGGCGATTCGCGCGCGAATTAACGCCGCCGCGCGCTGGCAGCAAAAAACCGGCCATGTCAGTTGGGTTGGCGGCTGGGCGCCGGGCGAATCAATCAAAAATAGCCCTTCCGCTTCGCAGCTCGCGTTTGCCCGATTTATGGCGTGCGAGTTGCAAAGGGTGAATATTCCGTATGCGATTAACGCGGATACGCAGTTTTATGACGGGGAAGAAGGGGCGTGGCGCCCGGCGCTGGAGCCGCTCCTGACCACGATGATCTCGCCGGTATGTGAAAAGCCCGGCGGGAAACCGGGCCATCATTCGATTAAATCGTCTGCCCCTGATGCGGCACACGCGACGCCAGCGGCAGCCAGCACAGTAAAATCAGTAGCCCCATAAGCGTCATCAAAAAGCCGAGGCTACCCTGCCCGGTTTGCGGCAGCATCGCGGAGAGCCACGCCAGCACGCCGGAGCCGATGTTTTGCAGGCCGCCCACCAGCGCGCCAGCCGTTCCGGCGAGGAACGGGAAAGGTTCCATCGCGCCGCTGGTCGCCAGTGGGAACAGCATTCCGGCGCCGAAGAAGAACAGCGCGGCGGGGATCAGCAGCGTCCAGACGTTCATCACGCCAAACAGACCTGGGACCCACATCATGACGCCCGCCAACAGGCAACTAAATACCGACTGCCACATCAGCGTTGAGAAGCGCTTATTCGGGCGACCCGCAAACCATGCGCCGAAAAACGCCGCCGGAATTGGCAGAATAAACAGGATGCTCACCACCATGCTGCTCAGACCCAGTACCGCTCCCATCAGCACGCCGGAGCAGGCTTCAAAGACGGCGATTCCCGCCAGTCCGCCAATCAGCATCAGCAGATAACAGGTAAATGCGCCGTTGCCGAATAATGTTTTGTAGCTGGCGATCAGGCGGGTACGTGGTGCGCCTGTGGGGCGCGTCTCCGGCATCCAGCGCGCCATACTGAAGGTGACGCCTGCGCAGAGAACCAGCAGGAAAACGTAACAGGCGCGCCAGTTCCAGACGGTATCCAGCAGTCCGCCAATCAGCGGCGCCAGCAACGGACTCACCAGAATCCCCATATTCAACAGGCTGTTAGCGTGGCGTAACTGCGTGCCTTCATACAGATCGCGCGGCAGCGTACGCGCCATCACGCCGCCGACGCCGGTGCCCATGCCCTGCAACGCGCTGGCGGCAATCAATACCGTCAGGCTGTGGGTGGTAATCGCGACCAGCGTAGCCAGCATAAAAATGGACATCCCGACGAGGATCACCGGGCGGCGCCCTACCCGATCGGAAAGCGGGCCGTAAAACAGTTGCGATACGCCGTAGGTGAGCAGGTAAGCGGCCATGACGCTTTGTACTGCCCCTTCACGAACGTTCAGTTCACGCGCCATATCGGCAATGGCGGGGATATAAATGGTTTGCGCCATCTGCCCGACGGCCACCAGTAATACCAACATCAACAACAAATTGACGCTTCTCTGCCTTTTCATTTCGCTGATTACTTTTAAAAAAAGAAAAAAATAAGAATAAGGTGCTACGCATTCCCATGAATGCGAGTGGAATCTACCACACTAAAAAAAGAAGGCCATATTCACGGCGGGAATAGCGCGGGAGCCGAACGGCAGGATATGTAAACAAAAAGCGGCAACAATTGTTGCCGAGAGATTATTTTACCGCAGTTTGATGGTGCCCGGCGGCTCCCGTAGGCCGGATAAGGCGTAGCCGCCATCCGGCAATCAGGATAAACGCAGCAATATCGCCCCGGCGGCAATCCCGCCAGCCGCGACCAACCGTAGCCCGGCGACTTTCTCATTGAGCAGCAGCCAGGCAATCAGCGCGCCGAACAGAATGGATGTTTCACGCAGTGCGGCCACCACGGCCAGCGGCGCCTGAGTCATCGCCCACAGCGCCAGCCCATAGGAACCCATCGTGCCGATACCGCCAAAAACGCCTTTCTTCCAGTGCTGCGCCAGATAGCGCGAGGCTTCCCGCCGCCGGGCAATCATCGCCCAGCCAAGCAGACAGGTGCCGTTCAACAAGAAGGTCCACAGCGTATAACCCAGCGCGGTTTCCGACACCCGCACGCCCGTGCCGTCCACCAGCGTATAGCCAGCGATAAAGCAGGCGTTGATCAGCGCCAGCGTGATACCCCGCCGGGAGCGGGCACGACCGTTACAGGCCATGCCGAGAATCGCCAGGCAAATTACCGCGATACCGAGCCAGGCCATTGTGGAAAGGCTATCGCCAAGAAACAGGACGC
Organism: Citrobacter sp. CK202; assembly: GCF_030333225.1. Taxonomy (NCBI): domain Bacteria; kingdom Pseudomonadati; phylum Pseudomonadota; class Gammaproteobacteria; order Enterobacterales; family Enterobacteriaceae; genus Citrobacter; species Citrobacter sp. CK202. The sequence continues at coordinate 79,221 of NZ_JAOWGI010000021.1, forward strand.
TAATTATCGCCACCAGCAGCGGTGCGGTGCCGCGCATCAGGGGGTAAGTCTGGCTCATATCCGAAACCTGATAGGTTTTGGCGACCAGCACGGTATAAACCACCTGTAAGGCGGTGGAGGCGGCTAAAAAAGGGATGCTGGCGGCGGGAAGGGGCGGGGCGAAGGGCAGACACGCCAGCGCCATCAACGCTGCGGAACCACTGACGCTGATTGCGGAGTAAAGTTTGTCATTTCCCGCCTTCACGATGGCGTTCCAGCTGGCATGCAGCAGCGCGGCGAACAGTAAAATGCAGAAAATGGAAAGGGTCATGGTTCAGGTATCGTCAGTGGTTGTCATAAAAACGTAACATATCGACGATGGACAAGCACCAGGCAGATGATGAAAGGGGAGCGGTTGCCCGCTCCCCTTCGGTGCGGCTTGAATCTGAATTACCGGAGGTATTTCAGAACGGCATCAAGCAGTTGCAGTGCAGCAACAATGAGTTTCAGGATAAGAATAGCGATATCCACGAGGCTCATACGCTCTCCTTCTGGTAAAAGGAGCACGGTGCTGACGTACCTCTCCGCCGCCTGTTGTCAGCACCTTTTGTTGACATAACACAGTGTGCTCACACGGGGGTTAAGGCGCTGACGGCACCACCCGTTTCAGCCAGGACTTTGTTGCGCCGGTTACGATGCGGCCCCCTATAACACATTGCGTACAGTGATATTATAGATAAATACTGTATGAATGAACAGTGTTTTGTGGACGGATCGCGACTTCTGATCCATACTCAAATGCGTCAAAATTCGTGCCGAAATTGCGTGTTCTTCGCGGAACGCGTATACTTCTGATGTTGATATAACACAGTGTGCTTTGCGGCAACCAACCGCATAACGCTGATAAAAACCTCGCTCCGGCGGGGTTTTTTGTTTTGCAGGCCTGCGTCGGCATCTGGCAAAGCGTGATCGTCGACGCATTTTTGTGCAGATGAAAAATTTTCCGTTGTCATGCCTGAAAAGCTGTGCTTGTATAAAACCTGTTAATCCATAAACAGACAAGGTCCCTAATGAACCCTTCCATGCTGACTGCGACCCTACTAAAAACTGCGCAACCTGCCGCAGTGGTCGTCGTGCGTGTGGTGGTGGTGGTCGGCAATGCGCCGTAGGGACTGGAACAACACACGATTCCAAAACCCCGCCGGCGCAAACCGGGCGGGGTTTTTCGTTTAAGATACCTTCCCGGCAAGTCGGCCCAGAATAAAAGGACTGGAGCATGGCAAGTTCGGGCACAACATCAACATCCCTGCGTACGCGCTTTACGGGCGCAGAGTTTATCGTTCATTTTCTGGAACGTCAGGGCATTAACATCGTCACTGGCATTCCGGGCGGTTCGATTCTCCCCGTTTACGACGCCTTAAGCCAAAGTACGCAAATTCGCCACATCCTGGCGCGCCATGAACAGGGGGCGGGGTTTATCGCTCAGGGGATGGCGCGAACCGACGGTAAACCCGCGGTATGTATGGCCTGTAGCGGGCCGGGCGCGACTAACCTGGTCACCGCCATTGCCGACGCGCGTCTCGACTCCATTCCGTTGGTATGCATCACCGGTCAGGTTCCGGCCTCGATGATCGGCACCGATGCGTTTCAGGAAGTCGACACCTACGGCATCTCTATCCCCATCACAAAACATAACTATCTGGTCAGAGATATCAATGAGTTGCCACAGGTAATGTGCGATGCGTTTCGTCTTGCCCAGTCCGGGCGCCCTGGGCCGGTGTGGATAGACATTCCTAAGGATATACAGACGGCGGTGTTTGACATTGAAGCGTTGCCTGCTCCGGCTGAAAAAATGGCGGCGCCGGAATTCAGCGCTGAGAGCATTCGTGATGCGGCGGCGATGATCAACGCCGCGAAGCGCCCGGTGCTGTATCTTGGCGGCGGCGTGATTAACGCGCCTGCGCGCGTGCGTGAACTGGCGGAAAAAGCCAGACTGCCCACCACTATGACTCTGATGGCGCTGGGCATACTGCCGAAGGCGCATCCGCTTTCTCTGGGGATGCTGGGCATGCATGGCGCGCGCAGCACAAACTATATTCTGCAAGAGGCGGATCTGCTGGTGGTTCTGGGGGCGCGTTTTGATGACCGGGCGATTGGCAAAACCGAACAGTTCTGCCCGAATGCCAAAATCATCCATGTGGATATCGATCGCGCGGAACTGGGTAAAATTAAACAACCGCACGTTGCCATTCAGGCTGATGTTGATGACGTTCTGGCGCAGTTGATTCCGCACATTGAGGCTCAGCCACGCGAAGAGTGGCATCAACTGGTGGCGGATTTGCAGCGCGAGTTCCCGTGCGCGATCCCTGAAGCCAGCGATCCGCTCAGCCATTACGGGCTGATTAATGCCGTTGCCGCCTGCGTGGATGACAGCGCGATTATCACGACCGACGTAGGCCAGCACCAGATGTGGGCCGCACAGGCTTATCCGCTCAACCGTCCACGTCAGTGGCTGACTTCCGGCGGGCTGGGGACGATGGGTTTTGGCTTGCCTGCGGCGATTGGCGCGGCGCTGGCGAACCCGGACAAGAAAGTGTTGTGCTTCTCCGGCGACGGCAGCCTGATGATGAATATTCAGGAGATGGCGACCGCCAGCGAAAACCAACTGGATGTAAAAATTATCCTGATGAATAACGAAGCGTTGGGGCTGGTGCATCAGCAACAAAGCCTGTTCTACAAGCAGGGCGTGTTTGCTGCTACCTATCCGGGGATGATCAACTTTATGCAGATTGCCGCAGGTTTTGGTCTGGAAACCTGTGATTTAAATAATGAAGCCGATCCGCAAGCGGCGCTGCGGGAAATCATCAGCCGCCCAGGACCGGCGCTGATCCATGTACGTATTGATGCAGACGAAAAAGTTTATCCGATGGTGCCGCCGGGTGCGGCCAATACTGAGATGGTGGGGGAATAAACCATGCAGAAACAATCACATGAGAACGTTATCCTGGAACTCACCGTCCGTAACCACCCCGGCGTCATGACGCACGTTTGCGGGCTGTTCGCCCGTCGCGCTTTCAACGTGGAAGGGATTCTGTGTCTACCCATCCAGAGCAGCGACCAGAGCCGCATCTGGCTACTGGTCAACGACGATCAGCGTCTGGAGCAGATGATTAGTCAGATCGATAAACTGGAAGATGTGGTGAAAGTGGCGCGCAATCAGTCCGATCCGTCAATGTTTAATAAAATCTCGGTTTTCTTTGAGTAATAATGGCTATCTGAACAAGGGGAAACCCTTGTTCAGGTTAATTATTCGAGAGTGTTATATAACTATAAGTAATATTTTCGGACGTGACGTGTCTTTATTATCCGGTTTATGAACTGTCTTATTTGCAGTATAGAAAGTATCTTTTCGGACAAAGTGACCAATACTCGCCTGAGCGTCTGGGGCGCTTCTTTACGATGTCATATTGCAATGATATTATGCGCCGGGTTGCTGTGATTCAGAGCGAATAACTAATGGAAATCGTTGAGCATCTTTTTATTGTTTGCTCCCCGCTTCAGCTCAGAATTGTTTCTAAGATTAAAGCGAGGTATAAACACGCGCGTTTTCATATCATCTACCTTAAAACAAAGGTAGAGTTAAAGTCCTATATATATGAAACAGTTAATAATGAATTCTCTTCTGGCTTAGTCGCCAGTATGGATTATGGCTTTATTAACATGCTGAAAATCAATCGCTTTCTTTCTCATAAGACAATCCATTATGTCTATATGGCAAATATCAGCCATCTTTCAGTGCAATACATTCTAAAAATGTTGTCTGATGACGTTAAGATTAGAACGTTTGATGATGGCATTCTGAGTATCAACTCCGCAGGCTATCTTGATAAACAAATAAAACTACGAAAAGGCCCCGGTCGTAAGTTAACGCGGATGTGGCTTGGTCAGCATTATAATATCAGGGATATCGCGAAAAGAAGTGAACTGCATTTCTCTATCGTAAAGCATAAAAGCAAAAGTAGAAATGTAGACTGCGATATTGTTTATATTGATGTTCTCTCAGAGGAGAAACTGCGCTTGCATGCTGAGCGCAGTGCGCCTGTCTATGCCGGGGAGATCAATGTTTTTGTGGGCTCGAAATTTAAAGATATCCTTGATGTGAAAAATGATTCCAACCTTATTGCGTTGATTCATAAGATAAAGACGCTCGCAGCGCACTATCCTTCACTCCAGTACCTCAGGCACCCAAGAGAGTACAGCCAGCAGGTGTTTGGCATGACGGAAATTACGCTGAACGCCATTTCTGAAGATTATATTTGCCAGTTATCCTCGGCTTACCAGAGAGTGAATGTCTTTGGGTTTGCAAGCACTTGCCAGCTTAATGTGATGAAATTAGAGAATGTTTACATCACACTGCTCAAAACCACCCTGATCCGGCCCGATATTCGGGATTCCTTTGCGCTTTTTTCTGATAGCGACAAAGTGCGTATCTGCGACCTGGACAGTATGGAACCGTAACGGAGTCGTACGCCCGCCAGACGCATTGAATACTGCTCACGGCTTGAACAGCCATGCGCTTATCGTTAAGGTAAGCGCTTTGTGGGATGGCCGGCCTACAACGGCTCCCGCCCGTAGGCCTGATAAGCGCAGCGCCATCAGGCACTTTCAAGTACCAGGACAGAACCATGATCACCATCGCCCTTATTGACGATCACCTTATCGTCCGCTCCGGCTTTGCGCAGCTGCTGGGGCTGGAACCTGATTTACAGGTTGTGGCCGAGTTTGGCTCGGGGCAGGAGGCGCTGGCGGGATTACCGGGGCGCGGCGTGCAGGTCTGCATCTGCGATATCTCCATGCCGGATATCTCCGGGCTGGAGTTATTAAGTCAGCTTCCTAAAGGGATGGCGACGATAATGCTGTCGGTACATGACAGTCCGGCGCTGGTGGAACAGGCGCTGAACGCCGGTGCGCGCGGCTTCCTTTCCAAGCGCTGTAGCCCTGACGAGCTGATTGCCGCGGTACACACGGTGGCGACGGGCGGCTGTTACCTGACGCCGGATATCGCCGTTAAACTGGCGGCCGGACGGCAGGACCCGCTGACCAGACGTGAACGCCAGGTGGCGGAAAAGCTGGCGCAGGGAATGGCGGTGAAAGAGATCGCCGCCGAGCTGGGGCTGTCGCCAAAAACGGTACACGTACATCGCGCCAATCTTCTGGAAAAACTGGGCGTCAGCAACGACGTTGAACTGGCGCGCCGCATGTTTGATAGCTGGTGATGAAAACCATCCTCTCCCGGTTAATTACCGTTATTGCCTGCTTTTTTATCTTCTCCGCCGCGTGGTTTTGCCTGTGGAGCATCAGCCTGCACCTGGTTGAGCGCCCGGAGCTGGCGGTACTGCTGTTCCCGTTCGGTTTACGCCTGGGGCTGATGTTGCAGTGTCCGCGCAGCTACTGGCCGGTATTGCTGGGCGCGGAATGGCTGCTGGTCTGGTGGCTGGCGCAGGAAGTGGCGCTGGCGCATCTACCGCTTTTGATGATCGGAAGCCTGTTGACGCTGCTGCCTGTGGCATTAATCTCCCGCTATCGCCATCAGCGCGACTGGCGCACCCTGCTGTTACAGGGCGCGGCCTTGACGGCGGCGGCATTGTTACAGTCTCTGCCCTGGTTAGGCCAGGGGGAAGAGACGTTAAACGCGCTGCTGCTGACGCTTACCGGCGGGTTGACGCTGGCGCCCATCTGTCTGGTGTTCTGGCATTACCTGACCAGCACCACCTGGTTACCGCTCGGCCCGGCGCTGGTCTCGCAGCCGGTGAACTGGCGCGGGCGGCATCTGGTCTGGTATCTGCTGCTGTTCACCGTCAGCCTGTGGCTACAGCTGGGTCTACCGGCTGAGCTGTCACGCTTTACGCCGTTCTGCCTTGCGCTGCCGATTATTGCGCTCGCCTGGCATTATGGCTGGCAAGGGGCGCTGATCGCGACGTTGATGAACGCCATCGCGCTGATTGCCAGCCAGACCTGGCACGATCATCCCGTTGATTTACTGCTTTCTCTGCTGGCGCAAAGCCTGACCGGGCTGCTGCTTGGCGCGGGGATTCAGCGCCTGCGCGAACTCAACCAGTCGCTGCAAAATGAGCTGGCGCGCAACCATCGTCTGGCGGAACGCCTGCTGGAAACGGAAGAGAGCGTGCGGCGCGACGTAGCGCGGGAACTGCACGACGACATCGGTCAGACCATCACCGCCATTCGCACTCAGGCGGGAATTGTACAGCGGCTGGCGGCGGATAATGGCGGCGTAAAACAGAGCGGGGCGCACATTGAGCAACTGTCGCTGGGCGTGTATGACGCGGTGCGTCGCCTGCTGGGGCGCTTGCGTCCACGCCAGTTGGATGACCTGACGCTGGAACAGGCTATCCGTTCGCTGATGCGGGAAATGGAGCTGGAAAGTCGCGGCATTATCAGCCATCTCGACTGGCGAATAGACGAGTCTGCGCTCAGCGAAAGCCAGCGGGTAACGCTGTTTCGCGTCTGTCAGGAAGGGCTGAACAACATTGTGAAACACGCTAATGCCAGCGCGGTTACGCTACAGGGCTGGCAGCAGGATGAGCGGCTGATGTTGGTGATTGAAGATGATGGCAGCGGCCTGCCGCCGGATTCCGGCCAGCAAGGCTTTGGTCTGACCGGGATGCGCGAGCGCGTGACGGCGCTTGGCGGCGTGCTGGCCATCTCCTGTACGCACGGCACGCGCGTTAGCGTGTCGTTGCCTCTGCGTTACGTTTAAGGAGCGGCGATGCTGACGTTTCTGAAAGCTCCGGCAAATGCGCCGTTGATAACCGATAAACACGAAGTCGATGCGCGTTACCGCTACTGGCGGCGACAGATCTTACTTACCATCTGGCTTGGCTACGCGCTGTTCTATTTCACCCGTAAAAGTTTTAATGCCGCCGTGCCGGAGATCCTCGTCAGCGGCGTGCTGACCCGCAGTGATATCGGCCTGCTGGCGACGCTGTTTTACATCACCTATGGCCTGTCGAAGTTTGTCTCTGGCATTGTCAGCGACCGTTCCAACGCCCGTTATTTTATGGGCATTGGGCTGATCGCCACCGGCGTGGTGAATATCCTGTTCGGTTTCTCCACGTCGCTGTGGGCCTTTGCATTACTGTGGGCGTTGAATGCCTTCTTCCAGGGCTGGGGAGCGCCGGTGTGCGCCCGTCTGCTGACGTCCTGGTACTCGCGTAATGAGCGTGGCGGGTGGTGGGCTATCTGGAATACCGCGCATAACGTCGGTGGGGCGCTGATTCCGATCGTCATGGCTGCTGCCGCTCTGCATTACGGCTGGCGCGCCGGGATGATGATTGCCGGAACGCTGGCGATTATCGTCGGCATTTTTCTCTGCTGGCGGCTGCGCGACAGGCCACAGGCTATCGGTTTGCCAGCGGTCGGGGACTGGCGGCATGATGAGCTGGAAATCGCTCAGCAGCAGGAGGGCGCGGGGCTGACCCGCAAAGAGATCCTGACCAAATACGTGCTGTTGAATCCCTATATCTGGCTGCTCTCGCTGTGTTATGTGTTGGTGTACGTGGTACGCGCGGCGATCAACGACTGGGGCAACCTGTATATGTCGGAGACGCTGGGTGTCGATCTGGTCACCGCCAACACGGCGGTCACGATGTTCGAGCTGGGCGGGTTTATCGGCGCGCTGGTGGCGGGCTGGGGCTCAGATAAACTGTTCAACGGCAACCGTGGGCCAATGAACCTGATTTTCGCTGCCGGAATACTGCTCTCTGTCGGTTCGTTATGGCTGATGCCGTTCGCCAGTTACGTGATGCAGGCGGCGTGCTTCTTCACCACCGGCTTTTTTGTCTTTGGCCCACAGATGCTGATCGGCATGGCGGCTGCGGAATGTTCGCACAAAGAGGCGGCGGGGGCGGCAACCGGTTTTGTCGGTCTGTTTGCCTATCTTGGCGCATCGCTCTCCGGCTGGCCGCTGGCGCAGGTGATGGAAACCTGGCACTGGACCGGGTTCTTTGTGGTGATTGCCATTGCGGCGGGCATTTCCGCCCTGCTGCTGCTGCCGTTTTTGAACGCGCAGGCGCCGCGCGAGGCCAGCATTACGTGACGGACTTCACCTTTTTACCCCGAGTGGGGCAAAACTAAGAAATTTTCCCGGTTTCGCCTGGACGCTGTCTCAGGCTGGTTGGGCGACTGATTTTTACAATGCCTGCAATAAAGCAGGCTTAAAAAATCAGGAGATACCCGTCCCATGCTGAACTTCTTAAACCAGGTGCGTAAGCCGACCCTGGATCTGCCGCTCGATGTACGGCGCAAAATGTGGTTCAAACCGTTCATGCAGTCCTATCTGGTGGTCTTTATCGGCTACCTGACCATGTACCTGATCCGCAAAAACTTCAACATCGCCCAGAACGACATGATCTCCACCTACGGGCTGAGCATGACGCAACTGGGGATGATTGGTCTGGGCTTCTCGATCACCTATGGCGTAGGCAAAACGCTGGTTTCCTACTATGCCGACGGCAAAAACACCAAGCAGTTCCTGCCGTTTATGCTGATTCTTTCCGCTATCTGTATGCTGGGTTTCAGCGCCAGCATGGGGAGCGGTTCCGTTAGCCTGTTCCTGATGATCGCCTTCTACGCGCTGAGCGGTTTCTTCCAGAGTACCGGCGGGTCGTGCAGTTACTCCACCATCACCAAATGGACGCCCCGTCGTAAGCGCGGCACCTTCCTCGGCTTCTGGAATATCTCCCACAACCTCGGCGGCGCTGGCGCGGCAGGCGTGGCGCTGTTCGGCGCGAACTACCTGTTCGACGGCCATGTGATCGGCATGTTTATCTTCCCGTCGATCATCGCGCTGATTGTGGGCTTCATCGGCCTGCGCTTTGGCAGCGACTCCCCGGAATCTTATGGTCTTGGTAAGGCGGAAGAGCTGTTCGGCGAAGAGATCAGCGAAGAGGACAAAGAGACCGAAGAAAATGAGATGACCAAGTGGCAGATCTTTGTGGAATACGTCCTGAAAAACAAAGTGATCTGGCTGCTGTGCTTCTCCAACATCTTCCTGTACGTGGTGCGTATTGGTATCGACCAGTGGTCCACCGTTTACGCGTTCCAGGAACTGAAACTCTCAAAAGAAGTGGCGATTCAGGGCTTTACCCTGTTTGAAGTGGGCGCGCTGGTCGGCACGCTGCTGTGGGGCTGGCTGTCGGATCTGGCGAACGGTCGTCGCGCGCTGGTGGCCTGCGTTGCGCTGGCGCTGATTATCGCCACCCTCGGCGTTTACCAGCATGCCAGCAACCAGTACGTCTACCTGGCGTCCCTGTTCGCGCTCGGTTTCCTGGTGTTTGGCCCGCAGTTGCTGATCGGCGTGGCGGCTGTCGGCTTCGTTCCGAAAAAAGCGATCGGCGCGGCGGACGGCATTAAAGGCACCTTCGCTTACCTGATCGGCGACAGCTTCGCCAAGCTGGGGCTGGGGATGATTGCCGACGGTACGCCAGTCTTTGGTCTGACCGGTTGGGCGGGTACCTTCGCCGCGCTGGATGCCGCTGCCATTAGCTGCATCTGCCTGATGGCGATGGTCGCGGTGCTGGAAGAACGCAAAATTCGCCGCGAGAAAAAAATACAGCAACTGAAAGTCGCTTAAGTGTGTATTGGTAACGTTTTGCCCGGCCTGGCGCCGGGCTTTTTTATTGCTGCTTACAGGCGTTCCACGCCTCGATAAAGGCTTGGGCATTTTTTGCCGTCTGGTTTACGGTTTGTCCGGCGCGGTACAGATCGCTGCCTAATCCTGCGCCAATGCATCCTGCATTCAGATAGTCAGCCAGATTGTCGGGACGGATGCCACCGACGGCATAGAGTGGAATATGCGTCGGTAGAACGGCTTTTAATGCGCGGATGTATCCTGGCCCCAGTTCGCCTGCCGGGAAAATTTTTAATGCGCTGGCGCCGTGATGGATCGCGACAAACGCTTCGCTGGCGGTATGACAGCCGATACAGGTCGTCATTCCGGCATCTCGTGCCGCGTCAATAACTGACGGGTCGGTATTCGGCGTCAAAATAAACGAGCACTTGAATGCGGATAACAGGTTAACTTCGCTAACGGCGGTCACGGTTCCTGCGCCGATATGTATCGTCTGACCATAGTGTGCAACGGCTATGGCGATACTGGTTTGCCAGTCGGGGGAATTCAGCGGAATTTCTACGGTGGTAAAACCTGCTGTTGCGAGTACATCAATATGCGCCAGAACTTCATCGGGCGTTATACCTCGTAGTATTGCGACTAAAGGATTACGGATGTTCATGTAAAACACTCCTGATGCCGTTAATGAATGCTGTTTCACCGTTGAGGAGGCGACAGCGCTGGCCAAAAAGCTGGAATACGGTCTGGTAGCGGACGAGCAGCTCGTCGCTGCCGACCAGTACAATTTCTTCGTGTGCAGGGATTGCGTAATGTTGCAGCATTTGTGCGATTTCATGGCCGATCAGCAGACCGGATAAGGCATCAAAAAGCGCGTCCTGAGGAAGGATATGACTTAGTGTTCGTGCTCTGAGATCAAAGACGCCGCGAGAAAGGCAGTTTTCATGTTGACCACGTTTTGCGCCCGCTAAAAAAGCATCGACATTGTGCTGTTGTACCGTTGCGTGTTTTCCCACGATGGAGTGTCGGGTCAGCAGGTGGAAAAATTCGCCGGTCATGATGGTTTGAAAATCACGGACCGTATCGTTCTCCATGCGTACCCATTTACTGTGGGTGCCAGGGAAGGCATACCAGCTATTTTCTGATAACGCGCCAAGAAGCTGTGTTTCTTCACCGCGCATCACGTTACAGGTTTCAGATCCCGCTAACTGCAAACCAGGAATGATGAATACAGGGAGATGGCCCGCGTCATGAACTTGAGTGAGATGCTGCGACAGGGTTTGCAGGGAAACCGGACAGAGTAAATAGTGACTGTCTACCCAGCCAATATTGCTGCCAATCATGCCGCTCATGATAACCGTCGTATTATCTGCCAGAGTGTGTGGGCACTGTTCGAGCAATGTCAGCCAAATATCTTTGAACTGCCCTGCATGGTGATTGATCACCCCATCATGACTGGCGTGACGCCAGACACAGCTCCCCTTCTGGTAAACCCACAGGCGTAGGTTGCTGGAGCCCCAGTCGACGGCAATAAAGTTCTCTGAATTGAACATACTTCGTTCCTGATGCCATAAAAAATGGCCCGCGAGCGGGCCGGAGACGGGTAATTACTTTTCAGCAATATCCATTTTTTTATCGAAGTTAATGAGCAGCGAGCAGATGAGGTAACCCACTGCGGCCAGCGCAAAGAACATCATCGCGGCATAGTAATTACCGGTAGATTGCACCAGGAAGCCGATAAAAATAGGCAAAATGGCAGCGAACAGGTTACTGGTAAAGTTCATGGTGCCACAGATAGTCCCTGCTACCGATTGTGCTCCCAGCAGACCCGGTATTGACCAGTAGACACTGGCCCAACGTAACGGGAAGAGCGCGATTGTCAGCAACGTAATCGCAATGGCTGGTGTTGAACTTTGGGCGCACAGAAAAATCCCTACCCCTGCGGTAGTGGCGGAAATTGCCAACATGGTATGCATAACGCGGCTGGTTTTTGCGCCTTTACTGCGCCATTTATCCATGATGTAACCGCCTGTGAGCTGACCAATAAAGCACAGCAGGAAGATCAGCGCCATCGCGCCACCCATCGACTTAATATCAAAGCCATAAGTGGCCTGGAAATAGAGCGGCAGCCAGGTCATCAGGCCATAGAACACAAAGCTGTAGCATACCCATCCGCCGATCAACGCAAGCACATTGCGCTGCTTGAGGTAAGGTTTGATATCAGCGAGACGGTATTTTTTACTGTTGGTGGCTGGGCCGTTTGCCGCGGTGATATGGTCCAGTTCCGCCTGGTTAATACGTGGGTGTTCTGACGGATAAGTACGGATATACCACCATGCCAGTAAACCGACGAGCATCGTGCCAACCCCCGCGACAACAAATGCCATACGCCACGAGTCGAAAAAGGCAATCAACCCGGCGATGATGACCGCACCCAGCGCGGTTCCTAATGGCGCGCCGCCATCGAGCAACATTGAGCCGCGCCCACGCTCAGTTGGCGTTAACCATGTCCCCATTAATTTTGCGCCTGCGGGCATGATAGGGGATTCTGTGACGCCCAGACCAAGACGGGAAAGTGAAAGCGTGAAAATGGAGTGACATAAGGCGGCAACGGCCTGGAATGCTCCCCATAAGATGGTAGCCAGTGCGATAATATTTCTGGCTTTGAACTTATCTGCAATCACGCCGCTGGGAATTTGCATCAGTGCATAAGCCCAGAAGAAAGCGCTATGGATAACACCGACAACCCGGGTATCAGTAATGCCAAATTCATCGGTAATATAGGGCATGGCAATAGAAAGCGATGTGCGATCAATATAATTAATCGCACCCAACAAAAGCATAATAATAAATATTCGCCATCTTACTGTTGTAGCCTTTAATTTTTCTTCTTCAGTATTTACGTTAACAATAGACATAGGAACTCCTTGCCATGCTCATAGTGAGCATGGCGGTACGAGGTATTGTTATATTGTGGAGCGTTACATTATGGAGCCAATTGTCCAGGGGACAAATTCCTGACTACCATAGCCAAATTCTTCACTTTTTGTTTTTTTGCCGGATGCCATATCAAGGATCATTTGATAAATACGTTCACCGACTTCTGCGATCGTCTCTTCACCTTCGACAATGGTGCCGCAGTTAATGTCCATATCTTCCTGTTGGCGCAGCCAGAGCGCGTTGTTGGTAGCCAGTTTCAGGCTGGGCGTTGGTTTGGATCCAAATGCCGAACCCCGGCCAGTGGTGAAGCAAAGCAGATTCGCGCCGCCTGCGATTTGCCCGGTAACGGCAATAGGGTCATAGCCGGGGGTATCCATAAAGACGAACCCTTTTGCTGTAACTGGTTCTGCGTATTCATAAACCTCTGTCAGATTAGTGGTTCCGGCTTTGGCAATACCGCCGAGGGATTTCTCCAGAATCGTGGTAAGTCCGCCAACCTTATTACCTGCTGAAGGGTTGTTATTCATTTCGCTTCCGCTGCGACGACAGTAGTCTTCCCACCAGTGAATCCGCGCAATCAGTTTTTCGCCAACCTCGCGCGAGACAGCGCGGCGGGTCAATAAATGTTCTGCGCCATAAATTTCTGATGTTTCAGACAGAATGGCCGTGCCACCCTGCTGTACCAGCTTATCCACCGCATAGCCGAGCGCTGGATTGGCGGAAATACCGGAATAGCTGTCAGAGCCACCGCATTCCAGCGCCAGAATAATTTCCGAGGCGGGAATGGGTTCGCGGATGACCTGGTTCGCGAGGGGAAGCATTTGATTTACCAGATCAATCCCTTTCTGAATGGCATGCCGTGTTCCGCCAACGTCCTGGATAGTATAGCTGTGCATCATTGGACCATCTTCCAACCCATGGGCATTCATCATGTCTTTGATTTGGCTGGACTCACAACCCAGCCCAATAATAATGACACCAGCAAAGTTGGCGTGTGTGGCGTAACCTGCCATCGTGCGCCGCATGACCGCCATGGACTCACTTTTAGAGCCAATCGCGCAACCAAAACTTTGTGGAAGCGACACCACGCCATCGACATTTGGGTAATCGGCCAGACCGTGTAGACGAAAATGATCCTCAATCGCTCTGACGACCGTCGCGCTACAGTTAACCGAACTTAAAATGCCAATATAGTTACGCGTGGCGGCACGCCCGTCAGCGCGACGAATTCCCTGAAATATATCCTGATGTTCGGCGGGTGTGGGGGAATGCCGATCCACGCCCCAGGCGTAATCACGCTCAAAATCGCCCATGCCCAGGTTGTGCATATGTATATGCTCGCCGGCTTGAATAGGTTGGGTAGCGAAACCGATAATCTGCCCATACCGTTTCACTGCCTCCCCGATGTTTAGTGAGCGTAGGGCAATTTTATGTCCTGCGGGAATGTCGCTGATAACTGTAATTTGTTCTTCTTCAAGCCAGGTGCCAGCGGGAACACACTGTCTTGCGATAACCACATCATCTTTTGGATTGAGTTTTAGTACAGGGTTGATGTTCATTATCATTGCTCTCATGCTGATTTACAGAGTAATACGGGCCAGAATATTTCGAACAAGGGCTGTTTTTTCCTCATTGAGTGGTAAGGCTGGTGGAACTACGGCAGTTGAAATATCCACTCCAGTTAATTTGATAGCTGTCTTGATGACGCCAAAAAAAGGCTGTTCTAATGCATACAGAGGAGAAAGCGTTGCCAGTTGCTGCTGTAGTGCTTTAGCCGTAGTGAGGTCTTCACGAATAAATGCCTGATATATGCCTCTGGTAATGTGTGGGGCAAAGTTAAATGTTGCAGGGATTCCACCGTGACCGCCCAACAATAGCGTATCAAGCAAATATTCGTCATAACCGCTAAAGACAATAAACTCCGGGCGGAATGGGTGGACGCGATTAATAATTTCCCGGGTGTGGCTGATGTTATCAATGGTGTCTTTAATTCCTACAATATTAGGCACTTCACGGGCGAGTCGGGTGATCACGTCCAGACCGATATCCTGGCCAGTTAACTCAGGGAAGTTATACAAAAAGACAGGTATACTGAGTGCTTCGGCAATGCGTTTGTAATGCGTAAAACGCGCGTCATCACTGAGTTTCGCATAGTAAGGATTCACCACCAGTACGCCCGTAGCGCCTGCGTTTTGTGCGTGTTCACCTAACTGGATGGTTTCTGCGGTGCTGGCGCAGGCAATACCAATTAACACTGGTACTCTTCCTGCAACATATTGCAGACTGAATTCGGCGATCTGTTTTCTCTGCTCAGTGGAAAAATGTGAAAACTCGCCGCCGCTGCCCAGAATCAGCATTCCGTCAGCCCTGTTGTTAATGACATGGTCAATCATGGTGGCCATTCCGGCGCGATCTAATTCGCCATGATTGTCAACAATGGTTGGGACTGGCGGAAAGATACCTTTAAATACGTTCGACATTGCTACCTCTTGTTCAGTATATGGAACTAATGTTCTGTATATTGAAATTAGTACAGCAAATATCCAAATCATTCGTCAATGATTTTTGCAGAACAAATGAACAATTGTGATAGCGATCTGATTTAGGTGGTTAACATTTCAGGAATTGCCTGTGCTTCCTCTATGCGCAAAAAAGCCGCATTCCTGAGGAAAGTGATTGCGGTATACTGAGAGGAGTCTATGAATAGAAAAGATTAATTTCGTATGAGCCAGGATATTACGACCTCTGTTCCCGCACTGGATAAGACGGTAAAAATCTGTAATTACCTCTTCAATACACCAGGGGCGACGTTCAGCCAGATCCAACAAGATTTAGCATTACCTAAAAGCAGCACGTCATCATTGTTAAACGCATTGGTCGAACATCACCTTTTGCGTCTGGAAAAGGGGCGCTTTTTCCTGGGCCTGAAATTGTACGAATGGGGTAATCGTTCGCTGGAGCAATTTGATATCCGCAACGTTGCTCTGCCTGTTCTGGAGAAATTGCGTGAGCAAACTGATCTGACCTGCCATCTGGGTATCCTGGATGAAGTCGCGCCCATTTACCTGATGAAGCTTGAGAACACTCAGCCAATCGGTATTCGTACCTGGGTCGGTAAAAAGCTGCCGATGCACAGTTCCGGCGTGGGGAAAGCGCTTTGTGCTTGGTTACCGCAGGACAAAATGGACGAACTTTTGCCGGATGAGCAGTTACCGCAATACACTGAGACCACCATCACCAGTAAGAAAGCCTTGCTAAAGGAGTTTGCCAGAATCCGTGAGCAAGGATGGGTCTTTGATAACGCGGAAGATTCCCCAGGTATTTATTGTATCGCTGCGCCGGTGTTTAATCGTAATCATGAGGTGATTGCTGCGATCAGTATCAGCGGTGTTGAATTGCAAATGCCAAAAGAGTGCATTCCACAATATTCGCAGTGGGTTCGTGAAGCCTGTCAGGCGCTTTCTGCAAAGTTGGTTTAACAGGGCAGGTTATGATTTGGATCATGCTGGCCACGCTGGTCGTGGTGTTTATTGTTGGCTTCAGGGTGCTCACCTCGGGGGCCCGGCGTGCGATTCGTCGGTTAAGCGAGCGTCTGGGCATCAGCGTGGTGCCGGTGGAATCAATGATCGACCAGATGGGCAAAGCGCCTGGAGAGGCGTTTTTACAGTACCTGCATCGTCCTGATGAATCACATCTGCAAAATGCCGCCCAGATATTGCTGATCTGGCAGATCGTGATTGTGGATGGCAGCGATCAGAACCTGCAACAGTGGTATCGTCAGCTGCAAAAAACGCGTCTGGCCGCGCCAATTACTGACGCGCAGGTACGCCTGGCGCTGGGGTTTCTGCGCGAAATAGAACCGGATATGCAAGAGATTAACGCCTTCCAGATACGCTACAACGCCCTTTTTCAACCTGAAGATGGCGTGCACTGGTTGCATTGAGGTCGTCCATTCCCGCAGGCACGATGAATCTGTAGGCCGGATAAGCGTCAGCGCCATCCGGCTATTAATATAGTTGCTAAAACGTTAAATGCGTCACACTTTAGATGTTACACTGCACGGCTTTTCTGGCAGAGAAAGACGCAGGTAACGAAATGAGTGCAAGAATCGAAGAACAATCCCATGCTGAGACGATTATCCGGCCAAACTGGTCGGCTGTTTTCGCTGTGGCGTTCTGTGTTGCCTGCCTGATCACCGTTGAGTTTTTGCCCGTCAGCCTGCTGACGCCGATGGCGCAGGACCTCGGAATCTCTGAAGGCGTCGCCGGGCAGTCGGTAACGGTAACGGCGTTTGTCGCCATGTTTGCCAGCCTGTTTATCACCCAAATTATTCAGGCGACCGATCGTCGCTATGTGGTGATCCTGTTTGCCGTTTTATTAACGCTTTCCTGTTTGCTGGTCTCGTTTGCAACTTCCTTCACGCTGCTGTTGGCCGGGCGTGCCTGCCTGGGGCTGGCGCTGGGGGGATTCTGGGCGATGTCGGCTTCGTTGACGATGCGTCTGGTGCCGCCGCGTACCGTGCCTAAAGCGTTGTCGGTTATTTTTGGCGCGGTCTCCATCGCGCTGGTGATCGCCGCGCCGCTGGGCAGTTTTTTAGGTGGGATTATTGGCTGGCGTCATGTTTTTAACGCAGCGGCGGTGATGGGCGTACTGTGTGTTATTTGGGTAGTGAAATCGTTACCTTCGCTGCCTGGCGAACCGTCTCACCAAAAACAAAATATCTTCAGTCTGTTGCAACGTCCCGGCGTAATGGCGGGGATGATCGCCATCTTTATGTCCTTTGCCGGACAGTTCGCGTTCTTTACCTACATCCGCCCGGTGTATATGAATCTGGCGGGTTTTGATGTCGATGGCCTGACGCTGGTGCTGCTGAGCTTTGGCATCGCCAGTTTTGTGGGAACGTCGCTCTCCTCTTTTATTCTTAAACGCTCGGTCAAACTGGCGCTGGCAGGCGCGCCGTTGGTTCTGGCCGTCAGCGCGCTGGTGCTGACGTTGTGGGGAAGCGAAAAAGTGGTGGCGGCAGGGATCGCGATTGTCTGGGGGCTGTCGTTTGCGCTGGTGCCGGTAGGGTGGTCAACGTGGATCACCCGTACGCTTGCCGATCAGGCGGAAAAAGCCGGGTCCGTTCAGGTTGCGGTGATCCAGCTTGCCAATACCTGCGGTGCGGCTGTTGGCGGCTATGCGCTTGATAACCTTGGTCTGCTGTCGCCGCTGGCGCTCTCCGGCAGCCTGATGTTGCTGACGGCGCTGCTGGTGACGGTAAAAGTTCGCATACAAACGACGCGATAATACATCAAAAGGGGTGACGATTCGGTCACCCATGACGTTTTACATATCCGGGCATTCGACTTTGCCGAGCGCTTCCCAGTAGTTATTCTGGTTGTTCCTTTCTATCGCCACGATGGCTTCGCGGATGTGCTGTTGATTACTCTCATTCGACATGATCATTTTCTCCCATGCCTCATCCGACAGCGATGCCTGCGGCGTACACATTTTGCGTAGCTCTTTCAGGACGGTGCTTTTTTCGTTAGCGGTCTGAAGCGAGCTATAAGGCGAGTTAGCCAACGCAATGCCTGGCAGCGCGAGAAGGGCGGTAAAGAGCAGCAGAGCGGTTTGTTTCATCGTCATCATCCAGTATTCAAAGTTTAAGCATAAGTATAGACAGAACACGACTCTCTCAGCGGTCCGCATTACTTCGCAAAACCGTCTCGTCTGTAAGTTGTAGGCGGATTCTCCCCGCTCTCTCACTTTCTTGCGCAGCAGAATAGTGTATGTTCTGAACAATCATTTATTTCTTAAGCGGTAAAGAGATGAGACGGATTGAGGTAATACTGGGGGAACTCGAACGGCTGACGCGCGGGCTGAATCTTGCCGATCTGGCGCAGGAGACGGCATTTACGGCGGAAGCCATTGGCTTTAACCTCGGGCTGGCGCGCAACTCGGTCAGTAAAGATCTCAATCAACTCTGCAATGATGGTCTGGCGATCAAAAGCCGGGGCCGCCCGGTGTTTTTCCTGCACCGTCAGGCGCTGGAAACGCTGCTGGGGCGTAAGCTGGATGACGCCGAACGTGAAGTACGTACGATTGCCGATCTGTTGCCGCGTCAGGAAGGGCACACAATCGACGATCCCTTTACCGGTCTGATTGGCTACGATCGCAGCCTGCGCGATGCAGTAGAAAAAGGCCGCGCCGCAGTGCTTTACCCCCACGGGTTGCATGTGTTGCTGACCGGACCTTCCGGCGTTGGTAAAACCTTCTTTGCTGAACTGATGCACCGCTTTGCCTGCGAGCACGCCGCAGGCTCCCCGCCGCCGCTGGTCTATTTTAACTGTGCGGAATATGCCCATAACCCGGAACTGCTCTCTTCGCACTTGTTCGGTCATCGACAGGGGGCGTTTACCGGAGCGAGCGAGAATAAACCTGGCCTGGTGGAGCAGGCGGACGGCGGCTATCTGCTGCTGGATGAGGTACACCGTCTGCCATATGAAGGGCAGGAAAAGCTGTTCTCCATTCTCGATAAAGGTGAATACCGTCCGCTGGGGGCAAGCAGCAAGGCGCGTTCGATATCGGTACGCCTGATTTGCGCGACGACAGAACCGGTAAGTTCGGCGTTGTTGCGTACTTTTCAGCGGCGTATTCAGGTCTGTATCGATCTGCCGGGCATTCGCCAGCGTTCAATCGAAGAACAGGTGGAGCTGATTGTCGGCTTTCTGCAACGTGAAAGTCGCAAAATTGAGCGCACGGTGAGTATCGACAAGACGCTGCTGCTCTGGCTGCTGAATAAGCCGCTGGAAGGCAACATCGGCCAGCTCAAGAGTGATATCCAGTTCCTCTGCGCTCAGGCGTGGGCGTCGGGGATGACGGAGCATAACGATACGCTGCAACTGGATAAACGGCTGGCGGAAATGCCGTTTAACGCCACGCCGGAGCAACGTCTGCTGGTGGACACGCTGTTTGATGGCAAAGAGCGCTTGAACGTTGACGCGCGCACGTTGCCCGCCTTGAAAACGTCGCTGGCGACGGGCGCTGAGATTGAAGAGAGCGATCTTTTTTACAGCTTCCTGACCCGCGAATACGTCAATCTGCGCAACAGTAACGTGCCTCCGGCGGAAACGCTGGCGATCCTGAAAAATAAGCTCAGCTCGATTTTTGAATATGGCCTCTACAGTCGCGACAATATTGCGCATCCGCCGCGTTATGGCGACCAGATTGAGGAACGCGTGACGCTGCTTATTGGCTGCGTGGAGCAGGTGCTTACGTTTACGCTGCCGGAGAACCTGGTAAATCCGCTGCGTAAACATTTTCTGGCGCTGATTGGCTACGTTCAGCGCGGCCTGATCCCGCAGCTTTATTCTTCCAGCCTGATCCTCGATCGTTGCAAAGATGAGTACGACAACGCCACATTGTTGTGCCGAAAAATCAATGAATTGCTGCATATTCAGTGTCCGGCGACGGAAGTGGTCTGGCTGTGTCTGTTCCTCAAAGAGTGTCGTCATTATCGTCAGCGTATCGACGCCAGCCCGGACTGCGGGGTGATCCTGATTGCTCACGGCGCAACAACGGCCACAAGCATGGCGCAGTATGTGAATCGGGTGCTGGAGCGCGAGTTGTTCAGTGCTATCGATATGCCGTTTGAGCAGTCGGTGCATGACACGCTGGAAACCCTGACCCAGATGATTCAGACCCGACGTTATCAGCGGTTGATCCTGATGGTGGACATCGGCTCGCTGGTACATTTTGGCAGTACGATCAGCAAATTATTCCAGATTGACGTTCTGCTGATGCCAAATATAACCCTGACCAGCCTGCTGGAGGTGGGGCTGGATTTAAGCTATGAAACCAGCGACCTGCCGCAGCTGGCGGCGTTAATGCAGGGTAAAAGCATCCCCTGCCAGCTTTGTACGCCACAGCAGGAAAACGGCGGCAAAGTGCTGGTTATCTCCTGTATTACCGGCATGGGCACGGCGGAAAAAATCAAAAAGGTGCTGGAGGAGAGTTTTGGCGAGCTGATGTCGCAGGACACGCGGATGGTGATCCTCGATTACAACGATGTTCGCAGCCTGGAGCGCGTCCAGCAGTCGCTGCATGCCAGTGAACGACTGGCGGGTATTGTTGGCACTTTCCAGCCGGGGCTGCCGGATATTCCATTCATTTCGCTGGAGGAATTGTTCTCTGAGCAAGGGCCGGAACTGGTGTTGAGCCTGTTAACGCCGGACCTCACCAGCGCTGAACGCCGCCTGGAAATGGAACGTAGCGCAATGCGCTTTATCAGCGCGCTGACGATGGAGAGCATCATCAACCATATTTCAGTGCTTAACCCGCAGCGCATTCTGAAAGAAATGGAAGGGGTGCTTAACCATCTGACCACCGCGCTTTCGCTGAAACCAAGCCGCCAGGTGACACTGCGCTTCCTGATCCACTGCTGCTGCATGGTCGAGCGTATCGTGATTAACCGAAAACCGTTACAGATGGCGCTGGAAAACAAACCGGATCTGGATGCCCGCGCGTTTAGTGTCATCAAATCGGCTTTCCTGCCGATTGAAGAGGCTTATGCCATCCGTTTATCGGACGCGGAATATTTTTATATCTACGAATTACTCTATAGCTGATCCCTTATCTGGCGTGGCGCTGCGCCTCGCCAGACCTCTCTTCTCCCCTCGCGTGACACTAATCCTGGCACAGCCTTTGCTCTTACTCTGATGAGTTTTGCCGGATGGCGTTTGCTATTCGTAGGCCCGGTTCGTAGGCCCGGTAAGCGTAGCGCCACCGGGCAATGTGTGCCGGATGGCGCTATCGGGCATTGCCAGTCTCATGTAATCGAGCCAGGAGGCCATTTTGACTACCACTGAATCCTTGCCCCAGATCCTGCTGCTGACGCATGGCGGCTGGGGACAACAACTCTGCAACAGCCTTCGCATGGTGATGGGGGAAATTAAAGGCGTAACAGAAATTGCGCTCATGCCCGTGGATACGCTGGGCGAGTTTTATCAACGTGTCGAAGCCGTGGTGAAAACCATGCCGGAAGGCTCACTTATTCTGACCGATTTTGTTGGCGGCACGACCTCCAATGTGGCGGCACGACTGAGTGCGGATTATCCGGTGGCGGTGGTTTCCGGGCTGAACGCCTCGCTGCTGCTGGAGGCGCTGGATCGGCGCGAACACGGCCCGCTTACCGCCTGCGTGAGCGGTCTGGTGGAAGCCGGGCGCAGCAGTTGTCTGGATGTCGTCGCCCATGTTCGTCAATTACAACAATCACAATAAGGAAAATCATTATGGCAAACATCGTGTTATGTCGCATCGACAGCCGTCTGATTCATGGGCAGGTCGTGACGAAGTGGGTCGGACAATCCCAGGCGAACCGGATTGCCGTGGTCAGTGACGAACTGGACGCCGATCCGTTTATGAAAAACATCTACCTGATGGCCGCGCCGCCAAACATCAAAGTGGATTGCTACAGCAACCAGAGCTTTGCGGCATCGTGGAAAGAAAACCAACTCGGCGACGGCAATGTGCTGGTGTTGTTCCCGTCTCTGGCGGCCATTCAACAGGCCGTGCAGCAGGGATTTGATGTCACCACCATTCAGGTTGGGGGCTTAGGCGGCGGGCCAAACCGCAAAGCGGTTTTCCAGAACATTACGCTCGATGAAAAAGACGTTGGCATTCTTAACGACCTGAAAAGTCGTGGGATTCAGGTGTTCTTCCAGACTATCCCGGAAGATAAACCACAGTCGCTGGACGATATCCTGAAAAAATTCTAACCCTCTGATAATGGGATAACACTATGGATACTTTAGTCTTTGCAAGCCTGATGGGGTTGTATTACTGGTTTGCCCGATTACGCCTTGGCTACACCTTCTCCGCCATGCTGCTTCAGCCGGTGGTTGTCGCGGTCTTTGTGGGGCTGCTGCTCGGGAATATGCAGACGGCGATGATCATCGGGGCGGGTATGCAGCTCGTCTATCTGGGCGTGACCTCGACGCCGGGCGGGAATGTGCCGTCAGATCCGGCGCTGGCGGCCTGTATCTCGATCCCCATTGCGGTTAAAGCCGGAATGGACCCCAACCTGGCGATTGCGCTGGCGATTCCGTTTGGCGTGATCGGCGTATTCCTCGACCAGCTACGCCGTACGCTGAACGCCGCCTGGGTACATATGGCCGACAAACACGCGGAAACGGCAAACATGGCGGGCATTATGCGCTGCGCTTTCCTTTACCCGGCGTTACTCGGTCTGGCGCTGCGTTTCCCGGTAGTGTTCGCCGCCAACTATTTCGGCCAGAACGTAGTGGAAAGCTTCCTCAAGCTGATGCCGCACTGGCTGACCCACTCCTTTGAAATCATGGGCGGGATTCTCCCGGCGCTGGGCTTCGCCATCACCATTATGGTGATCGGCAAAAAGAGTCTGCTGCCGTGGTTTATCGGTGGATTCTTCGCGGTGCTGTACCTCAAGGTTGACATCATGGCGATGGCAATCTTCGGCACCTGTGTGGCCTTCCTGATTAAAGGCCTGGCGAAAAATGAAGGAGCAGCATGATGAGCAGCGACGTAATGCAACATGAACTGGTTGAGCGTGCGCGGGAAACCGGATCGCTGACCAAAGCGGACATCACCAGGGCGTGGTTTATCTACTGGCTGGGCGCGGAGGTTTCTAACTCCTATGAACGTTTACAGAGCCTGATTTTCTGCGCCTCGATGACGCCGATCATCAAAAAACTCTACCCGCAAAAAGAGGAACAGGTGGAAGCGCTGAAGCGCCATCTGAACTTCTTTAACTCAGAACAGACCTTTGGCGCGGTGATCCAGGGCATCTCCATCGCTATGGAAGAGCAGAAAACGCGTGGCGAACCGATCAGCGACGCCTCCATCACCGGGATTAAAACCGGCCTGATGGGGCCGCTGGCCGGGATGGGTGATTCCATCGTCTGGGCGGCGGTGATGCCGCTGTTGATTGCGATTTTTATTCCGTTCGCCGCCAATGGCAGCGCATTCGGGGGTATTGCGCCGCTGATTCTCTATCCGGCCATTACGCTGGCGATCAGCTACGGCCTGATTCACAAAGGCTATACGCTGGGACGTGATTCCATCGTCGGGCTGTTGCAAGGGGGGCGAATCAAGGAACTGATCTACGGCGCTAACGTGCTGGGGCTGATCATGATGGGGGCGCTGTCGGCGAGCTACGTCAAGATCACCACCCCGCTGAAAATCAGCGCCCTGAAAGGTTCTGAAGTGGTGGTTCAGCAGATCCTCGATTCGATTGCGCCTGGCCTGCTGCCGCTGGCGGCAGTATTTGCCATCTATATCTTTCTGGTGAAGAAAGGGCCGCGTTATACCACCATTCTGCTGTCGATTGTGGCGCTTAGCGTGGTCTGCTCGCTGCTGGGAGTGTTGTAAGCCATGACACAGAATATCTATCAACAGCTGGGGCTAAAGCAGGTGATTAACGCCTGCGGCAAGATGACGATTCTTGGCGTCTCCAGCGTCGCGCCGGAGGTGATGCACGCCACGGCGCGTGCGGCCTCCGCTTTTGTCGAGATCGACAAGCTGGTAGAAAAAACCGGTGAGCGGGTCTCCCGCTATACCGGCGCGGAAGACAGTTATGTCACCTCATGCGCCTCGGCGGGAATTGCGATTGCCGTTGCCGCCGCTATTACCCGTGGCGATCGGGCCCGGGTCACGCAGATGCCGGACAGTTCCGGTATGGCCAATGAAGTGGTGATGCTGCGTGGGCATAATGTGGATTACGGCGCGCCGATCACCAGCGCAATCCGTCTGGGTGGCGGGCGCGTAGTGGAAGTGGGGTCGAGCAACCTGGCCGCGCGCTGGCAACTGGAGAGTGCGATTACCGATGACACCGCTGCCCTGCTGTATGTGAAATCACATCACTGCGTGCAAAAGGGGATGTTGGGCATTGAAGACTTCGTCCAGGTGGCGCAGATCCACAACCTGCCGTTAATTGTTGATGCTGCTGCGGAGGAGGATTTGCACGTCTGGGTGGCGAGCGGCGCGGATATGGTTGTCTACAGCGGCGCGAAAGCCTTCAATGCGCCAACCTCTGGATTTATCACCGGCAAGAGAACGTGGATCGCCGCCTGCAAAGCGCAGCATCACGGCATCGCCAGAGCGATGAAGATCGGTAAGGAGAATATGGTCGGGCTGGTATATGCGCTGGAGAATTATCACCAGGGGCAGACGATAGTCACCGCCGAACAGCTTCAGCCGGTAGCCGACGCCATTTCAGCGATTCGTGGGTTGAGTGCGGATATCGAGCAGGATGAGGCCGGGCGCGCGATCTGGCGTATTCGTATTCGGGTGAATGCCCGTGAACTGGGGCGGGATGCCCGCGAAGTCGAAGCTCAGCTGCGCGGCGGCGATATCGCCATTTATGCCCGTCGCTATAACCTCCACCAGGGCGTTTTCAGCCTCGACCCGCGAACGGTCGCAGAAGGGGAAATGGCGTTAATCGTGGCGCGACTGAAGGAGATTGCCGACCATGCAGCAGATTAATTTTTATCGTAATCGTGTGGCGATTAACGTACTGGCGAAAGATATCGCCAATGCCAGGGAAATCTATGATGCTGCCGAAGGCCATGCGGCGATCGGCGTCCTCTCCGCACAGTTTGCCTCAGTGGAGGACGGTGTTCAGGAGGTAAAACGCTGGATGGCAGAGGTGCCGTGCATCTCCGTGGGGCTGGGAGCGGGCGATCCGGCGCAATACTATAAGGCGGCGATGATTGCTGCAAAGGTACACCCGGCGCACGTCAACCAGACCTTTACCGGATGTGGTTTTGCCGCTGGCGCGCTGGCGGCAACGGGCGGCGAGAAAACGCATATCAACGCGCTGGTCAGCCCGACAGGCACGCCGGGCGAGGTGCTTATCTCCACTGGCGTTTGCAGCAGCCAGGGGACGCCGGCCCGCGTTTCCTGCGATGCAGCGGTACGCATGATGCAGGATATGGGGGCGCACGCGGCGAAGTTTTTCCCGATGGGCGGCGAGACGTCGTTACCGGAGCTGTATGTGCTGGCAACCAGCGCAGCCCGCAACGGGATGACGCTGATCGAACCGACCGGCGGCATTTCCCTGGAAAATTTCGGCGTTATTTTGCAAACCTGTCTGGAGGCGGGCGTGCCGCGCGTGATGCCGCATGTTTACAGCTCGATTATCGATCCGCAAACCGGAAACACCCGGCCTGACGATATCGTCAGGTTAATGGAGATCGTGAAAGCGCTGGTTTGATGGCGTAGTTTACGTAGGCCCGGCAAGCGTTCGCGCCACCGGGCTTTTGTATATGCCTTTTTCTTCTTGCTGATGCCTTTTCGTTTTTTAAACCGCAGCGGCCTTCCCGCTATAGTCATTTCATTACCCATCAGATGGTTATTTAATAAGGATAAAAACGTGAAATTGACGATACCTCATTTACGGGCAGGGGCGGCGGTACTGTTGGCGGGCATATTGCTGGCGGGGTGCGATCAGCAAAGCAGCGATGCGAAACACATCAAAGTCGGCGTGATTAACGGCGCCGAGCAGGATGTGGCGGAAGTCGCGAAGAAAGTCGCCAAAGAGAAGTACGGTCTTGATGTGGAACTGGTAGGATTCAGCGGTTCATTGCTGCCTAACGATGCGACCAATCACGGCGAACTGGACGCCAACGTGTTCCAGCATCGACCGTTCCTCGAACAAGATAACAAAGCCCATAACTACACGCTGGTAGCGGTAGGCAACACCTTTGTTTTCCCGATGGCGGGCTACTCGAAAAAAATTAAAACGGTTGATCAACTGAAAGACGGGGCGACGATCGCCATTCCTAACGATCCGACTAACCTCGGGCGTGCGCTCCTGCTGCTGCAAAAAGAGAAGTTGATTACCCTGAAAGAGGGGAAAGGTCTGTTACCAACGGCGCTGGATATCACCGACAACCCACGTCATCTGAATATTATGGAGCTGGAAGGCGCGCAGCTGCCGCGCGTACTGGACGATGCGAAAGTGGATGTGGCGATCATTAGCACCACCTACATCCAGCAAACCGGACTTTCGCCGGTACATGACAGCGTCTTTATCGAAGATAAAAACTCGCCGTATGTGAACATACTGGTGGCGCGGGAAGACAACAAAGATGCTGAAAATGTGAAAGCGTTTTTACAGTCTTATCAGTCGCCGGAAGTTGCGAAAGCCGCAGAGACTATCTTTAACGGTGGCGCGGTGCCGGGGTGGTGATCGGTAACGCTTTAAGTTAAATGAACTTTATCGCCAGAGACTCTTTTCTGGCGATAACATGCAGCATGGTATTTCCCGCTTAACGACAATAGCGAAATTTCTCTTCTTTTTTCCCCGTTCGGAGTTTTCAACAAACTTTCCCCTTCCATTCTTTTTTGTGCTCAAAAAAGCCGATTCTAATAGTGGATTGTCCTTTTTTGTAAGGTTGTGGTAAGCAATCTTTAGATTTTTATACTGAGAAATAGTAGGTGATTAAAAGAAAAGATCGTTCCGGTAAAATTCCTGGAAATGGTATGTATTGTAACCTTGGCTTAACAATAGTTACGTTTAGAATCTAAATAGGATTATTCTTGCAAAAAATTAAAAAAATGATTTGTTTGTAATAACTCATTAATTATTAATAAATTATATAAAATACTTTAGTCGTATTGTCAGGATTATTCTCGTAATTCTAAAAGTGGTGTTTTCTGGCTAATAATGCAGCAATAAATGTGATCGTTTTGTTCCTGTTTGTTTGATATTTGGTTTTTATTGTGTTTTTTATATGTTTAAATTTCGACTGTTTTGGGTCGTGCAGTGATCTGGATCAATTTATTTGATTTATAAAATTTTATCTTTTTTTAACTGATACTGTCTTATAAAAACCTGGTTATCGATATATTTTGCATGGTGAATAGCGCAGATATTATGCGGTACTTTATTTTCCTGTAAGCATTTGGATTTGATTTCTTTTGGTTGAAAAATCCTAATATTGCGGATGAAAGTTTTGCGTATATTATGTCAATGGAACCGGAAGGTGTTATTCAGTACTCATTTTTGATAATGGGGTGAGGTTTGTTTTGCCTTAATAACACATTCAATACGTCGTTCATTTATATCAACAACACCAGGGGAATTTATTATGCGTAAATATAATTATGCGTTATCCGCGTTAGCAATGGTTATCACTTCAGCATTTACTGCTTCAGCATTTGCAGTGGATGGAACTATTACAATTAACGGACAAATTACTGATACAACTTGTACTATTTCTGTCGACGGTGGCAGTAATGATGCAACGGTAACGCTGCCAACCGTTTCGTCTACTACGCTCGGCGCAGCAGGCGCAACGGCAGGTGCTACGCCGTTCACTATCTCGCTGAGTAACTGCTCAGGAACATCTTTAAATACCGCCAGCACCTACTTCGAACCTGGCGCTTATGTTGATAGCACAACCGGTCGTCTGAACATTGATTCAGCAGCGGCAGATGCAGCGACTAACGTGCAGGTTCAATTATTAAACGCCGATCGTAACGCCATTGTTGCAGGGGCTTCAGTAGCGAATGGCCAGAATGATATCCCTGTCGATATCTCTTCTGGAAACGGTACGCTGAATTACTTTGCGCAATATTATGCTACTGGCGCATCTACTGCGGGTTCTGTAACGACTCAGGTCGATTACACCATGGTTTACGAGTAATAAAGACAGGAGTAAAGGCGGCGTCCTTTACTCCTGATTATGAGGTGATGAGATGTTAAAGATATTATCTTCCGGGCTGGTATTGTTATTTTCGGCGTTCTCACTGAATGCTATGGCTGACGTTGTGATTAACGGAACACGCATTGTATTTAATGCAAAAGACAAGGAATCAACGGTTCAGTTAAAAAACCGGGGGAATAATCCTTATCTTTTACAAATATGGATGGATGATGGTAACCCAAATGCAAAGCCTGGGGAGATCACGGTTCCGTTCCTCATTGCTCCTCCCGTTGTTCGTATTGATCCGGCGAAAGGGCAAGCTGTGCGAATCATGGCGACGAACCCGTCATTGCCGCAGGACAGGGAGTCCTTGTTTTGGTTCAATATGCTGGAAATTCCGCCAAAAGCACAGGATTCAACGTCGGGCAAAACACATATGCAACTGGCATTTCGTACCCGAATAAAATTATTCTACCGCCCGGATAATCTGCAACCAACACCATTACAGTCTTATAAAGAATTAAAAATATTCCAACAAGGGAACAACATAAAAGTAGTAAACGACTCTCCCTATTACATCACTTTCAGCAAGGTTGAGATTCGTCGAACAACAGGGTCAGCTGTATTAGCTGCTGTAGAAAACTTCCCCCAGCGTATGGTGAAGCCAAAAAGCGAAATAGTATTTCCGCTCGCTAATAAAAAATCGACGCAATTGAGCGGTGCTTCAGTTTTTTACAGTGTAATAAATGATTATGGTGGAGAAACAACAAATGAGCAAAAATTATAAAGTAGCCCATAACGTTATTTCTTGTCCTCTGAGATTAACCCGCATTGCTCAATTCGTTGTTTTATCTTTTATTTCTGTTCAGGTTGCCTTCGCTGAAAATGATGAAGTGCAATTTAATAGCGATTTTTTACGCTCAGCGATTGATGTTAGCAACTATTCTCAGGGAAACCCGGTTCCGCAGGGACAATATAATGTCGATCTGTATGTGAACGACAAATGGCGAGGGCGTGGTGAAGTTAAGTTCGAAAATGATAAAAGCAATGCCGTGGTAGCCAAACCGTGTTTTACGCTGAAGCTGATATCAACGCTGGGAATCGATATTGATAAAATTGATCCAATGCTGCGCCAGTCGTTAAAGAATAATGAAAGTTGTGTGCGTATTGGTGATATATCTTCTGATTTAACAGCTTATTACGATGTGACGACACAGCGCATCAATGTGCAGGCGCCTCAGATATGGCTGCTTCGCCAGGTTCGCGGCTATGTTAATCCTGAATTATGGGATAACGGTATTCCTGCTGCGACGTTGCAATATGATTACAACGCATGGCATGCAGAGATGTCTGGAACGGACTCTATGTCATCTCAGTATCTGAGCCTGATGGGAGGGCTCAATTGGGATGCCTGGCGCTTACGCTATCGCGGTGTTTTCAACTGGAACAACGATCAGGGTTGGCATTATGACTCAACCAGCACTTATCTTGAGCGCGGCATTATTCCGCTGCGCAGCAAACTGGTGATGGGTGATTCCACCACGGATGGCCAGGTCTTCGACAGCGTTGGTTTTCGGGGCGTAATGCTGACTTCTGACGATCGTATGTATGAGGATTCCCAGCGAGGCTATGCGCCAGTCATTAGCGGTGTTGCAAACACCAACGCACTCGTCAGCGTGAGTCAGCGCGGCGCGCGTATCTATCAAACAACGGTTCCGCCTGGCGCGTTCCGTATTGATGACCTGTACCCCAATGGCACTGGCGGCGATCTGCTGGTAACGATTAAAGAGGCAGATGGGAGTGAGCACAGCTTTACCGTGACCTATGCTTCCATCGCTGAACTGCTCCGCCCGGGAACCAGTCGCTATTCGCTGATGGCGGGGCGCTATCGGAATACCTCCGTGAATGAGAAACCACAGATTGCGATGGGGACATTCCGTCATGGTTTTACTAACTTACTGACCACTTACACCGGTGCGATGGGCGGGGAGGATTATCAATCGGTCGCAGGTGGCGTCGCGCTCAATACGCTCATTGGCGCGCTTTCTGCTGACATAACACATGCGCGAACGACGCTTGCGGATAACAGTAAGCGTGAAGGCCAGAGCATCCGCTTTTCATTTGCCAGGATTCTGCCCGTCGTTGATACCAATATCACCCTGGCGAGCTATCGTTATTCCAGCTCCGGTTATTACGATATTGACGATGCGATGTTGATGCGTGATTTAGAGCGGACAAATAAAGGGGCTTATTCCAGCAGCATTAACCGCAAGAATCGTCTGCAACTCAGCGCAACGCAGACTATTTCCGAGACGCTTGGGAGCATTAATCTCAGTGCCAGCACTCAGGATTACTGGAACAAAAGCGGGCGTGATACCGAGTATCAGTTGGGTTACACCAATGCGTTCAAGTGGTTCAATTTTAACCTCAACGCCAGCCGTACCCGCGATTTAGTGAAAGACAAATGGGATAACAAAATCGCGATAGGGATTTCCCTGCCGTTAGGGAACAGCGCGCGCTCGGCTTATCTCAGTACCACCTATGTTCAGGAAAGCGGGCATCGGGGGCTGCAAAACTCAATCGCCGGCACCTCCGGGGAGAACCGTCAGTATAACTGGGGCGCGTTCGTCAATCAGGATGACTACGACCATAGCAGCAATAAAACCACGGGCGGCGTCAGTGGTAACTGGACTTCGCCGTGGACCAGCATGGGCGGCAGTTTCTCAGCAGGCCAGGGCTACCAGCAATACGGCATGAACCTCTCTGGCGGTGTTGTCGCCTGGCAAAATGGCGTTGTGCTGACGCCGATCATGGGGGACACCATGGCGGTCATTGAAGCGGAACATGCGGGAGGCGCAAAGGTGGCAAACAACAGCAGCCTTAGCCTTAACCGCAATGGTAATGCCGCAGTGCCTTACCTCTCACCCTATCGCCAGAACACGATTGAGCTCGACCCTCGGGGGCTATCGAATGATATCTCCCTGGACGTCACCAGCCAGAACAGCGTCCCTACCGCAGGTGCCGTGGTGTTGATGAAATACGCCACGGATACAGGGTATTCCGTGCTTTTCACTCTCCGCCATGCCGGTGATGTGCTGCCTTTTGGCGCCGATGTGGTCGATGAGAGCGGCAATACTGTCGGTTACATCGCCCAGGGTGGGCAAAGTTTTGCGCGCGTTAAGAATCTGGCGGGCAAATTGCGCGTGAAATGGGGAAGTGGATCGGGTCAGGAGTGCCAGTTCAGTTACCGCTTATCAGAGCAGAAAAGCGCAGATGTCGCCGACTTACGTCGGGCTGATGCGGTATGCCAGTAATTAAGGAGTGAAAGATGAAAACTATCGTAACGGGCATTGCCCTCTCTTTTCTGGCACTGGCGGCGATGTGCGGCGTGGCGCGAGCGGACGGGACGTGGGTGAACTGTGAGCGTACCAATGGCTACTACCAGTACTTTGACTCTACGACCGTACAGGTGGGTAAAGATGCTGCCGTCGGTGATTTGCTGGGGACCTGGGCGACCTCTTACAACCCGACGGCATGGACCTGCTCTCATCGTACCAATTATCAAAGCTACGCCATCCCGATGGCGGTACAGGGGTATCCCCCCTACACCGTTTGGGGAACTACCCAGGTCGATGGGCAAACGTATACTGTCTATAACACGACGGTAAAAACCGGGTTGGGGTATATCGCTCGCTGGCGCTATACGGTAAAAGGGCAAACCAGCGACTGGTATCCTCTTACTATTGCGACCGGAGGGCAGCAGACGCCTTCGCAGTTATTTACGGTGACAGGCGATGGAAGTTCATGGAATCTCGGCGTGGATGTCCAAATCCGTTTTGTAAAAACCTCGACATCGTTAACCGCAGGCAGCACTTCCGTCTTTGACCCGATGTATATGCGACACTACCAGACATACGGGGGCAGTACGTCTGTTGGCAGCGGCACCTATATGATCGCTGATTTTCTGGCGGGAGGGCTGATCATATCCACCACCGGGGGAACCTGTACGACGTCGGATGTTACGGTTAATTTACCGGCTGTTAGCCGAACTGATTTTAGTGGCATAGGTTATACCGCTGCGCGTACTGATTTTAATCTGAACTTTACAAAATGCCCGGCAGGGTTATCGAGCATCAGCTATTTGTTTACGCCGACCACGGCCATTATTGATAACGCCAACGGTGTTTTTGCGCTGGCGAGCACCTCAACGGCGAGTGGCGTGGGTATCCAGTTGTTGGACGATCAGAATATCCCTCTGTCGTTTAATACGGCATATCTCCTGACGGATTATGATCCGGCTCAGGACAATGCGAATTATACCGTGCCACTACGTGCCGGTTTATATCAGACTGCGGCAAATGTCTCTTCTGGCGATGTCAGAGGTGCAGTGACATTCACCCTTGTCTATAAATAGAGGAGGGGGCATGGCGAAACGGCTAAAATATGTTCTGAACCACTTCCTGATTTTACTTTTATTGCCGTCATCGGCTATGTCGGCAACGTATATTAATTACACGCGAGTGATAATTAATGAAAAGGCGCGCGAAACATCATTTACTATTTACAATGAAGGGCTGAAACCCGTTTTATTGCAGTTGTGGACTGAAAAAGACAATATTTTTGATCGTCCCGAGGAGATTAAAACACCGTTTATCATTTTACCTCCGATTTTTCGGCTTGAAGGAAAAACATCCCGGGCGGTGCGGGTGCAGTTTACTGGCGACCAGCATACATTACCTGCTGACAGAGAATCTTTATTCTGGCTGAACACGCTGGAAGTCCCTCCTGTGGCTGATAGTAAAGCGGAGAAGGGCGCGCTACAGGTCGCTTTTCGTACTCGGGTGAAGTTATTCTGGCGGCCCACTGCACTGGCAGCAATCACCCTTGAGGAAAGTATAAAAGAATTACACATCTCTTTATCTGATTGTGGAGGAAAACGCTGCCTGTTAGTAAAGAATAACTCACCTTTGTACGTAACATTAATGGATCTTACGTTGAATGACGGTACAGAAATAAAGCAATTACCTGATGATGGTCTTTGGGCACCATTGTCAACTAAAACGGTTGTTTTACCCAAAAACACAAAAGGGGAGGGCACAGTCAAAACACTCTCATGGATTGATGATTATGGCGTGGTCAATACCTATAACTACTAATGCGAAGGATAACGTTATGCTTAATTTTAACCCTTCATCCTTACGTTTTAAATTTATTTACCTGACGAAAAATATTTATGATGGTATTGCCATTCATACACTTTTTGAAGATGCCCTGCATGAATCAGGATTGAAAATGGGGCTTAATGAAGATATACCCTTTCACCTGATCGATAAGTACAGTAATTTTATTCCGTTTTCATTGCGGTTTGATGCGACGTATAAACAACGCAGTCGCACGCTCGAACACGATATTACCCTCTCGGCAAAAGGGGAAGAGATAAAGCGAATGCGTTTTAATCATATACTCTTTTTTGTCGATATGTATAACCCTGACCATACCTCTTTTCTTTCGGTTGCCGGACTGCATGGCCTTACGGCGGTCAGGGAGCGCATGGATGCTTTCATGGTGCATTGTAATGCGGTGATTAATGGTAATAGAAAATGCCGTTCAAGTAGTTTCTTGTTCACGCTGCGTGAGCAGCAAATTGTGTTTCATCTCTTACAAGGCATGTCGGTTAAAGAAATCGCACTGGAATTAAATGTGAGCGATAAACTGGTTTATCGGGAGCGCTGGGCGCTGACGCGTAAGCTTATCGACCAGAAAAATTGCAGATTATACAAAAGGCTAATAAACATTAACGCGACATTATAAGCGATAAAAGAGTGGACCAGATTATTGGAGTCCACTCTTTTGCCTTATGCCGCCCGGGCGCGACGGCGGGAATCCATTGAAATCAGCACCACCGACGAGAGGATCAGCAATGTACCAAGCCAGTCCGGCAGGGTGAAGCTGATGCCCAGCAACAGCAGCGATAACAACGCGCTGCTTAGCGGTTCCGCGCAGCTCAGAATGCTCGCTTTCGGCCCGCCAATCATTTGCGCCCCTTTCAGATACAGGCTGAAAGTCAGCGATGTGCCGATGACCACCAGATAGAAAAACGCCAGAATCAGGCTGCCGCTGACCACAAAATCCGTTCCCTGCCCGGCATAGAAGGGCAGCAATATCACGCCGCCGATCAACATGCTCCAGCCAACGACAGGAAGCGTGCCGTAACGCGCGATCAGCGTAGAGGGCCAGGTCGTATAAAACGCTGCGGCAAACGCGGAGGCAATCCCCCAGAATAGCGCGGCAGGCGAGATAGACAGCGATGTCGGATTACCGTGTGTTACCAGCAAAAAGGTGCCAATAAGAGAGGTGAGAATGGCCGTCAGCACCAGAATGCCGGGGCGCGCTTTCCGTACCAGCGAGAACCACGCCACGATAATCGTCGGCGATAAAAATTGCAGCACCGTTGCGGTGGCGGCATTGGATTTCTCAATGGTGAGCAGGAAGGTGAGCTGTACGGTAAGCGCCCCCATGATGGAAAAGAACAGCAGGCTTAGGGCGTCCTGGCGGTTTTTGAAAATGGAGAATACTTTGTCGCCGTGAACAAACGAGAGCATCAGCAGAATCAACCCGGCGAATATCAGACGCGTCATGGTCAGAAACTGCGACGACATCTGGCTTTGTTCCATAATGTACTGCGCGCAAACTCCTGAACTTCCCCATAATACGGCGGCAATCAGGACGTTCAGCATCCCTCTTCTGGTGGACCCCATTTTTTCCTCAACATGGTGTTTTGTCTTTTTTATGTGCAGGCATCATAGCAGAGATGGCGGCACAAACGAGACGGGCGTTAGCATCGCCCACTTTTACGACAGTCGGGTAAGCTGTGTTTCACCGTCCTCCATCGCCAGTTGATACAGCGAAAACGCGGCATGTTTCTCGATCAGATTGGCCAGTTCAGGCGAATGACTGGTGAGCCAGATTTGCGAATGGCGGCTGGCTTCGGCGATCAGTTGGGCGAGGGCGGGCAACATCTGCGGATGCAGGCTGTTTTCCGGTTCGTTGAGCGCGATAAAAGCTGGCGGTCGCGGGCTTAACAGCGCTACGGCCAGGCACAGGAAACGTAGCGTGCCATCCGAGAACTCCGCAGGTTCCAGCGGACGGGTCAACCCTTCGCGTTTCATCATCAGGCGAAAGCGGCCGCCGCTGTTATCGCTGTAGAACACGCAACCGGGAAATGCCCGATCGAGAATCCGCATCAGCAGCAGTTCATCGCCAATCTCGACGATTGTCTGGAACGCTGCCGCCAGGTTTGCTCCGTCGCTGGCCAGAACCGGTGAGCGGAATCCCACCTGCGGAACACGAATCGCAGAACCAGACGAGACTGAAAACTCATGATAAAAGCGCCAGTTGCGCAGCATTTCTCGCATCTGCGATACCTCCGGGTAGAGGTGTGGCTCTCCCAACTGGCCGAATACCGACTCGTTCTCATACAGCGTGCCGCTGTGGGTGACTTTCTCGTGATGGATATTATTGAGGAATACGACCTGGTTTTTACGTTTCATCAACTGTGAGGAGGGGCGGCGAGCGTGCCCGCTCAACCAGACAGACTCCTCTTTGATGACCGGGTCGAGATCGAACTGCGACGGGTAGGGGAGCTTCTCGACAAACCCTACCTGTAACTCGTATTCATAGGTTTCTGTTTCTACCGCCAGAGTCATGCGCCGCAACTGGTCGCTGCGCGTTTTCCCGGCCCAGAATACCTTCAGAATACCGCCTTCGTTCGCCAGCGCCTGTGAGAACTGCCCCTGCGCCGCACTGTGCATCAGGTGAATCGCCTTATAGATATTCGACTTTCCGGTGCCGTTAGGGCCGAAGACGATATTGAGCTGTTCCAGTTCCAGAGACTGATGGCGAATCGAGCGGTAGTTTTCGATGTGCAGCGTTTTGATCATGGGCGTTAGCGGTAGAGGGGCGATGCGGCAAGCATAGCGATTTCGTCCCGGAAGAGACAACCCGTTCATATAGTTTTACGCGGCGCATAAAAAAGCAGGGGCGACTTTCTCGCCCCTGGGGGGCTTATCAGAAGCCTTCCAGCACAATCTTGCCGACGGAGCGGCCCGTTTCAAGCTGTGCGTGCGCTTTCTGAATATTTGCCGCGTTGATGGCTCCGTAATGCTCGCCCAGCGTGGTGTGAATCACCTTAGCATCAATGAGCTGCGCCACGCGGGTCAGTAGCTGATGCTGGGCGATCATGTCGTCGGTTTCAAACATTGAGCGGGTAAACATAAACTCCCAGTGCAGCGAAATACTCTTTGTTTTCAGCGGTCGTGCGTCGAGCGTTGCTGGATCGTCTATCAGCGCCAGCTTACCCTGCGGCGCCAGGGCTTCGATGAGCTGCGGGTAATGCTTATCAGTGTGGGTCAGGCTGGCGACGTGCGTCACCGCGTTGATGCCGATCCGCGCCAGCTCTTCCGTCAGCGGTTTGCTATGGTCGATGACATGATGCGCACCGGCTTCGCGTACCCATTTCTGGCTTTCCGGGCGCGACGCGGTGCCGATCACCGTCAGTCGGGTGAGTTTGCGGGCCAGCTGCGTCAGGATGGAGCCCACGCCGCCTGCGGCGCCGACAATCAGCAACGTATCTCCTTCGTTGCCGCCTTCTTCAACGCCGAGGCGGTCAAACAACATTTCCCATGCGGTGATCGAGGTCAGCGGCAGCGCTGCGGCGGCGGCATTATCCAGCGTTTTGGGTTTCAACGCGACGATGCGCTCATCAACAAGCTGGAACTCGCTGTTGCTTCCCGGACGGCCCAACGCGCCGGCATACCAGACTTCATCCCCCGGTGCGAACAATGTCACCGCCTCGCCGACTGATTTCACTACGCCTGTGGCATCCCAGCCCAGCACGCGCGGGGTCTCTGCGTTAAAACCCGCGCGTACTTTGGTATCGACCGGGTTAACGGAGATGGCTTTCACCTCAACCAGCAGGTCATGTCCGGCGGCGACCGGAACAGGGAGGTCAATGTCCTGTAAAAACTCAATATTGCTGCCTTCTGGCGCGGCGCGGGTAATTGCGATGGCTTTCATAATGTCTCCGGTGTGGGAACAGGTTTATCGTTTGTATAATTCGATGGTAAACCGCCAGCAGAACGGGAAAAATAGCCTCACGACGACAGGACTTATATTCGGGGAGTGAAAATGTTCCGGCTTGAAGATCTCACGTTGTTTGTTCGCGCGGCGGCGCTAAACAGTTTTAGCGATGCGGCGCGGGAAGCCGGGGTACAGCCTGCCCAGGTCAGTTCCGCCATCAAACGGCTGGAGTCTACGTTAAACATTCGCCTGTTCGCACGCTCGACCCGCAGCTTACGGCTGACGCCGGAAGGCGAGGTCTGGTTGCCTTACGCCAGACAGATGCTTGAGGTGATGCACGCCGGGCTGCAAAAAATTCAGACGCCGGAAGATGAGATCTCCGGTACGCTGCAAATCGCCGTGCCCTCCGATCTTGGGCGCAATTTACTGCTCCCGGTATTCCAGTCGTTTCGCCGTCGCCACCCTGCGTTGCGCCTGCGGGTGTTTTTCTCCGATCAGGTTGCCGATGTATTTAAAGATCCGGTTGATGTCGCGTTCCGTTACGGCAATACGGAAGATGCTTCTTACATCGCGCTGCCCGTCTCCCCCGATAACCGGCGTGTGCTGGTGGCCTCGCCGGACTGGGTCGCGCAACACGGCGATCCACGTCATCCCGATGATTTAGCGAATCTGAATGCGTTAACGTTCGTGTTGCGCGGACGCCTGCATGACCGCTGGACGTTCATCCGCAACGGTGACGTCAGCAGCGTACAGGTCAACGGCACCATGATGAGCGACGATGCTGAAGTTATCCGGCGGCTGGCTATCGCCGGAGAGGGGATGGCGTATAAAGCCTGGCTTGATGTCTCTGAAGATGTGCGTGACGGGCGATTGCAGCGCCTGATGCCAGATTATCAGGGAGAGAAAGTCCCGCTGAACATGATCTGCCCGCACCGCAAACAGCTTTCGACGGCAGTCCGCCTGCTGCACGAAGCGGTAAAAGCGCGCTGCGAAAGACTGGAACTCCCCCCGATGTGAGGCGATACGCGTTGCCGTTTGTAGTGTGTAGGCCGGATAAGCGTAAGCGCCATCCGGCGCACAATATAACGAGGGGAATCAGCGCGCTCTTAATCCCTTTTAACTGCGGTTGTGCTTCTTTTAGTTCACCAGGCAATGTTTTCTCCCGTTCGCTCCAGGCCGTCAGGACGATACAGCTATGATCGATTTCTTGATAGTGGGCGAGGGCATTTAAAGATCAGGTCGCAATGAAGGAATGAATTTGGGGAATTGGCTTAAGACCCAGGGGAAGAGTGAGGAACTTTGGCGGAAGATCACAGGAGTCGAACCTGCCCGGGACCGCTGGCGGCCCCAACTGGATTTGAAGTCCAGCCGCCTCACCGGAGACGACGATCTTCCGCGCCCACATTGCTACATGGAGGCGGGGCGCATTATAGCTACTTTCTCAAGGTTTCCACATCCCCCCACTCACTTTTTTCATCAGCCTTTCGCCTTACTATGATCGGTTTCATATAAATCTTCACAAAATCCATGAGTTACCTGTTTTCATATCTTTTGGGAATTATGAGTTCATATAGCGTCCATGCGACGTTTCGTGAGAAAACCTGTCACAGGCCCGGTAAGCGTAGCGCCACCGGGCAAAACACACTATTGCGCAGGCTGTGGTTGCGTGACTTCCGCTCCTGACACAACGCCTGCCCGCATTGTTTGCGTCACCTGCTGTTTATCGGCGTTTACCGCGTGCAACTGGCCGTTTACCGTTGGCTTCAGTGGGGCGTCCGCCTGGATATTACCGCTGGCGGTAAGCTGGATGTTGCCGTCGCCGGAAATGGGCAGCGCAGGCCATCCCCATTGCTGCAAGACGTTCATTGGCACGCCGCGTCCGTTCAGGCTGACTTTTGTCTGGCGCTGGGGGAGTTGTGAAACGCTGGCCGTGGCTTCTAACAGCCCCTTCTCCGTAAATGCGCTCAGCTCGTTGATGTTAACTGTGCTGCTGTTTGCCGCCAGCGCCAGGGAGGGGCGACGCACGTCCACTCGGTTAAACGTCGCGGCTGCCGCGTTAAGCGTTGCGTTCCCACTCCATACGCCCCATTGATGGTTCTGCACTAGTCCCAGATTTGCGCCATAACCATCCAGCGCGGTGAGCTGCCACGGGAAAGCCGGGTCGATATCAATCACCAGGTTGCGACTGGCGCTGAATTTTTTCAGCGTCAGGCTGTTTAACCAGCCAGGCAGAGGTTTCATCCACTGCTGCTTCCAGTTTTCCGGCAGCGTGTATTCCAGCCCGGCAATGGCGGCATCGTCGAGGATTAGCGCTTTGCCGTTACGCAGCCAGTTGCCGGATGTTCTGACCATACCGCCTTCCCAGCGGGTCGTGAACTGGCGTAGCGCAATGCCCTGCGGTGAGAATTCGGCATTCAGAATGGGATCGAAGAAATGCAGCGAACCGTAGATGAACTCGCTGGCATTCATCGACAGTTTGCCTTCTTGCGTCTGCCAGTCATCTTTGCTGAACGTCAGGTTGCGCAAACTGAGATCGAGGTCGGTTACTGCCCAGTCCGGGCCTTGCAGGCGGGCATCGGTCACTTCAAGACGGCCAATTTGCAGAGACGGGATAGCGGTGAGCGGGGCAAAAAAGTCGGTCAGCGATTTATCGCTTTGCAGCCGGATGTCGTTCAGA
The DNA here is from genome assembly GCF_030333225.1 of Citrobacter sp. CK202. NCBI lineage: Bacteria > Pseudomonadati > Pseudomonadota > Gammaproteobacteria > Enterobacterales > Enterobacteriaceae > Citrobacter > Citrobacter sp. CK202. The sequence goes on from NZ_JAOWGI010000021.1 coordinate 119,209, forward strand.
CGCAGATTTTCCACCACCCAGCTGCCGTCCGCGTTGCGTCGCGCCACGCCGGTTAAGGCGCCGCGCGCAATGTCTGCGCCAATGTTGCTTAAGATTACCTGTTCCTTATCAATGCTGCCTTCAATCAGCACGTTGGTCGCGGGAACATCATTCAGCGTGAGTGAACCGGCGCTGAGCTGGATCTGTGCCTTATTCCCCAATACCTTGCCCGCTTCGGGACGCCAGGGAACCACGCCGCCGTTAACGCGCTGAGCGCTCAGGTTCCACTCACCGCCCGGGCTGTTAAGCGCCATGTTCTGTAATTGCAGGCGGTCAGCCTGAACAGGAAGCGGTGCGGTTTGCGGGGAGATATTGAGCGTGCCGTCCTGCAACAGGATGGCGTCGACGTGCAGGGGATCGGTTATCTGGCGACTGCTCAGGCCGATATCCACCGTTTTCGCGACTAACGTGGCGGGCTGGCCATCCCGGCCAAACGTGACGTTCTCAAGCAAAACGTGGGACGGTGCGGAAAAGCGGTGATCCATGACATCAAATGTCAGGCTGTACCCGCTGTTCTCTGATATCCAGGCGCTTACATGCTCCGCGCCCCAGCGGGTTTGCAGCAGAAAATAGAGGCCGAGGATCACCACCAAAAGGGCAATCAATATGTAGAGAATCAGCTTTCCAATAAATTTCATGGTCTTCCATCCCGCGAAGTGCACACATCTGAGTTATGCACGATTTACGCGCAATCCTCAAGGCGGGAATGGTGAAAGAGCGTTACAGCGGCGATGATTGTCGATCATCGCCGCATTTCGCTTACGGCTTCTCTGGCGGGAAAATCAGGTTCAGAACGATAGCGGTGATGCCCCCAGCGGCAATGCCGGAGGAGAGCAGGTTTTTCACCCAGTCTGGCGCAAATTGCAGGATCAGCGGCTGCTGAGAAACGCCCAGGCCGACAGCCAGCGACAGCGCGATAATCAGGATAGCGCGGCGGTTCAGCGGTTCACGAGAGACGATACGCACGCCGGAAGCGGCGATGGTGCCGAACATCACCAGCGTGGCGCCGCCGAGCACTGGTTCAGGAATGTGCTGCACAAAGCCGCTTACTGCCGGGAACAGGCCGAGCAGGATCAGCATCAGCGCTACCACAAAGCCGACATAACGGCTGGCCACACCGGTCAACTGAATCACGCCGTTATTCTGCCCGAAACAGGAGTTGGGGAAGGTATTGAACACGGCGGAAACAAAGGAATTCAGGCCGTTAGCCAGCACGCCGCCTTTCAGACGCTTCATATACAGCGGCCCGGAGACCGGCTGCTCGGAGACATCGGAGGTGGCGGTGATATCGCCGATGGTCTCCAGTGAGGTGATCATAAAGACCAGCATCAGCGGCAGCAGCAGGTTCCAGTCAATGCCCAGACCGTAGTACAGCGGCGTGGGCACCATGATTAAGTCTTGTGTTGCCGGTGTGGTGTTTTCCGGCAGCATCCCCATAAACCAGGCCAGCAGATAGCCTGCCGCCATCGCGATCACCAGCGAGGCCACGCGTAGGTAGGGGTTGCGCTGGCGGTTAAGCAGGATGATCAGCGCCAGTACGACGCCTGCCAGCATCAGGTTTTTGGGCGCGCCAAAGGTGTTGTCGCTCATTGCGGCATAGCCGCCGCCAATGGATGTTAAACCCACCTGGATCAGCGACAGACCGATAATCATCACCACCACGCCGGAGACCAGCGGTGTGATAATGCGGCGCGCCAGATGCAGTATGCGGGAGAGAACCATCTCAGTGCAGCTTGCCAGCATCAGCGTGCCGAATAGCGCCGCCATCATGGTGGGGACGTCCGCTCCGCCGGTTTTCAGCGCGGTGCCGCCCATAATCAGCGGGGCGACAAAGTTAAAACTGGTGCCCTGAATAGATAACAACCCTGAACCGACCGGACCCCATGCTTTGATTTGAATAATTGAGGCCACACCGGAGGCGAACAGCGACATACTGATAATGTGTTGAGTATCTTGTGCCGGTAAACCGAGCGCCTGGCAGATTAACAGCGCTGGCGTGATGACCGCGACGAACATTGCCAGCAGGTGCTGACAGGCGGCAAACAGGGTTTGAGGGAGCGGCGGGCGATCTTCAAGACGGTAAATCAGTTCGCTGTTTTGCGTCTGCGCAACCGGTTGCGCATTTGCCGACTCGACGGTGTTAACAGACATCAGAGGCAATCCCATGGTGGAAAAGCGGTGATTTTATCTGACCAGATGGTAAAAGCAAACGATTGCATTTATAAATTTTACAAACGGTCTCGGGCAGGGGTTATCAGGCGTTGGAATAACGCTCGGTTTCGGGCATCCAGCGTTCAATCAGGGCGGTTGCCTGTTGCGGATAATGTTCGTGAATGTGACGGGCAATGCGTTGAACATCCGGGATAATGGCCTGATCGCGCAGCAAATCCGCCACTTTGAACTCGGCGTTACCCGTCTGACGCGTGCCCAGCAGTTCACCGGGGCCGCGAATCTCTAAATCCTTTTGCGCAATCACAAAGCCGTCGTTGCTGTCCCGTAAGACCTGAAGGCGCTTCTGCGCGGTTTTCGAGAGCGGTGATTTGTAGAGCAGTACGCAATGGGAGGCCACCGCGCCACGGCCCACGCGTCCACGCAACTGGTGTAATTGCGCCAGACCTAACCGTTCCGGGTTTTCGATAATCATCAGGCTGGCGTTGGGGACATCCACCCCGACTTCAATCACCGTTGTCGCGACCAGCAGGTGCAGCTCACCTTGCTTAAAGGCCGCCATCACCGCCTGCTTCTCTGCGGGTTTCATCCGCCCATGAACCAGACCAATCTTCAACTCCGGTAAGGCGAGCCTGAGCTCTTCCCATGTCGCTTCCGCAGCCTGGGCTTCTAACAAATCTGACTCTTCAATCAACGTACAGACCCAGTATGCCTGGCGGCCTTCCTGGGTACAGGCATTGCGGACGCGATCGATAATATCGCTACGACGGGTGTCCGGGATGGCAACGGTAGTGACAGGTGTGCGACCCGGCGGTAGCTCATCAATCACGGAGGTATCGAGATCGGCATAGGCGGTCATTGCCAGGGTGCGGGGGATCGGCGTTGCGGTCATGATTAACTGATGCGGGTGGAACCCCTGCTGCTGACCTTTTTCCCACAGCGCCAGACGTTGATGGACGCCGAAGCGGTGCTGTTCATCGATAATCACCAGCGCCAGCCCGTTAAATTGTACCTGCTCCTGGAAAATCGCGTGGGTGCCGACCACCATCTGTACCTGCCCGCTGGCGATGGCTTCCTGCTGCGCCAGGCGCGCTTTCCCCTTCTGTTTACCTGCCAGCCAACCCACTTCAATACCAAGCGGTGCAAACCAGTTGCGGAAGTTACTGGCATGCTGCTCGGCCAGCAGTTCTGTCGGCGCCATCAACGCCACCTGTTTGCCGTGCGCAATGGCGCGTAGCGCAGCCAGCGCGGCGACCAGCGTTTTACCGGAACCGACGTCGCCCTGCACCAGACGCATCATTGGCACATCGAGCGCCATGTCACGTTCGATCTCCGCCACCACGCGCGCCTGCGCACCCGTTGGTTTGAACGGCAATGCGGCCAGCAGCTGATTCTTCAGTGAATCGTTCGCGCTAAGCGGCTGGGCGTGAAAACGCTGCGCGCCGGCACGCAGCGCCAGCATGCTCAGGTTATGCGCCAGTAGTTCTTCCAGAATCAGGCGTCGCTGCGCCGGATGCTGCCCGGTTTCCAGATCGCTAAGCTGTAACGACGGTGGTGGGCGATGCAGCGTGCGCAAGGCTTCCGGCAGGCTCATCATTCCTTGCGCAAGTTCAGGCGGCAGAAGCTCGGCAATGGCGCAGGTATCAAGCAGGTCCAGCGCCTGGTCGGTGAGCTTACGCAGCGTGGCTTGCTTAATGCCTTCGGTGGTCGGATAAACGGGCGTGAGCGTTTCCTGAAGCTCCGGCGTACTGAGATCGCCCTGCACGCGGTATTCAGGGTGAATCATCTCCGCGCCGTACTTCCCGCGTTTGGCTTCACCATAGGTCAGTACGCGCCGCCCGGTCGCCAGGCTGTTTTTCATTGCCGCGCTGAAGTTGAAAAAGCGCATGGTGAGAATGCCGGAGCCGTCGCTAATCTGACAGGTCATCATCCTGCGACTGCCGAAGGTGATATTGCAGTTCAGCACTTCGCCTTCAACAGTGGCGTAAATGCCCGGCAGCAGTTCGCCAATCGGGTAAAGATGGGTGCGATCTTCATAACGCAGGGGAAGGTGTAACAGGAGGTCCTGCACGGTGTGCAGGCCAATTTTCGCCAGTTTGCTGCTTTGCGCCGCGCCAACGCCGGTCAAGGAATTGAGCGGGATGGCATCCAGCAAACGGCCTTTCATGTGATTACCCTGCCGCCTGCATCGTGGACCACCAGGCGGCGTCGGCCTCGATCTCACCCTGCATGTTTACATGAGGGTAGGGTAGACCTTTGCGCTTGGCGACTTTCGCCAGCACCGGATAGCCGCCCTCAAACAGCAGGCGCTGCTGTTCGTCTTCCGGCAGCATGCTGTTTTCACGCAGGTACATGCCTGCGTTCTGCCGCTGGCGCTGCGCTTCGTAGAGAATCAGAGCGGAAGCGACGGAAACGTTAAGTGACTGCACCATGCCGATCATCGGGATGATGATGTCCTGATCCGCCAGGTCTAAGGCTTCCTGGGTGATGCCGGTTTTCTCCTGCCCCATCAGGATGCAGGTTGGGCGCGTGTAATCGATTTCGCGGAAATCAACCGCTTTATCAGAGAGATGAGTCGCCAGAACCTGCATGCCCCGGCCCTTCAAGTGGCTGACTGCATCGCCGATGGTACGGTGGGTTTTCACCTGTACCCAGCTATTGCTGCCCGCTGCCGCCGACGCCATGGTGCGCATACGGCTGCCCGGCCAGACGGCGTGAACTTCGTGTACGCCTACTGCGTCGGCGGTGCGAATGATCGCCGAGACATTATGAGGTTTGTGGACCTGCTCCATGCAGACCGTCAGATCAGGCTGACGCCTGGCGAGCATCTCGCAGATACGCGCATAACGCTGTAAGTTCATAAAACTAGTTTCGGTTACGGGTGACTTTTATCACGTCCGGCATTACGCGGATTTTGCGCATGATATTCGCCAGATGCACGCGATCGCGCGCGGTGAGGCGAATAAAGGCGCTATAGACGCGACCATCCTTTTCTTCCGTATTCAGACTCTGAATATTGGAGGTCGTCGTGTTGATTGCCGCCGTCAGGTTGGCCAGCGCCCCCTGGTGATTAAACATATCCACCTTAATTTCGGTGATGAACTCCTGCTCCGTCTCTTTGTCCCATTCCACAGCCATAAACTTCTCTGGCTCTTTCTGGTAACCACGGATGTTGCGGCAGGATTCATGGTGGATCACTAACCCTTTACCTGGGCTGACGTGCGCAATGATCGGGTCGCCTGGAATCGGGCGGCAGCACTTCGCAAAGGTGATCAGCACGCCATCCGCGCCTTTAATCGGCAAATGCCCATGATTGGACTGCGTTGTGGCAGGTACGGCGGCTTCGCCTTGCTGAAGATTTTTCGCCACCACCACGCTCATCGCATTGCCCAGACCAATTTCCGCCAGCAGATCGTCCAGCGTTGCGAGCTTCATACGCTCCAGTTCGCGCTGGATGTTCTCCTGCGGGATTTCAGCCAGTTTACGGCTGCCGCCGAGGGCATGGTTGAGCAGACGGCGCCCCAGGCTGACGGAATCATCACGCTTGAGGTTCTTCAGCAACTGGCGAATTTTGGCGCGAGCTTTTGAGCTGACGACAAAGTTAAGCCATGCCGCATTCGGGCGTGCGCCAGGGGCGGTAATAATTTCGACGGTCTGACCGCTGGTGAGCGGCTGTGACAGCGGGTATGGCTGCCTGTCGACGCGCGCGCCTACGCAGGCATGACCGATATCGGTATGTACGGCATAGGCGAAGTCGACCGGCGTGGCACCGGCAGGCAGCTCAACAATGCGCCCTTCCGGTGTGAAAACGTAAATCTCATCCGGGAAGAGATCGGATTTAACGCTCTCGATAAATTCAAACGAGCTACCGGCGCTCTGTTGCAGCTCCAGCAGGCTTTGCATCCAGCGCTGGGCGCGGATTTGCGCGGTGGTGCTGGTTTCACCGTGCTCTTTATAAGCCCAGTGCGCCGCAACCCCCATTTCCGCCATCTGGTCCATGTCTTCGGTACGGATCTGTACCTCAACCGGAACGCCGTGCGGGCCGATCATCGAAGTGTGTAAAGACTGATAGCCGTTCGCTTTTGGAATGGCGATATAGTCTTTTACGCGCCCCGGACGCGGCTTATACAGGCTGTGCATCTGGCCGAGTACGCGATAGCAGGTATCGGAATCATGCACGATCACGCGAAAGGCGTAGATGTCCATGATGGAGTGAAAACGCTGCTCTTTGAGCACCATTTTGCAGTAGATAGAGTACAAATGCTTTTCACGCCCGCTCACGCGACACGGAATGCCTGCTTCCTGCAAACGCCCTTCGATCTCAGAGAGGATTTTTTGAATCATCTCTTTGCGGTTGCCGCGAGCGGCTTTTACCACTTCTTTAATCACGCGATAGCGGTTTGGGTACAGCGCTTCAAAACCCAGCTCTTCCAGCTCGGTTTTAATGTGATGAATACCTAAACGGTGCGCCAGCGGACTGTAGATCTCAAGGGTTTCACGGGCGATGCGGCGACGTTTATCCGGGCGTAATGAGCCCAGCGTGCGCATGTTGTGAGTGCGGTCGGCAAGTTTGATGAGAATGACGCGGATATCCTGCACCATCGCCATAATCATCTTGCGAAAGTTTTCAGCCTGCGCTTCTTTCTTATCGCGGAACTTAAGCTTATCAAGCTTGGATACCCCTTCTACCAGCTCTGCAACGCTTTTACCAAAAAGCTGTTCCATGTCCTGGTAGGTCGCAGGAGTATCTTCAATCACGTCATGCAGCAGCGCAGCCATCAGCGTTTCATAGTCGAGTTTCATCTCGGCCAGAATACAGGCTACCGCAACCGGGTGCGTGATATAGGGTTCACCGCTTGAACGTGTCTGACCCTCGTGAGCGTCACGTGCAACGAGATACGCCTGCTGAAGACGTTTTATCTGGTCTTCAGGCAGGTAGTTTTGAATCAGTTGATTCAGGCTTTCAAACAGATACAAGGGCGACCCGCTTTGTGATTAACGACGGCCTTCAGCAATAGCGGTAACGGCTTGTAATTCAGCGGCTTCCTGTTCTTGCTGTTCCTGGCGCTCACGGACGTCGAGGATCTGGTTGTTGATCAGACCTTCTTCGATTTCGCGCAGCGCGATTACGGTAGTTTTATCGTTTTCTTCCGGTACAAGCGGATCCTTGCCGCCTACCTGCATCTGACGAGCGCGACGCGCGGCGACCAGTACCAGGTCAAAACGGTTACCAATTTTCTCTACAGCGTCCTGAACAGTTACGCGTGCCATATTTAAAATGCTCCACAGGTGAAGAAATGACTGGGCATAATACTGAAAGTGGGTTCAGTCTGCCAACAGTTTGCTGATTAAAGCGTCATGACGCTGCTTTTGGCGGCTCATGCGCAGACGTTCGGCGCGAATAATGGTTTTCAGATCGCCCAGGGCGGTGTCGAAATCATCATTCACAATAAGGTAATCATATTCGGCGTAATGGCTCATTTCTGCAACAGCTTGCGCCATACGTTTTGCGATTACTTCTTCGCTATCCTGACCGCGCCCGCGAAGGCGGCGGTCCAGCTCAATTTTGGACGGCGGTAAAATAAAGATACTGCGCGCTTGCGGCATCTTCTCACGAATTTGCTGTGCGCCCTGCCAGTCGATATCCAGAAAAACATCCACACCCGTTGCCAGCACTTGCTCAATGGTTTCACTCGATGTGCCGTAATAGTTACCAAACACTTCAGCGTGCTCCAGAAACGCATCTCTGCCAATCATGGTTTTGAACTCATGATGATCGACAAAGAAATAATGCTCGCCATGCACTTCACCCGGACGCGGTGCGCGCGTGGTGTGTGAAACAGAAACCTGGGTGTCATACAACGGTTGGGTTTTTAACAACGCCTGAATCAGGCTGGATTTACCCGCGCCACTGGGGGCAGAAACAATATAAAGCGTGCCTTGAGCCATGAGTATCTTATGTATGTGATTATCGAAAGAGAGCCTACATACGAGCTTATTATACACGTCGCCGCTATGTGACGTAGCCTTTGTCACACTTTTTGCGTCAGTTTATTGCGTTTTGCGTACCTGTTTCCTGATTTACCGTGTAGTTACTGCAATCAATGAAAATGTCTGGAAGCGTGTTCGCACGATCGCTTTTTGCCTCTCGGTTTTGATGACGCCCCGCGTTATACCTGGCCCGCAATCTACAGCGGAGGTACTGATGAGAAGAGGGAAAAGTATCGTGCTGAGTCTGTTGCTGTGGCATTTCCCGGTATGGGCGGCTTGCCCTGACTGGTCGCCAGCCAGAGCGAATGACGAAATCGCCCGGCTACAGCAGCAGCTCGCCCAGTGGAACGACAGTTACTGGCAGCAGGGGGTTAGTGCGGTAGACGATAGTGTTTACGATCAGCTCAGCGCGCAATTGGTGCAGTGGCAACGCTGCTTTGGCGGTGATACCGGGGCAGAACTGGCGCCGCCAGTGAGCGGCTCATTGCCCCATCCTGTTCCGCATACGGGTGTGCGAAAGCTTGCGGACAAACAGGCGGTGCAGCAGTGGATGCGTAAGCGCAGCGATTTGTGGGTGCAACCGAAAGTGGATGGAGTGGCGGTTACTCTCGTATACCGGGATGGGCGCCTGGTCAGCGCGATTAGCCGGGGAAGCGGGCTTAAAGGCGAGGACTGGACGCAGAAGGTGCGTTTAATACCCGCAGTACCGCAAAGCACAAAAGGCGCGCTTGCCAATAGCACGTTGCAGGGTGAGATTTTTTTGCTGCGCGACAACCATATTCAGCGGCAGATGGGAGGAATGAATGCCCGCTCGAAGGTCGCCGGAATGATGATGCGCCAGAATAACACCTCGTCGCTCCAGTCGCTGTCTGTTTTCATCTGGGCATGGCCTGATGGCCCGGCAACGATGCCTGAGCGCTTGCGTCAACTGTCCGGGGCAGGATTTGGCTTTGCACAACAATATTCTCAACCGGTGAAAAGCGCTGATGATGTTGAACGCGTGCGTACAGCATGGTGGACAACGGGATTACCGTTCGTTACTGATGGAGTCGTGGTAAGAACGGGTAAAGAACCTGAGGCCAGACACTGGATGCCCGGGCAGGGCGACTGGCTGGTTGCCTGGAAGTATCCTCCGGTCGCAAAAGTAGCTGAAGTCACCGGGGTTCAGTTCGCTGTCGGCAAGAGCGGGAAAATCTCGGTTGTGGCGTCGCTTGCGCCAGTAATGCTGGATGATAAACGGGTGAAGCGCGTAAATGTAGGGTCTGTCAGGCGTTGGGAGGAGTGGGACATTGCGCCAGGTGACCACATTCTTGTCAGCCTTGCCGGACAGGGGATTCCGCGTATTGATAAGGTTGTCTGGCGTAGCACTCAACGGGATAAGCCCGCACCGCCCGGGAATCGCTATCACGCATTAACCTGTTTTTATGCGACCGAGGTATGCCAGGAGCAGTTCATCGCCAGGCTGGTCTGGCTGGGGTCGAAGGAGGCGCTGGAGGTTGACGGGATGGGGGAAGCAGGATGGCGTGTGCTTCACCAGGCGCATCGTTTCGAGCATATTTTCTCCTGGCTCGCGTTAACGCAGGAACAACTACAGGCGACACCTGGGTTTAGTAAAGAAAAAAGCAAGCAGTTGTGGCATCAGTTTAACCTGGTGCGGCATCGGCCATTTATCCGCTGGGTGATGGCGATGGGCATACCGTTAACGCAGGGGGCGCTTAAGGCCAACGGCGATCGTTCATGGGGGCAGTTACTGGCACGCACGGCAGAATACTGGCAACAGCTTCCGACGACAGGGGAGGGGCGCGCCAGGCGGGTCATCCAGTGGCGGGATAACCCGGAAATACGGGCGCTGGGCAACTGGCTGGCTGCCCGGCATATTAACGGCTTTAGCCCTTAGTGACCTTCGTGGCGATAGTAAAACACCGGCAGGCCAAGTTTGAGACGCAGCGCCAGCAAGCGAGCGGTAAAGCCAAAAACCAGCGTGGAGATAACCACGACGTCTTGGTTGGATACGTAGTGTTGTAGCGCGATGTACAACACGGCAGACGCAAAGGAAACACCAGCATACAGCTCTTTCTGGAAGACCAGCGGAATACGTTTGCAGAACATGTCACGCAATACGCCGCCAAATACGCCGGTAATGACAGCCGCCACAATAGCGATGACCGGGCTATGCCCCATATCCAGCGCAACCTGAGCGCCGATAATAGAAAAGACCACTAAGCCCAGCGCATCAAGTACAAGGAACAGTTTGCGTAGGTAAGGCATTACAGGGGCGACGATCGTCGTCAGAACCGCAGCAGAAGCGACAATAATCACGTACTCAGGGTGCTGTACCCAACCGAGCGGATAGTGACCGAGCAGAATATCGCGTACGGAACCGCCGCCAATTGCTGTCGCGGTGGCAATGATAATAACGCCAAATGTATCCATGCGGCGTCGACCCGCAGCGAGCGCCCCGGTCATGGCTTCGGCAGTAATGCCAATTAAGTAGAGAACGTGTAACAGCATGTCTTCCCCCTGGTTTACTGAGGGCAGAGACTAACGATTTGTGCGTAATATCACGATTGAGATTTTCTAAGGTGAAGCAATTTTAATAACTATATTTTATGCTGATATTGCGATTCATCCGCTATTTATGCGTTATTCATTTTTAATGGATTAGAAAATGGATAAGAAAAAGTAATCCGAAAGTGGCGAGGGCAGTATGGAGTGTAAAGGAAGCACGTAGCACCATCGCATCGCGACGGGCTACGTGGGAATGAGGTTTACTCGATGTTCTGAATTTGCTCGCGCATTTGCTCGATCAATACTTTCAGCTCAATTGCAGAATTGGTGACATCAGCATTGATGGATTTGGAGGCCAGCGTGTTCGACTCGCGGTTGAACTCCTGCATCATAAAGTCCAGACGACGGCCAACCGCCTCTTTTTTCTTCAGGATGTTGTAGGTTTCTTTGACGTGCGCGTCCAGACGATCCAGCTCTTCCGCCACGTCAATGCGCTGTGCCATCAGCACCAGCTCTTGCTCCAGGCGGTTATTTTCCAGTTGTACCTGTGCGTCTTCCAGTTTTGCTACCAGACGTTCGCGCTGCCATTGCAGGATTTCCGGCATATGGGCGCGGACTTTCACTACCTCAGCGCTGACGCCTTCCAGACGCTGCTCAATCAGCGCTTTCAAAGCCTGACCTTCGGTTTCCCGGGCGACAATGAAGTCATCCAGCGTCCCGTCCAGCGCGGCGAGGATCTCTGCGGCAATCGCGTCCAGATCCTGTTCCTGGGCGGCCATGACGCCCGGCCAACGCAGGATATCTACCGGGTTGATTTCCCCTTCATCGCTCTGCATTTTGACCCAGTTCGCGGAGGCAACGAGCTGCTTTGCCAGCTTCTCATTCAGAATGAGTTCGCCTTGCGCGCTGGCATCGGGTTCAAAGCGTAAAGTACATTCGATTTTTCCGCGCGTCAGGCGTGTACGAATGCGTTCGCGTACAACAGGTTCAAGGCTACGGAACTGTTCCGGCAGACGAAAATACGTTTCCAGATAACGCTGGTTTACCGAGCGCATTTCCCAGGTAGCGCTACCCCATTCACCCTTGATTTCACGCCGGGCGTAGGCGGTCATACTGCGGATCATAGACGTTCCTGTTTTTAAAGGAGAGATGGAAGGATTATAGCCATCCATGCCTTGTCAGGATAGGAATAACCGCCGGAAGTCCGTATAATGCGCAGCCACATTCGTTTCAAGCCGGAGATCTCAATATGCGTCCAGCAGGCCGTAGCGCTAATCAGGTGCGTCCCGTAACCCTGACCCGTAACTATACAAAACACGCTGAAGGCTCGGTGCTGGTCGAATTTGGAGATACCAAAGTGCTGTGCACGGCATCCATCGAAGAAGGCGTACCGCGCTTTTTGAAAGGGCAGGGCCAAGGGTGGATCACCGCAGAATATGGCATGTTGCCACGCGCTACGCATACTCGTAACGCGCGTGAAGCGGCGAAAGGCAAGCAGGGCGGCCGCACGATGGAAATCCAGCGTCTGATCGCCCGCGCGCTGCGCGCTGCTGTCGATCTTAAAACGCTTGGCGAGTTTACTATCACTCTGGATTGCGATGTGATCCAGGCGGACGGCGGTACGCGTACTGCATCTATCTCCGGGGCTTGCGTTGCGCTGGCCGATGCGCTGAACAAGCTGGTCGCGAACGGTAAGCTGAAAACCAACCCGATGAAAGGGATGGTGGCTGCGGTTTCCGTCGGCATCGTGAATGGTGAAGCGCTCTGCGATCTGGAGTACGTTGAAGACTCCGCGGCTGAAACCGATATGAACGTGGTAATGACCGAAGACGGTCGAATTATTGAAGTGCAGGGAACGGCAGAAGGCGAGCCGTTCAGTCACGAAGAACTCCTTACCTTGTTGGCATTAGCCCGAGGGGGAATCGAATCCATTGTAGCGACGCAGAAAGCAGCGTTAGAAAATTGATTTTAAGGCGACCAGCGAGTCGCCTTTTTTTTGTCTGTAATAAAGTGAAATGAGGAGCGAATCCATGAAACCGTATCAGCGCCAGTTTATTGAGTTTGCGCTTAACAAGCAGGTACTAAAGTTTGGCGAATTTACGCTGAAATCCGGGCGCAAAAGCCCCTATTTCTTCAACGCCGGGCTGTTTAATACCGGGCGCGATCTGGCTCTGCTGGGACGTTTTTATGCCGAAGCGTTGGTGGATTCGGGTATCGGTTTCGATCTGCTGTTTGGTCCGGCCTATAAAGGTATTCCGATTGCGACGACCACCGCTGTTGCACTGGCGGAACACCATGACAAAGACCTGCCGTACTGCTTTAACCGTAAGGAAGCCAAAGACCACGGTGAAGGCGGAAGTCTGGTCGGGAGCCCATTACAGGGACGCGTGATGCTGGTGGATGATGTGATCACTGCGGGTACTGCGATTCGTGAATCAATGGAGATTATCCAGGCGAATGGCGCAAGTCTGGCGGGGGTGCTGATTTCTTTGGATCGTCAGGAGCGTGGCCGTGGCGAGATTTCCGCAATTCAGGAAGTGGAACGCGATTACGAGTGTCAGGTGATCTCGATTATCACGCTGAAAGACCTGATTGCGTATCTGGAAGAGAAACCAGAGATGGCGGAACATCTGGCGGCAGTGCGCGCGTATCGGGAAGCGTACGGGGTTTAAGTAAATTGCCCGGCGGCGTAGCGCTTACCGGGCCTGTAAGGCCGGATAAGGCATCGCCGCCATCCGGCTACGCTGTTACTGCAATTGCGCGGCAACCAACGGCCAGCGGGCGTCGAAATCGTCCGTTGGGCGGTATTTGAACTCGCTGCGTACAAAGCGGGACAACATCCCTTCACAAAACGCCAGCAACTGACTTGCCAGCAGGGTTTCATCCGTGGCGTACCCTTCGCCTTCGCGCATTCTTTTTTCCCGCAGAACCTGACGCAGCTGCGCTTCAATGCGCTCAAACAGCTGGTTAATTCGTCCTTGCAGGCGATCTTGTTCAAACATTAACGCATGACCGGTGAGAATACGCGTCAGGCCTGGGTTGCGTTCGCCGAAGCCCAGAATCAACAACACAATTAAACGCAGACGCGCGCTGGTGTCTTTCTCATCTTTTAAGATCAGATTGATACGGGTAATCAGACTGTCTTCGATAAACTCAATCAGACTATCGAACATGCGAGTCTTACTGGGAAAATGGCGATACAGCGCCGCTTCAGAAACGCCGACGGAGGCTGCCAGTTTCGCTGTTGTGATGCGTTGGCTTCCATCGCTGGATTCCAGCATCAGCGCCAGAGACTGAAGTATTTCTTCGCGACGATTCCTTTTCGCAGTTTGTTTTTCTGCCATGTTACAAAATACCCCTGAAAATAAGCACTTGCCAGGCGAGCATCCACACTATGACCGCAAACTCAGCGTTTGCGGCGATGTTATGTCGTTATCAGGATGCGTAAATGTCTTACTTGCGACCAGAATGGCCGAAGCCGCCTTCACCACGGTCGGTGGCTTCAAACTCTTCCACCAGATTAAATTCGGCCTGTACAACCGGTACGAAAACCATCTGAGCAATACGTTCGCCTGGCTCAATGGTAAAGCTGTCCTGGCCACGGTTCCAGATGGAAACCATTAACTGACCCTGATAGTCAGAGTCGATCAGGCCGACCAGATTGCCGAGCACAATACCATGCTTATGGCCCAGGCCGGAACGTGGCAGCATTACCGCCGCCAGAGACGGATCGGCAATATGAATCGCCAGACCGGTCGGCACCAGCGTTGTTGCGCCAGGCGCCAGTTCTACGGCGTCATCGAGACAGGCGCGCAGGTCAAGTCCGGCGGAGCCGGAGGTGGCATAAGTTGGAAGCGGAAATTGCTGCCCAACGCGCGGGTCCAGAATCTTAACGTCGATTTTTTTCATCATAACGGGTCACGATCTCGTCGAGTAATAATTGGCCCAGGAGCGCTTTCCGTTCGAGCGGTAAGGCTTTATCTCCATCCTGCCAGAAAAGGTGTAATGCGTTGCTGTCGCTATTAAATCCTTGAGTTGAAAGCGAAACATCGTTCGCGCAGATCAGATCAAGGTTTTTGCGGATACGTTTTTGCCGGGCGTATTCTTCCACATTATTTGTTTCCGCGGCAAACCCAACGACATAAGGACGCTTGTCTTTGAGTGCGGCGACCCCGGCGACAATATCAGGGTTCTTGACCATTTTTACTGTTAATTCATCGCCCTGCGTCGCCTGTTTCTTAATTTTTTCACTGGCGACGGCGGCTGCACGGTAATCAGCAACCGCAGCACAGCCGATGAAAATATGCTGCTTCTGAACCGCTGCCTGGACTGCCGCTTCCATTTCCAGCGCGGTCATCACATCAATGCGCTGAACAAAAGGTGGCGTGGGCAGCGCAACGGGGCCGGAAACCAGCGTAACGTTGGCGCCGCGTCGTGCGGCGGCGGCGGCAATGGCAAATCCCATCTTACCGGAGCTGTGGTTAGAGATATAACGCACCGGATCGAGCGGCTCGCGCGTCGGGCCCGCCGTAATCATGATGTTGAGATGTTGCAGATCGTTGACAGGGGAGAAATGCGCTGCCGCCATATCCACAATGGTCAACGGGTCGAGCATGCGTCCTGGCCCCACGTCTCCACACGCCTGGCTGCCGCTGTCCGGCCCCCAGATAAGCATTCCGCGTGACGCGAGTACATCCAGATTATGTTGCGTGGCGGCGGCGCGATACATTTGCTGATTCATGGCCGGAAGCACGGCAATCGGGGCGGGTGTCGCCAGACAAATCGTTGAAACCAGATCGTTGGCCATACCGGCAGCGACGCGAGCGATCAGATCTGCCGTGGCTGGCGCGAGGATAACTAAATCCGCCCATTTCCCCAGCTCAATATGGCCCATCGCGGCTTCTGCGGCAGGGTCAAGCAGACTGTCAGAGACGGGATAACCCGACACCGCCTGTAGGCTCAGGGGCGTGATAAAGGCTTTTGCCGCTTCGGTCATCGCCACGCGAACGTCGGCGCCACGTTCGCGTAAACGACGCACCAGTTCAGGGGCTTTATAGGCAGCAATGCCGCCGCTCATGCCGAGAACGATTTTTTTGCCAGCCAGGCTCATCATGATCTTTCCTGTTGGATTGCACCAGAAGGCGAACATTTTATCACAATCCTGAATCCCGTCGTGCAGTTGCCCGTAATTCACTTTGCGAGGCGCTACGCAGGAGTGAAATACGGGCGTCGATTCACCCCAGGAGCTATGCCACCATGAGGCGTGCTTAAGGAGGTGAACGTATGGATGCGCCGGAACGTTTAATGCCCCGGGAAAAAATGTTGAAGTCAGGAATTGGTTCGCTGACGGATGTTGAACTGCTGGCGCTCTTTTTACGTACAGGAGTGCCAGGAAAAGATGTGATGGCTCTGGCGCATGAAACGCTGCAACGCAGTGGGTCGCTCTATGGGTTGCTGTCTGCGGATTTCGCGCAATTTCGCGGTACAGGTATCGGTATCGCTAAGTATGCGCAGCTTAAGGGGATTGCCGAACTGGCAAGGCGCTATTACAAGGCGCGCATGATGAAGGAAAACGCGTTGTTGAGCCCGGAAATGACGCGTGAGTTTCTGCAAAGCCAGTTGGCGGGGGAAGAGCGGGAGATCTTCCTTGTGATCTTTCTGGATGCCCGGCACCGGGTGATTAAACACAGCCGTCTTTTTTCCGGCACGCTGAATCATGTCGAGGTGCATCCGCGCGAGATTATCCGCGAGGCGATAAAATTAAATGCTTCTGCGGTGATCCTTGCGCATAATCACCCCTCGGGGTGTGCAGAACCGAGCAAAGCGGATAAACTCATCACCGAACGTGTCGTAAAATGTTGTCAGTTCATGGATATACGAGTACTGGATCACCTTGTGATTGGGCGCGGAGAGTACGTTTCTTTTGCCGAACGTGGTTGGATTTAGAACACTTCGCGCGATCCATCGGGATCTTTGTCTGTTCGGGACTTGAGCACATCGCTTACACAGCGTATACTACGCCACCTTTGAGAATCTCGGGTTTGGCATTTGGGCCTGGCAATCGAGAGTTCACAATGAACTGCGATAACCAGGCTGAGAAGCCTGACGAGGCGCCAATACCCCATACGAAGCTCGAGCTAATTTGATTTTTGGAGAATAGACATGTCCCGAGTCTGCCAAGTTACTGGCAAGCGTCCGGTGACCGGTAACAACCGTTCCCACGCACTGAACGCGACTAAACGCCGTTTCCTGCCTAACCTGCACTCTCACCGTTTCTGGGTTGAGAGCGAGAAGCGTTTTGTCACCCTGCGTGTATCTGCTAAAGGTATGCGTGTAATTGATAAGAAAGGCATCGAAACAGTTCTGTCCGAACTGCGTGCCCGTGGCGAAAAGTACTAAGTACTTAGAGGAAATAAATCATGGCTAAAGGTATTCGTGAGAAAATCAAGCTGGTTTCTTCTGCTGGTACTGGTCACTTCTATACCACCACGAAGAACAAACGTACTAAGCCGGAAAAACTGGAACTGAAAAAGTTCGATCCAGTTGTCCGTCAGCACGTTATCTACAAAGAAGCGAAAATCAAATAATTCTCGCTTTGATGTAGTGAAAAACCTCGCTTCGGCGGGGTTTTTTGTTTTCTGGCCGTCCCCATATTAATGAGACCTGAAACAGAGCCGGAGACGTTATGCCTGAATTACCTGAAGTTGAAACCAGCCGCCGCGGCATTGAACCGCATCTGGTTGGGGCAACCATTCTGCATGCCAATGTGCGTAATGGACGTCTGCGCTGGCCGGTATCGGAAGAGATCTACCGCCTGAGCGATAAACCCGTTCTCAGCGTTCAACGCCGTGCGAAATATTTGCTGCTGGAGTTACCGGATGGCTGGATCATCATTCATCTGGGAATGTCGGGCAGTTTGCGTATCCTTCCTGAAGAACTTCCCGCTGAAAAACATGACCACGTTGATCTGGTGATGAGCAATGGCAAAGTCCTGCGCTACACCGATCCTCGCCGCTTCGGCGCCTGGCTGTGGACGAAAGAGCTGGAAGGGCATAACGTGCTGGCGCATCTCGGCCCGGAGCCGCTGAGCGACGATTTTAACGGGGCTTATTTGCAGCAGAAATGTGCGAAGAAGAAAACGGCAATTAAACCCTGGCTGATGGATAACAAACTGGTGGTGGGCGTGGGAAATATCTACGCCAGCGAGTCGTTGTTTGCGGCTGGCATCCATCCTGACCGTCTGGCGTCGTCATTATCGCAGGCTGAGTGTGAGCTGCTGGCCCGCGTGATTAAGGCCGTTTTACTGCGTTCCATCGAGCAGGGTGGTACAACGTTGAAAGATTTTCTGCAAAGCGATGGTAAGCCGGGCTATTTTGCTCAGGAGTTGCAGGTTTACGGACGTAAAGGGGAACCGTGCCGGGTTTGCGGTACGCCGATCGTTGCAACTAAACACGCGCAACGGGCGACGTTCTACTGCCGTCAGTGTCAGAAATAAGATGGATTGCAGGCCGGATAACGCGCTGACGCGCCATCCGGCAAAAGCGTTTTACTTCAGCTTATCCATCAAGGCCTGATGAACGTTCTCCGGTAAGAAGTGGGTAACGTCGCCCTGATGGCGCGCCACTTCTTTTACCAGCGAAGAAGAGATAAAAGACCACTCTTTTGAAGGCATCAGGAAGACGCTTTCAAGCTGCGGCATTAAATGGCGATTCATGTGCGCCAGCTGCATTTCATATTCAAAATCAGCCACGGCGCGCAGGCCGCGAATCAAAATATTTGCCTGCTGAATGCGCGCGAAGTTGGCCATTAAATCGCTGAATCCCATGACTTCCACGTTGCCGAGGTGCGCCGTCACCTGTTGCGCCAGCGCTACACGCTCTTCAAGGGTAAACATCGGTTTTTTGCTGGGGCTGGCGGCAATGGCGAGGATAACGTGATCGAACATCTGCGTCGCGCGCGTCACGATATCAATATGGCCGTTGGTGATCGGATCGAAGGTTCCTGGGTAAATCGCCCGTTTTTGCATGACAGCCCTCAATGCGTTTTCGGTGGCAGGTAAGGTTCCAGCAGTTGTAACAGACGCTGTAGCGCACCCTGGTTTTGGTACAGCACTTCAACGGCATGTCGACCGTAGAAATTACGATAATCCGCGTCGGTCAGTAAAGACGAAACCTCTTTTACCAGCGTTGTGGCATCGGTTACGGTAATCAGCCCGCTTGCTTGCTCCAGTCGGGCGCAAATATCTTTGAAGTTAAAGGTATGAGGGCCCATCAATACCGGTATCGCGTGTGCGGCAGCTTCCAGCGGGTTATGTCCTCCGCGTTCAACCAGCGAACCGCCGACAAATGCGAGATCCGCAATACCATACAGTAGCATTAATTCGCCCATTGTATCGCCAATAACAACCTGGGTACTGGCGGACGGCACCTCTCCTGAGGAACGCGTGGTATAGCTGAGCCCTGCCTGGCGCACGAGGTTAATCGCATCCGGGAACCGCTCTGGATGGCGAGGAACCAGAATCAGCAACAGGTTAGGGAATTGATGCAGCAATGCCTGATGGGCGGCGATAACAATACTCTCTTCGCCGTCATGCGTACTGGTGGCGATCCACACCGGGCGGTGTGGCGCCCACTGGCGACGCAGCGTAACCGCTTTTGCTGCAAGCTGTGGCGTCACGGAAATATCAAATTTCAGACTGCCGGTGACGGTGAGCTGGTTATTTTTCGCACCCAACGCGATAAAACGCGCGCCATCTTCTTCATTTTGCGCCGCAATTAGCGTAATGCGGCGCAGCAGTCTGCGAACAAATTTCCCCAGCTTTGTATAGCCAGCAGCCGACCGGGCGGAAAGGCGCGCGTTGGCGATAACCAACGGAATATGACGTTTATGCAGTGCGGCAATCAGGTTCGGCCAGAGCTCGGTTTCCATAATCAACACCAGTTTAGGGTCAACTTTATTCAGGAAACGGTTGAGCGCATCGGGCAAATCATAAGGAAGATAGACGTGCTGAACATCGCTGCCAAATGCGGACTGTACGCGCTCTGAGCCGGTAGGCGTCATGGTGGTGACGGTAATCGGCAAATCAGGATAACGGTGTCGCAGGGCGCGAACTAAAGGAATTGCCGCCAGTGTTTCACCCACAGAGACGGAATGCAGCATGATCCCGCCAGGTTTAAGCGGATGACGGTAAAAACCGTAACGTTCGCCCCAGCGTTTACGGTAGGCTGGCGCTTTACGTCCACGCACCCAAAGCCGTATCCAGATCAAGGGCTGAATAAGGTAGAGAAGGGCGGTGTAAAGCAATTCGAGCATAGTAAATAGCTGACTGATGGATGTGCTGGGGATTCTATGTATTTAGCCTGGGCTTTACCATCATTTTTATCCTTGTTGCACTAAAACACCTGAATTGACAATACATTATTTGCGGTAGGTGTTTTTCTCCAGATACATCAAAACAGGCTGTTAACGCCGAATAACGCGTGAAATCGTACTCTGTCCTTCAATAGTAATGGTTTACATCTTATTGTTTTGAAATTAAAAATTAACTTTTTGCTTAAAAAACATTCATTTCGGTTCGGGAGCTAATCAATGGTATACTACTGCGCAAATTCAGGCAGCCATCAGCCTTCAGGGCGCCGGGAATATGGAGGGTAGTCTTTGTTTGCAGACAAAGATTACGGCGCTTTTACCTGCCTGGCCTGGGATGTTTGGCGACGTAACGCGGATATTATTGCATGACCATTGCTTTTTGTTTGTACAAATATTTTCCCTATGGCGGGTTGCAGCGTGATTTCCTGCGAATAGCGCATACGGTTGCGGCGCGTGGCCATCATGTTCAGGTATTGACTCAGCAGTGGCAGGGCGAACGTCCCTCCGACCTTGAAATTATCCTTGTTCCGGTGACTGCCAGAACTAATCATGGAAAAAATGAACAGTATTATCAGTGGGTTCAGAGTTTCCTGAGCCAACATCCCGTCGATCGCGTCGTTGGGTTTAATAAAATGCCCGGGCTTGATGTCTATTATGCGGCAGATGTGTGCTACGCGGAAAAAGTCGCCCGTGAAAAGGGTTTCTTTTATAAGCTGACCAGTCGTTATAAGCACTATGCAGCTTTTGAAAAAGCGACCTTCCAGCAAGGTGCTCATACCGAGCTTTTGATGTTAACAAATAAGCAAATCGGTGACTTTAAGCATCATTATCATACTGAGGATCGTCGTTTTCATATTTTGCCGCCAGGGATATACCCGGACAGGAAATACAGCCAGCAACCTGAAAACAGCAGACAGATTGTCAGAGAAAAAAATGGCATTGGGTTAGATCAGTTCCTGCTTTTGCAGGTAGGTTCGGATTTTAAACGCAAAGGCGTACCAAGAACGTTACTGGCGGTAGCTTCTTTACCTGAAGCAATACGTCAATGTACGCAATTGATGGTTGTCGGGCAAGACAAGGCCGACCGGTATCAGGCCCAGGCGCGTCAACTAGGGATTGAGAAGCAGGTGCAGTTTTTTTCAGGGCGCGATGATATTTCAGCGCTGATGTCTGCTGCTGATTTGCTGCTTCATCCTGCCGTTCAGGAAGCGGCCGGAATCGTATTATTAGAGGCGATTGTCGCCGGGCTACCCGTGCTGACTACCGAAGTTTGTGGATATGCGCACTATATCAATGCTGCGCAGTGTGGCGTTGTTATACCGGAGCCTTTTGCACAGGAAGTCCTGAATGCTTCCCTCTGCGATGCGCTGGAGAAAGGTGAGCAGCGAAGTGAATGGGCAAGTCATGCAAGACACTTTGCCGATACAGAAGATCTCTACAGTCTGGCTGATAAAGCGGCTGATATCATTTTAGGTTTTGAGAATGATTGAATTAAAAGAGCCATTCGCTACGCAGTGGCAAGGTAAAGATCCGTTTGTCGAAGTAACGAAACTGGACGGAGAGGTTTTCCGCGCTCTGGAGACCCGGCGGACGCTGCGTTTTGAGATGATGGGTAAAGGGTATTTCCTGAAATACCATCACGGAACCACGCTGAAAGAAGTGCTAAAAAACCTTATTTCCTTGCGTATGCCCGTTCTTGGCGCGGATCGCGAGTGGCTGGCTATTCACCGTCTGCAATCACTGAATGTTGATACCATGACCGGCGTCGCGTTTGGGCAAAAAGGGTTTAATCCGTTGCAGCGGACATCGTTTATCATCACGGAAGATCTCTCGCCGGCAATAAGCCTTGAAGACTTTTGCGCCAGGTGGAGTGAAGAACGTCCTGACCTTACCTTAAAACGAACCATTATCACCCGACTGGCGGAGATGGTGGGGAAAATGCATCGTGGTGGGGTGAATCATCGGGATTGTTATATTTGCCATTTTTTACTACAGCAACCATTACCGGCTGATGTGGCTGATATAAAACTTTCCGTGATTGATCTGCATCGCGCGCAAATTCGTCGCCGGGTGCCGCGTCGCTGGCGTGATAAGGATCTGATTGGACTCTATTTCTCCTCACTCGAAATTGGCCTGACCTCGAGAGATATTTATCGTTTTTTACGCGTTTATTTCTCGATGCCACTGCGTGAAATTCTTCGCAAGGAAGCCAGTTTGCTTGAGCAAGCGGCGGAGAAAGCACAAAAAATCAAACAAAGAACGATAAGAAAAGCGTTATAAAATCACATACAGGGTTTGAGGTGATCTCATCATGAACATTGATTTTGAAAACGTAATAATTCAAAAAAAGGTTATCGACAACGCTACACACCAGAAAAGCAAAAAGTTGAATATTGCATATGGTGTAGATCGAAATTTTTTATTTGGCTCTGGAATTTCAATGACATCAGTGTTGGTGAACAACCCTGATATTGATATCCATTTCTATGTTGTGACGGACTATGTTGATGATGAGTACCTGGAAAGCGTGGAACGACTCACGCAAATGTATGGTACAACGGTAACGGTCTTAGTTTTCGATAATGAGGCGTTTCGCAAGTTGCCGAGTACTAAAGCATGGACCTATGCGATGTACTATCGCTATTTTGCGTTCGAGTATTTAAGTCGTGAACTGGATTCTGTGCTGTATCTGGATGCCGATATCGTTTGTAAAAATTCGCTGCGGGAACTGACGGATATTCATTTTGCCGGAGAATATGCGGCTGTTGTTAATGATATTGATCGAGTACGTTTAAAATCCGGGCAGAGGCTGGGTATTCCTGAGTTAGCTCGTGACTATTTTAATTCAGGGGTGGTATTCGCTAATCTCCATGTCTGGAGAGAAAAAAAACTGTTATCCAAAGCCTTTGAGGTTTTGCATGAGCGTCAGAAAGAACTTCTTTATTTTGACCAGGATATCCTGAATATCTTATTTGTTGGGCATGTGATCCTGCTGAGGCGTGATTTTAATTGTATTTATGGCGTAGACCAGGAGCTGAAGAATAAAAATGAATATCGTTATCAGGACTTTATCACTGAGAGTACGGTATTAATTCATTATGTCGGCGTGACAAAACCGTGGCATACGTGGGCTAACTATCCGGTTTCTAAGTACTTTATTGAGGCTTATAAAAAATCGGCATGGGCAGAAAAATCGTTACTCAATGCAAATACGGCAAAATTATATAAGCGCAAGTCACGCCATGAAAGGATACAGCGAAAATATATTCGTTCTATATTTAGCCATATAATGTATATTAAAAATAAGCTACACGGCGCTAAAGTGCATTGAGTGGCTTGTTGAAAATAAATTTAAATAGGTGTAGTGAATGATTTTTGATTGCCATCAGTCTATAAAAAAGATACTTGATTTTAATCAAGCACCAGCCGGGGAGAGCCCACAGCTCAATATCGCCTGGGGTGTTGATAAAAATTTCATGTTTGGCGCCGCGATTTCGATGACATCAGTGTTGATACATAATAAAGACATCAATATCCATTTCCATCTTTTTACTGATTATGTGGATGATGATTATCAACAGAAAATAAGTATGCTGGCGCAGCAATTCTCTACTAACATCTCAATATATGTTATGGATGCCGAGGGGCTAAAGGTATTGCCCAGCGGTAATGCCTGGTCTCATGCGATGTATTTCCGTTTTATCGCATTTGAATATTTAGGTGAAAAAGTTGATTCACTCCTGTACATTGATGCAGACGTGATATGCAAAGGCTCACTTGTTGAATTGAGTCATCTCAACCTTGATGAGCATGTTGCTGCGGTAGTAAGGGACGTCGATGATAGTCCTGCCAGAGATATTGAGAAAAATAGTGATTATTTTAACTCTGGTGTGATCTATGCGAATCTTAAAAAGTGGAAAGAGCAGA
The DNA here is from genome assembly GCF_030333225.1 of Citrobacter sp. CK202. Classification (NCBI taxonomy): domain Bacteria; kingdom Pseudomonadati; phylum Pseudomonadota; class Gammaproteobacteria; order Enterobacterales; family Enterobacteriaceae; genus Citrobacter; species Citrobacter sp. CK202. The sequence goes on from NZ_JAOWGI010000021.1 coordinate 143,212, forward strand.
ACTTTATTGGTGCTGCATTTGATATCCTCCTGGATAAAAATCAGAAACTCTCTTTCCCCGATCAGGATGTTTTAAATATTCTTTTCTTAAATAAGGTGATCTTTTTACCGCGTATCTACAATGCGATATATGGTATAAAACAAGAGTTAAAAAGCAAAGATATATCACGCTATAAAGAATATATAACGGCGGATACCATTCTTATTCACTATATTGGGGTAACTAAACCCTGGAATTCCTGGGCAAATTATCCGTCTGCACAGTATTTTGTGGAGGCATGGAAGGCTTCACCATGGGCGAATGTGCCGTTGTTGCCTGCCAGAACGCCAAAGCAGTATAAGAAGAAGTCACGTCATGAAAGGCTACAGGGTAAATATATTGCTTCAATTATCAGCTACATAGGCTATCTGGCCGAAAAAGTCAAAGGTAAGTAAAAAAGCTCCCCTCGGGGAGCTTTTTTTAATGAATCTTGGTTTTGAGGTACTTTGCGTACCATTTTATGGCGGTAAAATAATTACCTTTTTTTGCCGCCTGACGGGAGTACACCCGATAATCGGTAGGCCTCATACGAGGGGCATAAGAGCGTAACTCTGCATTCCGCCAGGGCGTGAAATGGTGGTAGAAAATATAAAGCTGTTGCGACAGTCCCGTATGTTCTTTATACCACGGCTTTCTTCCGCCCGTAAAATGAATGATTCTTGGCAGCGTGTCACTGTGATAGAAGAAATTTTCTTTCTGTTCGTCAGTAAACCAGTTAAACAGGAAATTCCAGCGGTTATCAATAAACGTAATATTGCCGTTCATTGCAATGTTGAGTGCATCCTGATCAAAGTAAGGCAATGATTTTCCTTGCTCAAATAACACGGTATTTGCTTTATGTTCAATGTCATGCTTAATCCAGTTTGCGACATTAATATAGAGGAAACCAGCGTTAAAATAGTGATCGATGCTCAGCCCTAATCGCCGGGCGTGTTTATTATCATGAATGTTGAGAGAGTCATGGCTGACGGCGCAAACAACATCATCAATATCAACGCTGTTAATCTCACTGAGTGAGTCAAAGCATAGCGTATCGGCATCAAGATAGATAAAACGTTCTACTTTGTCTTGAAGTAAACGGGGCACAGCCAGACGCATATAAGTTGAGCGATTGAGATGTTTTATCGCAAAATCATTGTTATATTTTTCAATATCAGCCTTATCGATCGTGATAACCTGAATTTTATTGCTGGTCGACTGTAGCTTCGCAATATCTTCATCACTGACATCATAGACAAAGACAAAAAATGCGAGAGATTGCTCAGGGTTATTCATTATGACAGACATAATGGATACGGCAACATACTCCAGATAATTAGCATCTGTGCAGTAGGCAATATTAATTACGTTAGTTTTGTTATCCATTTACGCTGTCTCATTTCCTTCAACCGGGTTGCTATCATGGAGCACAGTGTCGATAGCGTCAATAACTGCGTGTTCTGGTATCCAGGTCAGGTATTTCCGGGATCTGTCCAGTTCTGCCCGGGTCGGCATTGGATGATAATCGCCTGCCCAGATCAGCGCAGCTTTATCTGACCAGGGTTTCCACTGTTGATAATTTGTGGCGCCAAACAAACATACCTGCGGCGTACCTAATGCGGCAGCCATATGCATGGGGGCGGAGTCCACGCCGATATACAGCACAGCATGATCGATTAACGCCGCCAGTTGCAGGAAGGTCGTTTTACCTGCCACCGTCAGGTCTGGTGGTGATTGACACAGTCCGGCGATACGCGCTACCTGCTGCTGTTCTTGTACTGCGGGCCCACAGGTCAGGTAAACATGCAGACCGCGTTGCTGCAAATAATCTATGACATGCGCAAATTTCTCGTCATCCCAGCACTTAAAGGACTGTCTTGCAGTGGGTTGAATCACAACGTATTTTTGCGTGGGAAGCGCGGGAAGCTGAGTTAGTAAATATTGATAGTCACTCTCGCGATAGCAGAGCAACATCTCTTTTTTGAGCTCGCTTTCACTAAAGTCGAGGCCTTTTAGAATGGATAAGTTTTGCTCAACAATATGAGTTCCGGTTGTTGGTGTGACTTTTGTAAAAAGGCAATTCCACTGCTTCTTGTCCCTTTTAAAGGCAATAGAGGGGCGGCGTAGGGAAGCGATAAGTGCGCCAATAGGCCATTGCTCGGTTAAGTTGACAATAAGGTCATAGTGGTTTTTTTTCAGCTGGCGGCGTACCGATATATAATTTTTAATGGTTTCCAGCAGACCTTTCTTTTTTTCAATAAGGTAAAAGTTGTTGATTCTCTCATCAGCAGCCAAAATTGCCCTGGTGTCTTTATAAAGAAGAAGATCAATTTTTGCGTGTGGATAACGTGCCTGGAGACTGGCAATAACAGGGGTAATGAGCAGAACATCGCCATAAAACTTAAGCTTGCAAATAAGAATTCTTTCTACTTTATCAAACATATTAACTTTCCTTGCTAACAAATAACATTTTGCAAGCGTTTATGGCTTTAAATCGTATTTTTGAAATAAAACGATCAATGTGTGGGTACTTCATTTTATAAATAACTTTTCTTTTAACGATGCTTGTATCACAGCATGTTAGTGCATCTTGAATGTCACTGATCATATCTTCTTCGTAGCGATAATAACCTTTCTTCTTGCGCAGCAACTTGCGTCCCTCAAGGAAGCAGTTAATGATCATTAATGTGGCTACAGTTCGTTTTTCATCATTTTCTTTTATATAGTCACACATTTTACGCATGGCGAAGAAAATATATTGCGCATCATTTTCAAGAATATTCTCGGTAATGCTCCGATCGTTTATTCGATAATAATATAGCTTGTTATCTATTTTTAAGATCTTATGGCATTTAAAGTATTGAAATGGACAAAAAATAATGTCCTCATAACGATGATGTTCTTCAAAGCGGTCTTGCCCAATAATGTCACGGCGAAAGAATTTTGTTACAAGGTGCCATTGACCCGCACGGAAAGTGGGTAATAACTGCGTTAAATTTTCATCCGTTAACGTGATTTCACTCTGTTTTACTGCGTCCGGCTTATCTTTTTGGCATTGATAGAGATTATTAATGTCACGGGTTAAGTTGAATTCAACGATATCATATTTCTCTTCTCTTAATTTAGGGAGAAGAACCGAAAAATAATCCGGGCTAATAATGTCATCGCTGTCAACAAAGCCAATATACTTCCCTGTCGCATGTGAAAGCCCGACGTTGCGAGCAATCGCAACACCATGATTTTCCTGGTAGATGTATTTCACGTTGTTGCAATGATGTTCGCGATAAAACGCATTTATGCGTTCTTCAGTCAAATCCGTTGAGCCATCATTAATAATGATTACTTCTACCTCATTAGTGATGCCCTGATGTAAAGACGCCAGCGTATCCGTAATGAATTCGGCATTGTTGTATGCCGGTATAATAATGCTCAGCAAATAATCTGAAGCGTTAATCATGGCATAACTCTCTCATCGTGCCTGGTGTCAGCATCATCGCCGCGCATAATGCCAGCATACTGCTCAGAGTTTCACCTTTGGCGTATAATAATAAGTCGCTTAAACCATAGATAACTATAGCACTGGAAATGATGAATAACAGAGGGCTACGTTGTGTATAAGCTTTTAAAAACATCGCCAGATACAAAAAGAGCAGAGCGATGACGCCAGAAATCCCTTTAAGAGAAAAAGTATCAATGAATTCGTTATGCAAATGGATGTCGACGAACCCAAGTGCTCCTCTTAACGAGGTATCCTGTCGGGCAAAATCCCGCATTCCAGCATCGCGTTGTTCAAGTGATTGGCCCCAGTAGTGGTTTTTTCCAGCATCAATACCCGCTCTTTGCATCGCGAGTCGGGCGCCAATCGAGGTATTACTGTTCTTCTTACTGTAAGAATGCATATCGGTTACGAAGCTGTTATAGCGCTTTTCAATCACCGATTTTAAAGGGATTGCCGCCAGCCCCGCGAGAACAATAAAGGCCAGTAACGTACGCAGCAAAACGGTACGGTTATGCCGATAGTGTAAGAAAAATAGCCCTATGCTCAGAACCGGATAGACCAGAATGGCGGCGCGGGTTTGCGTTATAGTGATAACCGCCAGTGATACCAAAAAGTGTAATAAATAGAGCAGGATTGTATGCTTCAGCCGCAAGTTGATGATGGCCTGTGACGCGAGCAATGCGACAAACGTCAACGCATAAGCCGCTCCTGTCGGATGTTCAAAACCCAGTTCGACACGGTAGTTAAGCGGATCTGGTGAGGTGAGGAGTTGATAACCCGCAAAAAGATACAAACCAACAGCCGTCGCAATCACCCAGTAGTGGGTTATACGATCTTTCATCGCACATGCGATTGGCGATTGCAGGGCTGTGACAATCAGTGCGGCAAAGATCATCACTTTACCGCCATTCTGGTATGAGCGATAAGCGCCAGTAAAGGATGAGCCCGGTTCTTTAAAGATCTCAACCCAAATAATTTGTACTAAACCGAAGAGCAGCAGCATCACGGGTAACAGCAGGTTTTTCTTATCACTCAGAAGTGACTTGCTGTGTTTACCGATAATCGGTAGCGACAGAACCGCACATGCAATAAAAACTTTTAAAGCTTCGTCTGGATTGATCAGCAGCATCGCCAGGGTCGTCAGGCACCCGGCATAAAATAAAAAATAGATAACGTTAAACGGATTATTTTGCGTGCTGCGGATAAAGCGAGAAAACGTGTGTCCACGAAGCATGATTAATCTCTTTAAAAGTTATAGCAAATTAAAATCAAGCAATGATACTTTGACGGCATCCGCACTCAGAGTTGACATCTTCCCTGAATGACTCTTTTGCGCGCACTGATTCTTCCCATATCCCCCAATCAGTCCCGGATCGGTCGGGCCATACAGCGTGATATTAGGTCGATCAAGGGCGGCGGTTAAATGGCTAAGCCCGGTATCAACGGACACTACAAATTTTGCCCCCGCCAACTCGCGTGCGACCTCTTCCAGACTCATTCGTGGTAAAACATCCACATAATCAAATCCTTCCGCTAATCTTTTTGCCCGTGCTTCTTCATGGGGCGCACCCCAGGGCAGCTTAATGCGTACACCCGCATCACGCAGTTGGCCGATCAGATCTCGCCAGTTTGCTTCCGGCCAGTGCTTATCGTCTCGGGTGGTCGCGTGTAAAAATACCGCATATTGCCCTGCGTCTGCATTCAGATTGCTCAGGAAATGTTGCGCAATCGCATAATCGCCCTGGGACTGTGGCTTGCTGTACCCCAGGCTTTTAGCGAACAGCTCGCGGGTGCGTTCAACGGCATGCTGCGCTTTAGCGATGTGATGCTTTCGGTTGTAAAACAGGCTGGCCAGGGGCTCCCGGGCCGTACTCCAGTCCATGCCGTGCTTTATGCCGCGTCCCAGTCTTGTGACCAGCGCCGCGCTTTTTACCAGCCCCTGGGCATCAATAATCGCATCGTATTGCTGTGCCTGTACGGCATCGCGAAAGGCTTTACGTTCAGCTTTGATGGGCGCGGAAAACCAGGCCTTACGCCAACGGCGAATAGCGACGGGAATCACGCGATCGACAGCATCGTGCCAGGATGGAATTTGCGCGAATCCTTCTTCTACCACCCAATCAAACTGAATACCCGGGATGACTTGCTGTGCGTCAGTCAGTGCGGGCAATGTGTGTAACACATCCCCCATTGATGATGTTTTGACTATCAGAACCCGCATCCGTCAGGCTTCCTCTTGTAATAACAGACTATTGAGTTCTTCCAGGACACGCGTCGGCGTGATGTCAATCAGGCTCTGATGATACCCCTCCGCAGCATCCCCTTTGCGCACCTTGTGATAACCCGTAATCAGACGGATAACCCGCGCTTTATGCGAAAGTGGGGGAGTAAAGTCCGGGCTGCTGGGGCCGTACAGCGCGACCAGCGGACGGTTCAGCGCAGCGGCGACATGCATTAAACCAGAGTCATTCGTGACAACTGCTTTGCAGGCGGATAAAAGGATAACAGCTTGTTCCAACTGCGTTTCTCCCGCCAGATTGCGGCACCAGGCCTGCTGCTCAGTATTCAGTGTAGCCAGAATTTCATTTCCGGCGTCATGATCTTTTGCTGAGCCAAACAAGACGATCTGGTGGCCTTCATCGATGAGCTGCTTTGCCAGTTCCGCATAGTGATAATGCGGCCAGCGTTTCGCCGGGCCAAATTCCGCGCCGGGGCAAAAACCAATCATCGGACGTTCAGCGGAAAGAGAAAATTCGTTGCAGATGAGGGACTTTTCGCCCTCGCTCACCTGTAGCTGCGGCCATAACAGAGGCTGCGGCAGATCCTGGGCAGTACGCATAACGCCTTTGTCGTAGGCCAGCGCCACATAGCGTTCCACCATTAATGGCCAGGCCTCTTTATCTAACACGCGCGCGTCGTTGAGCAGGCCGTAGCGCATCTCGCCGCGCCAGCCGGTGCGATGCGGGATGCCGGCAAAAAAAGGAACGAGCGCGGATTTAAACGAATTCGGCAAAACATAGGCGCGGTCATAGCGCTTTTCACGCAGACGATGACCGAGCTTGCGCCGCTCGCCAATTTCCAGCGCCCCGTGGCCAAGCGGCATGGGGATCGCGTCGTTGACCTCCGGCATACGCGACAATAACGGGCGGCACCACGCGGGCGCCATCACGTCGATTATCGCCTGGGGATAGCGCGCCTTGAGCGTGCGATAGAGACTTTGCGACATCATCATGTCGCCTACCCAGGACGGACCAATCACCAGTATTTTCATGTTTCTTCTTACGCGTCGCGATTCAGCCAGGCCATATACTCCGTTACGCCTTCGGCAACGGTCTTGAACGGTTTGTCATAGCCTGCGGCGCGCAGATTGGTCAGATCCGCCTGCGTGAACGCCTGGTAACGGCCTTTCAGTTTTTCCGGGAACGGAATGTACTCAAGATCGCTTTTCTTGTGATAAGCCAGCGCGGCATCCGCCACGGCCTGGAAGGATTCCGCGCGCCCGGTGCCCAGGTTAAAGATGCCGGACACGCCGTTTTCCCAGAACCACAGGTTTACATCAGCCACGTCGCCGACGTAGACAAAATCACGTTTGAAGTTTTCGCTGCCTTCAAACAGTTTCGGCGTTTCACCGTTGTTGAGCTGAGTATTCAGATGGAAAGCGACGCTCGCCATGCTGCCTTTATGGCCTTCACGCGGTCCGTAAACGTTGAAATAGCGGAAACCCACAATCTGCGAGCTGGCTTCAGGCAGGATCTGGCGCACATACTCGTCGAACAGGAATTTAGAGTAGCCGTAAACGTTTAGCGGTTTCTCATATTCCCGAGACTCAATGAAGTCAGAGGTGCGACCGCCGTAAGTTGCCGCAGAGGAGGCATACAGGAACGGAATGTCACGTTCCAGGCAGTAGTGCAGCAGCTCTTTGGAGTATTGATAGTTGTTGTCCATCATATACTTGCCGTCCCACTCGGTGGTGGAAGAGCAGGCGCCTTCGTGGAAAACCGCTTCGATATCGCCGAACTCTTCTCCGGCCATAATCTGGATCAGGAAGTCTTCCTTATCCATATAGTCAGCAATATTCAGGTCCACCAGGTTGACGAACTTGGTGCCGTCTTTCAGGTTGTCCACCACCAGGATATCGGTGATGCCTTTATCATTCAGGGACTTAACGATGTTGCTGCCGATAAAGCCCGCGCCGCCGGTAACGATGATCATAACTGTAACCTTCGAATTATGGAGTCAGAGACAATCTCAGACACGAATACTTCTTATCATATCACTACACGGCCCAGGCTTCAGCCATTCACCGATAAGCTGTGCGGGTACGCGTGATTTATGCTGCATTTTCAAGAAGTGATGATGCGTCATCTCGTATCAATGTATAGCTTTGGGTAATATGTGCTGAAATTTGCCCAGTCTGGAGAATCGCAATGCGTGGGGATTTTTATAAGCAGTTAACCAACGATCTGGAAACCGCCCGTGCGGAAGGATTGTTTAAAGAAGAGCGCATTATCACGTCTGCGCAGCAGGCGGACATCACCGTGGCAGACGGAAGCCACGTCATCAACTTTTGCGCCAACAACTATCTGGGGCTGGCTAACCATCCCGAACTGATTGCGGCAGCAAAAGCGGGAATGGATTCTCACGGGTTTGGCATGGCTTCAGTGCGCTTTATCTGCGGCACTCAGGACAGCCATAAACAGCTGGAGCAAAAACTGGCGGACTTCCTCGGTATGGAAGACGCTATTCTGTACTCTTCCTGCTTCGACGCCAACGGCGGCTTGTTCGAAACCCTGCTGGGCGCAGAAGATGCGATTATCTCGGATGCGTTAAACCACGCCTCGATTATTGATGGCGTTCGCCTGTGTAAAGCGAAGCGTTTTCGTTATGCCAACAACGATATGCAGGAGCTGGAAGCGCGTCTGAAAGAGGCCCGTGAAGCTGGCGCTCGTCATGTGCTGATCGCCACCGACGGCGTGTTCTCGATGGACGGCGTTATCGCCAACCTGAAAGGCGTCTGTGACCTGGCAGACATTTACGGCGCGCTGGTGATGGTTGATGACTCCCATGCTGTCGGTTTTGTCGGGGAGAACGGTCGCGGTTCTCACGAATACTGTGACGTAATGGGACGCGTGGACATCATTACCGGTACGTTAGGCAAAGCGCTGGGTGGGGCATCTGGCGGTTATACGGCGGCGCGTAAAGAGGTGGTGGAGTGGCTGCGTCAGCGTTCCCGTCCGTATCTGTTCTCTAACTCCCTGGCGCCTGCCATTGTGGCGGCCTCCCTTAAAGTGCTGGAGATGGTTGAGGCGGGGAGCGAACTGCGCGATCGCCTGTGGGCGAATGCGCGTCAGTTCCGTGAGCAAATGTCCGCTGCGGGCTTCACGCTGGCTGGCGCCGATCACGCTATTATTCCAGTGATGCTGGGTGATGCGGTGGTTGCGCAGCAATTTGCCCGCGAACTGCAAAAAGAGGGGATTTACGTGACCGGATTCTTCTATCCGGTTGTTCCGAAAGGTCAGGCGCGTATTCGTACCCAGATGTCTGCGGCGCATACCCCTGAGCAAATCACGCGTGCGGTTGAGGCGTTCACACGTATTGGTAAACAACTGGGCGTTATTGCCTGAGGATGTGAGATGAAAGCGTTATCCAAACTGAAAGCGGAAGAGGGCATCTGGATGACTGACGTTCCGGTACCGGAAGTCGGGCATAACGATCTGCTGATTAAAATCCGTAAAACAGCCATCTGCGGCACTGACGTTCACATCTATAACTGGGATGAATGGTCGCAAAAAACCATCCCAGTTCCGATGGTGGTAGGGCATGAATATGTCGGCGAGGTGGTCGGTATCGGTCAGGAAGTTAAAGGCTTCAGGATTGGCGATCGCGTTTCCGGCGAAGGCCATATTACCTGCGGCCATTGTCGTAACTGTCGCGGTGGCCGTACGCATTTGTGCCGCAATACTCTGGGTGTCGGTGTTAACCGTCCCGGTTGTTTTGCGGAATATCTGGTACTTCCGGCGTTTAACGCCTTTAAGATCCCGGATAACATCTCCGATGATTTAGCCTCTATCTTCGACCCCTTCGGCAATGCCGTACACACGGCGCTGTCGTTCGATCTGGTCGGTGAAGATGTGCTGGTTTCCGGTGCCGGCCCGATCGGCATCATGGCGGCGGCGGTAGCGAAACATGTGGGCGCGCGTCATGTCGTGATCACGGATGTGAATGAGTACCGTCTGGAACTGGCGCGTAAAATGGGCATCATCCACACGGTGAACGTTGCGAAAGAGAACCTGACCGACGTGATGGCTAATCTGGGCATGACTGAAGGGTTTGATGTCGGCCTGGAGATGTCCGGTGCGCCGCCTGCGTTTCGCGCCATGCTGGATACCATGAACCACGGCGGTCGTATCGCGATGCTGGGGATTCCGCCTTCGGATATGTCTATCGACTGGACGAAGGTGATCTTCAAGGGGCTGTTTATTAAAGGTATTTACGGTCGTGAGATGTTTGAAACCTGGTATAAGATGGCGGCGCTGATTCAGTCTGGTCTGGATCTGTCTCCGATCATCACCCACCGTTTCTCCATCGATGAGTTCCAGAAAGGCTTTGATGCGATGCGTTCAGGCCAGTCAGGAAAAGTGATTCTGAGCTGGGACTGATAGCATCCTGCTGGCGGCCAGGTTTTCCCGAACCTGGCCGTAAAATGGCGTTTTTATTTTCCGCGCATCTTGCGGGATAAGCGTCTGAATTTCTCTTTAAGCTGAATAAGCTTATAAACCAGACCCTGACCTTCAATATTCATATGGTATTTATTTTGTAATACTAAAATATCATTTGCCTGGCAAATTTTCAGACTTCCTTTGCAGGATAAATCGATGATGCGCAATTCCCCGGAAGGTGTGCGGATAAAGTTTCCGGCATGAATATCATTGGAGGCCAGACCTGCCCGGTGCAGTTGCTGAATACACGCCTTAATATCTTCTTTATTGCTTTCATTAATATCATTTAATGGCTCCCCTTCAATATATTCATGAAGGGTATACACATCATAGCACTGGCGAAAACGTGTTTTCTCGGCCACACAGTAGAGATCGGCGGTACAGGCACGCACTTGTGGCGCCAGGCTGTCCAGTTTTTGGATCAGCTGAGAATAAAAAGGCCCGGAGAGAAAATTCTGAATCTTTTTCTCAAATCGTGGGTCTATTTCGCGATCGTTTTTGATGATGAACTTCCGTGACTGGTATTCAACAAGTTCTACGCTGCGGAATTCGTTGCCGCTGTTCAGCGGTTTGCCACTGATTTCGTTATTCATATACTTATCCATCAGGGACTTAAGGTCTTTATTTTCCTCTTTGTAATAGACCGTATAGCCCTTTTCATGTGTCTTACTGATGGTCATCACTTCCCTCAAGATAAGTATTCTAAATACGTATAATACAAAGGCGTAGTATACATGGTGAGGCTTCTCATCTGTAGGGTGTTTTGTGCGCCTTAACCATTATCTCCACTGGACTTAATAATTTCTTAATGAAAGCACGGTAGAAAAGGCCAATGTATTAAAGACTGACGGGCCATTCTATGAAAAGCAGCACAAGTACACTGAGTGTTATTATTCCGTTATACAATGCGGGTAATAGCTTCCAGGCATGCATGGAATCTTTGATTGCACAAACATGGAATGCGCTGGAGATCATCATTGTTAACGACGGGTCTACCGACAACTCCGTTGATATCGCAAGGCATTTTGCCGATACCCATTCACATGTTCACCTGTTGCATCAGGATAATGCAGGCGCGTCCGTGGCCCGCAACCGGGGGTTGGCTGCGGCGACCGGCGACTACGTTGCTTTTGTCGATGCCGATGATTTGGTGTATCCGAACATGTATGAAACGCTGATGACCATGGCGCTACAGGATGACCTGGATGTGGCGCAGTGTAATGCAGACTGGTGCATTCTTGAGACGGGGCATACCTGGCCATCCATCCCCACGGATCGCATTCGGTCGACAGGGGTATTAACCGGCCCGGACTGGCTGCGTATGGGGCTGGCTTCACGCCGCTGGACGCATGTTGTCTGGATGGGCGTTTATCGGCGCGCCCTTATTGAAAAACACGCGATTAGCTTTGTTCCAGGATTACATCATCAGGATATTCTGTGGACCACAGAAGTGATGTTCAATGCCACGCGCGTACGCTATACCGAACAGGCGTTGTATAAATATTTTCTTCACGATCAGTCTGTTAGCCGCCTGAAACGACAAGGTGAGCGTAATCTGCATTACCAGCGACACTACATTAAAATCACGCGTTTATTAGAAAAGTTGAATAGTGATTATGCGGATCGCATTCCCGTCTATCCTGAATTTAAGCAACAAATTACCTGGGAAGCGCTGCGGGTGTGTCATGCGGTGCGTAAGGAGCAGGACACGCTTATTCGCCAGCGGATGATCGCCGAAATATTTGCCTCCGGCATGTATAAGCGCATGATGCTTAACATACGAAGCGCGAAGGCGGCTTATCAGGCGCTGTTGTGGTCGGGTCGGTTATACCGGTGGCGTGATAAAACGGCCTCGCACCACCGCGTTGCCCGTAAAGCGATTAATCCGCGTTAGCGTTCTGGGGGGCAGCGATCTTGCCCCAGCCTTGCCACTGATGCCGGAAGTAGTTCACCATCGTGCTCTGCGTAATGCTTTCGCTTAACACGCTAAAGAACCGGCTGGCGTAGACAGGTTCTAACGGTTTCTTCGATTTACACACCTTCACGCCGCGGAACGGATTTCGCGGTGCATCCGGCGTACCGTTTTTCGGTGGCGTCAGATTTGGCGTAGAGGTATCTGTCTGCGGCTCGTTGAGCAGGCTGCTCGGACGCACCAGCGTAATATCCGCAGGCAGGTTATAGACCATCTGCTGAAGGACTCGCACCGTTGATGGATGCGGGTGCCCAATCGCGATAGCGGACCCGTTGCGACGGGCTAACTCAATGGCGCGATTAAACTGGCGACGAATATCCGCTTCGTTCTGCGTATCATCAAGGAACACTTTGCGCTTAATCACCTTCACGCCCGTCCCGGAGGCGGCACGCATCGCCTGGCTGTTGCCAATGGTCATGCTGTCGAGGAAGTAAAGGTTATAACGCTCCAGCGCCTGCATCACTTTTTGCATGCCAAACAGGCTGGAGGTCATCGCGCTGCCCATGTGGTTGTTGAGACCCACGGCATACGGCACCTTATTCACCGCATCGCGAATAATGCGTTCAATTTCGTCGCTGCTCATCTCCGGGCGCAGCGTATCTTTCTCCAGCGGCTGCTTGCTCAGCGGCGCCATCGGCAGATGGATCAGCACCTCATGCCCGCTGTTGTGCGCTTTGGTTGCCATTTCACGGGCATGTGGGGCATTGGGCAGGACGGCAACGGAGAGGGCGGACGGCATCGCCAGCACCTGATTTTCATTGTGCGGACGATAACCAAAATCGTCGATTACGATGGCGAGTTTGCCAGCAAAAACAGGGGCGGCGAATGCCAGCAGGCTGGCGAGTGAGAATATTGTGCGACGAAAGTGAGGCAAAACTTATCTTCCCAACCACGGCTGTGGATTGACGGCCTGACCCTGGCGACGAATTTCGAAATAGAGTGACGGTCGGCCCTGACCGCCGCTGCTGCCTACAAGCGCAATAGGCTGGCCTGCGCGAACCTGTGTGCCAACGCTGACCAGTGCGCTCTGGTTATACCCGTAAAGGCTCATATCGCCTTTACCGTGTTCCACGACGACGACCAGACCGTAGCCCTGCAACCAGTCCGCCAGAATCACCCTGCCGTCCGCAATTGCTTTGACTTCAGTACCTTCAGACGCACCGATAACCATCCCTTTCCAACGTAGCTCACCTTGCAGCTGTTCGCCATAACGATGCAGCGTTGGGCCGCGAACAGGCCAGAATGCCTGGCCGCGCGGTGAACCCAGACCGCCGGTACGGGACATCAACGATTTTTCGCTTTCGGTTGGTTTGTAGGTTGTGCCTTTGCGGGTGGCTTCCTGCTGACGATTGCGCACCGCCTGCGCTTCGCGGGCTTCTCGCTCCGCCCGGGCTTTGGCGGCCGCCTCTGCGCGCGCGATGCTGTTGCGCAGGCGGGATTCGTTCGCTCGCAATTCACTTAACTGCTGTTGCCCCTGCTGGATTGACGACTCAAGACCGGCGATCGTTTTCTGACGCTCATTACGCGCCTGCTCCAGCTTCGCCTGTTGGGCGCGTTGTTCATACAGCAGCGTCTGTTGCTGGCTCTGTTTCTCTTCCAGCGCCGCCTTCTGAGACGCCACCTCTTCACGCGTCTGTTTCAGTTCGGCAATGGTGTCCTGGCGCGCCTGGTTCAGATAACCGAAATAGGCCTGCAAACGCTGCCCGCGCTGGCTCTCTTCACCGCTAAGAATGAGCTGAATCCCCGTATGCTCGCCCTGGCGAAACGCCGCATCCAGCTGCGCAGCAAGGCTGCGTTCCTGAATGGCTTTTTGTTGTTCCAGCTTCGCGATAGACGCGTTCATCGCGTCGATCTGCTTATTCAACTGGGCAAGGGTATTCTGGGTTTCACGCAGTTTACGCGCGGCGGCGGAGATGGCCTCTTCCTGCGTTTTGAGCTGTGCGAGCAAACTGGAACGTTGCTGCTGTTGCTGGCGCACGGCGCGCTCTTTGGCGGCGATATCCGCCTGGATGGATTTGAGCTGATCGCGATCATCCGCATGGGCGGAAAAGGCGCACAACAATACGCCAGCGCTCAACACGCTGGCGTAAATCATGGGCCTGACTGAAAACCTGCGTGGTTTCACGACCCGTGTAATGGAATTAAACGCCTTTCCCCTCATGGGGAAGGATTATTCCACGATGAACAGCGGCTTACCAGTCATCTCTTTCGGGATTTCCATACCCATCAGCGTCAACATCGTCGGTGCGATATCAGAAAGTTTGCCGCCTTCGACCGCTTTTACGCTTTTCGCGCCGACATAAATCAGCGGAACCGGCAGGTTGGTATGCGCAGTGTGCGCCTGGCCGGTGGATGGATCGCGCATCTGCTCGGCGTTGCCGTGGTCTGCGGTGATTAGCAGTTGGCCGCCAACGGACTCAACCGCTTTAGCAACCTGCTCAACGCAGTGATCCAGTGCTTCAACCGCTTTAACCGCCGCTTCCATCACGCCAGTGTGACCGACCATATCGCCGTTCGGGTAGTTACAGATGATGGTGTCATACTTGCCGCTCCCGATAGCCGCAACCAGTTTTTCGGTCAGTTCTGCGGAACTCATTTCCGGCTGTAGATCGTAGGTCGCCACTTTAGGCGAGTTGATCAGGATGCGTTCTTCGCCTGCAAACGGTTCTTCTACGCCGCCGTTGAAGAAGAAGGTGACGTGGGCGTATTTTTCCGTTTCGGAAATGCGCAGTTGGGTTTTGTCGTTCTTCGCCATCCACTCGCCGAAGGTGTTTGCCAGCGATGCCGGTGGGTAAGCTACGGCGGTTTTGATATCAGCGGCGTACTCGGTCAGCATGACGAAGTTCAGATTAACCACTTTCTTACGGGTGAAGCCGTCGAAATCAGCATTAACGAACGCGCGGGTAATTTCGCGGGCGCGGTCAGCACGGAAGTTCATGAAAATCAGCGTGTCGCCGTCTTCCATCGCGGCATCGGCCTGACCTTCCGCGCGAATGACGGTCGCTTTCACAAATTCGTCGTTTTCGTCACGCGCGTAAGCGGCCAGCAGGCCAGCAACGGCGGTATCGGCCTGGAACTCCCCCTGCGCCAGCGTCATCAGGTCATAGGCCTGCTCAACGCGATCCCAGCGGTTGTCGCGGTCCATTGCATAGTAACGACCAATAATGGACGCTACGCGGCCTTTGCCCAGCGCGGCAAACTTGTCTTCGAATTTTTTCAGCGAGGATTCCGCGCTGCGTGGCGGGGTATCGCGGCCATCAAGGAAGGCGTGCAGATAAATTTTCTCTGCGCCGCGTTCTGCGGCCAGTTCGACCATCGCCATGATGTGATCTTCGTGGCTGTGCACGCCGCCCGCAGACAGCAGGCCCATAATGTGCACGGCTTTACCGGTATTTTTCGCCTGATCGACCGCCGCCGTCAGTACCGGGTTAGCGAAGAAGGTACGTTCTTTAATTTCAACATCCAGGCGCGTCAGATCCTGATACACGATACGGCCCGCGCCCAGGTTAACGTGACCCACTTCGGAGTTGCCCATCTGACGGTCCGGCAGACCCACTTCCAGACCGGAAGCGTCGATCAGGGTATGCGGACGTTTTGCCCACAGAGCATCCATTACCGGGGTTTTGGCATTCAAAATGGCGTTATCCTGGCTGTCTTCACGGTAGCCATAGCCATCCAGAATCACCAGTACCATAGGTTTTTTAGAAACCGACATTGCGACAACCTCACACTCAATAGACAAAATAATTGCGTAATTTTACTACAGCTGAATCGATAAAATAGCCTCAGAAGATCAAAGAATGGGGCAGAGAGCGAGCCGGGGACGGCGCGGATCGACGTTTTTTTTCCGTAGCGCCCCGCAAAAATGCAATCCATTGCACGCTCTGGCTGTATTTGCGCCAACGCGCAGGTATACTCCTTTCCTGGTTTTTTAATCACTGAGTCGGGAGTTGTTACCCCCCATGCAAGAAATTATGCAATTTGTTGGCCGCCATCCCATACTGAGTATCGCCTGGATTGCGTTACTGGTGGCGGTGTTGTTCACCACTTTCAAAGGCCTGATGTCTAAAGTTAAGGTTATTACTCGCGGCGAAGCGACGCGTCTTATCAACAAAGAAGACGCCGTTGTGGTGGATTTACGTCAGCGTGACGACTTCCGCAAAGGCCATATCGCGGGCGCGACTAACCTGCTGCCGAGCGAAATCAAGGCCAACAACGTTGGCGAGCTTGAAAAGCACAAAGATAAGCCTCTGATCGTGGTTGATGGTTCCGGTATGCAGTGTCAGGAATCCGCAAACGCACTGATCAAAGCGGGCTTTGAGAAAGTTTTTGTGCTGAAAGAAGGCGTTGCGGGCTGGAGCGGTGAGAACCTGCCATTAGTGCGCGGGAAATAACGCGTTACTCAACACGGGAGATAAGTCATGGCCAACATCGAGATCTACACCAAAGCAACCTGCCCGTTTTGCCATCGTGCAAAAGCGCTGTTGAGCAGTAAGGGTGTGAGTTTCCAGGAACTTCCGATTGACGGCGATGCCGTAAAACGTGAAGAGATGATCAAGCGTAGTGGCCGCACGACGGTTCCGCAGATTTTTATTGATGCACAGCACATTGGCGGCTGTGACGACTTGTATGCGTTGGATGCGCGTGGTGGACTGGATCCCCTGCTGCGTTAAAACATGCCGCAAGTATTTTAAGGACAACACTAAAGGGTTTTCTACACATGTCAGAACAAAATAACACCGAAATGGCTTTCCAGATCCAACGTATCTACACCAAGGATGTGTCTTTCGAAGCGCCAAATGCGCCGCATGTTTTCCAGAAAGATTGGCAGCCAGAGGTTAAACTTGATCTTGATACGGCGTCTACTCAACTGGCAGATGACGTATACGAAGTGGTACTGCGTGTTACCGTAACGGCTTCCCTGGGCGAAGAGACCGCTTTCCTGTGCGAAGTTCAGCAGGGCGGCATTTTCTCCATCAGTGGTATTGAAGGAACTCAGATGGCGCATTGCCTGGGTGCATACTGCCCGAACATTCTGTTCCCGTATGCCCGCGAATGCATCACCAGCCTGGTTTCACGCGGCACGTTCCCGCAACTGAATCTTGCGCCGGTTAACTTCGATGCGCTGTTCATGAACTATTTACAGCAGCAGGCTGGCGAAGGTACTGAAGAACATCAGGATGCCTGATGAACCAAAGTAATGCTTCAATGACTGTGATCGGTGCTGGCTCGTACGGCACCGCTCTTGCCATCACCCTGGCGAGAAACGGCCACCAGGTTGTCCTGTGGGGCCACGATCCTAAACATGTCGCGACCCTTGAGCGAGACCGCTGCAACGTCGCGTTCCTCCCTGATGTGCCTTTTCCCGATACGCTACGCCTTGAAAGCGACTTAGCCACCGCGCTGGCGGCCAGCCGTAACATTCTGGTGGTGGTACCAAGCCATGTCTTTGGCGAGGTGCTGCGACAGATTAAACCGCTGATGCGTCCTGATGCGCGCCTGGTCTGGGCGACCAAAGGTCTGGAAGCGGAAACGGGGCGCCTGTTGCAGGATGTCGCCCGTGAAGCGTTGGGCGATGACATCCCGCTGGCGGTGATATCCGGCCCGACGTTCGCTAAAGAACTGGCGGCGGGTTTGCCGACGGCAATTTCTCTGGCGTCGACGGACGAAACCTTCGCGGATGATTTGCAGGAACTTTTGCACTGCGGTAAGAGTTTTCGCGTCTACAGCAACCCCGATTTCATCGGCGTGCAGCTGGGCGGTGCGGTGAAAAATGTGATTGCGATTGGCGCAGGCATGTCTGACGGCATCGGTTTTGGCGCAAACGCACGTACCGCGCTGATCACGCGTGGGCTGACGGAGATGTCGCGTCTTGGCGCGGCGCTGGGGGCCGATCCGACCACCTTTATGGGAATGGCTGGTCTGGGCGACCTGGTTCTGACCTGTACTGACAACCAGTCGCGTAACCGCCGTTTTGGCATGATGCTCGGTCAGGGCATGGATGTTCAGGGCGCGCAGGACAAAATTGGTCAGGTGGTTGAAGGCTACCGTAATACAAAAGAAGTTCGTGAGTTGGCGCACCGTTTTGGTGTCGAAATGCCAATAACCGAGGAAATTTATCAAGTATTGTATTGCGGAAAAAACGCGCGCGAGGCAGCATTGACGTTATTAGGTCGTGCACGCAAGGACGAGCGTAGTCGCCACTAGCCGTAAGGATCTGTTTTATTAAATGACCCGGCCCGCGAAGAACGGGCCGGTCGTTAGCCTGATACCTGGAGTCAGCAATGTCATGTGAAGAACTGGATATCGTCTGGAACAATATTAAAGCCGAAGCCCGGGCTCTGGCGGACTGTGAGCCGATGCTGGCCAGTTTCTACCACGCGACGCTACTCAAGCATGAAAACCTGGGCAGTGCGCTGAGCTATATGCTGGCGAACAAACTCGCATCTCCGATTATGCCTGCCATCGCCATCCGTGAAGTGGTGGAAGAGGCCTACGCCGCCGACCCGGAAATGATCGCCTCTGCTGCCTGTGATATTCAGGCGGTACGCACCCGCGACCCGGCGGTAGACAAATACTCGACGCCGCTTCTGTATCTGAAAGGCTTCCATGCTCTCCAGGCCTACCGTATCGGCCACTGGTTATGGAATGAAGGCCGCCGCGCGCTGGCGATATTCCTGCAAAATCAGGTTTCTGTCACCTTCCAGGTCGATATTCACCCGGCGGCGAAAATTGGACGCGGCATTATGCTCGATCACGCGACGGGGATTGTGGTCGGTGAAACGGCGGTAATCGAAAATGATGTCTCGATCCTGCAATCGGTCACGCTTGGCGGGACCGGGAAAACCAGCGGCGATCGTCATCCCAAAATTCGTGAAGGCGTGATGATTGGCGCCGGGGCGAAGATCCTTGGCAATATCGAAGTGGGGCGCGGCGCGAAGATTGGCGCGGGCTCCGTGGTCTTGCAGCCTGTACCGCCACACACCACCGCAGCGGGCGTTCCGGCGCGGATTGTCGGCAAGCCCGACAGCGATAAGCCGTCAATGGATATGGATCAGCATTTTAACGGGATTCACCATACGTTCGAATACGGCGACGGCATCTGACTTTATGCCCGGTAGCGCTGTGCTTACCGGGCCTACCAGATCCGTAGGTCGGATAAGGCGTCAGCCGCCATCCGACAAAAATCAACGACGCAATACCGCGCCAGGATACCCCAACTGGCGCCATGCCTCATACACCACGACCGACACCGCGTTCGACAGGTTCATGCTGCGGCTGTCCGGCATCATTGGAATACGAATTTTTTGTTCTGCGGGCAGCGCGTCGAGAATGGTCGCCGGTAAACCGCGCGTTTCCGGGCCAAACATCAGGTAGTCCCCATCCTGATAGCTCACCGCGCTATGGGCAGGGGTGCCTTTGGTGGTCAGAGCAAACAGACGCTGTGGGTTTTCGGCGGCGACAAAGGCGGCGTAATCGTGATGGCGCTGTACGGCGGCAAACTCATGATAGTCCAGCCCCGCACGGCGCAGACGTTTATCATCCCATGTGAAGCCCATCGGCTCGATAATATGCAGACGAAAACCGGTATTGGCGCAAAGACGAATAATATTGCCGGTGTTTGGTGGGATTTCTGGTTCGAATAATACGATATTCAACATGCTTAACTGCCCCCTTAAGTGCGGGGGGCAGAATAGCAGAAAATACGTTCACCCTCACCCTGTAGTAGGCCTGATAAGCGTAGCGCCATCAGGCTCCCTGATGCACATTACATTGTCGGATGGCGGCTGACGCCTTATCCAGCCTACGCCGCATCACCCTGCGATAGTGGCGCCAGCGCAGCCGGAACAGACTTACCGAGTTCCTGCACCAGCGAATCACGGCTGATCTCGCTGATTGATTTTGCGCCGGTCAGCGTCATGGCGACCTTCATCTCTTTTTCGATCAGATCCAGCAGGTTCGCCACGCCAGCCTGACCCGCCGTCGCCAGCGCGTACAGATACGCACGGCCAAGCAGTACGCTATCGGCTCCAAGCGCAATCATGCGTACCACGTCCAGACCATTACGAATTCCGCTGTCCGCCAGAATGGCGATATCGCCTTTCACCGCGTCGGCAATGGCGGGCAGGGCGCGGGCGGAGGAGAGTACGCCGTCGAGCTGGCGGCCGCCGTGGTTAGAGACCACGATGCCGTCAGCGCCAAAGCGTACCGCGTCGCGGGCGTCTTCGGGATCGAGGATCCCTTTGATCACCATTGGGCCGTCCCAGAATTCACGGATCCACTCCAGGTCTTTCCAGGAAATCGACGGATCGAAGTTGTTCGCCAGCCAGCCGATGTAATCTTCCAGCCCGGTCGGTTTGCCAAGGTAGGCGGAGATATTGCCCAGATCGTGCGGACGACCGTTCAGGCCGACATCCCAGGCCCATTGCGGATGGGTCGCAGCCTGCCAGTAGCGGCGCAGGGCGGCATTCGGGCCGCTCATCCCGGAGTGGGCGTCACGGTAACGCGCGCCAGGCGTTGGCATATCGACGGTAAAGACCAGCGTGGAGCAGCCCGCCGCTTTGGCGCGCTCCAGCGCGTTACGCATAAAACCGCGATCGCGCAGGACGTACAGCTGGAACCACATCGGGCGTTTAATCGTCGGCGCGACTTCCTCGATGGGGCAGACAGAAACGGTGGAGAGGGTAAACGGAATCCCTTTCGCATCGGCGGCGGCGGCGGCCTGAACTTCACCGCGACGCGCATACATTCCGCACAGGCCAACCGGAGCCAGTGCAACCGGCATCGACAGCTTTTCGTTAAACAGGGTGGTTTCCAGGCTCAGGTCGGACATATTCTTCAGCACGCGCTGGCGGAGCGCCACCTCTGACAAGTCTTCCACGTTACGACGCAGGGTGTATTCCGCATAGGCGCCGCCGTCGATGTAGTGGAACAAGAAAGGGGGCAGAATGCGTTGGGCTGCGGCGCGATAATCGCTGGCTGCTGAAATGATCATGCTTTGTTCTCCCTGGAAATCTCATTATGGTCACCGGGCAGGCGGGTAATACGCGCCTGGCGGGCCTGGTCTTCATCAAATCGTTTAATGGTGGTGTGGACGAAACTGAGGTGCGCCATCATGGCTTTACGTGCGCCGTCGGCATCACCGGCCAGAATGGCGTCCATCACCGCCTGATGTTGTTCCGTCAGTTTTGAAAACACCGGCGGAACGAGATACATACGCTGGCGGCTCTGCTTCACGGATGATTGCAGGACATCAAAGAAGCCGCGCATGGTCTGCAACAGCACGACGTTGTGCGAGGCCTCCGCAATCGCGAGATGGAAGCGAACATCCGCCTGAGAGGCGAGGTCCGGGTCTTCACTGAGCGTGGCGTCAAAGCAGAGCTTAATTTTCTCTTTATCAGCGGGTGTGGCGCGCATTGCAGCGTGCCACGCGGTGCTGGCTTCAATGGCGTGGCGGGCTTCCAGAATGTCGAAGCTGTAGTCCGGGTCGTCCGCCATCAGCGTTTTCAACGGCTGAACGATATTCTGTTCGGACCAGGTTTCATGCTGCCAGCGAACGAACGTTCCGCCGCCCCGGCGGCTGATCAGCACGCCTTCACTGACCAGTTTCGCCAGCGCCTCGCGCAGAGAATTGCGCGACACGCCCAGTTGTACGGCCAGCTGGCGCTCGGCGGGCAACTTCATGCCCGCCTCCAGCTGTTGTTCTTCAATCAGCGCCCGCACACGAGAAGCGACCTCGTCTGACAGGCGTTTTGGCATCACAATCACGGAATCATCCAGGTTAAGACATAGGCCTGAAGTGTGGTAATCACACCCACCATGCAGGTGAAAATCAGGCTGTGTTTAACGGTAAAGCGGAACAGGTCGGACTCTTTCCCTACCAGACCCACTGCCGCACAGGCAATGGCGATAGACTGCGGAGAGATCATCTTACCGGTTACGCCGCCGGTGGTATTCGCCGCCACCATCAGCACGTCAGAGACGCCGATTTGCTGGGCGGCCGTCGCCTGCAGGGCGGCAAACAGCGCGTTTGATGAGGTATCAGACCCCGTCAGGAATACGCCCAGCCAGCCAAGGAACGGCGAGAAGAAGGTAAAGGCGCTGCCCGTATGCGCCAGCGCTAACGCCAGCGTAGAGGAGAGCCCGGAGTAGTTAGAGATAAACGCGAATGCCAGCACCATCCCGATGGAGTAAATCGGCAGCGCTAACTCTTTCAGCGTGCTGCCAAATGTCTGGATTGCGGCAGACGGTTTCATTTTCAGCCAGACGACGGACAGCAGCGCAGCGAACAGAATGGCCGTACCGGTAGCGGAGAACCAGTCGAACTTATAGACCGCAGCGTAGGCGGTTGCCTCATGCACCACTGGCGGCATACGGGCAACCAGCTTATCGAGATGCGGAACCGGAATATTAATCACCCAGTCGTACAGCGCGCCGCCTGGGGCAAACATCGCTTTAAACGGCGGAACGCTCCAGAGGGTAACGGTCGCTGTCAGGAACAGGAACGGCGACCATGCGCGAACGACTTGACCAACCGTGTAATGGGTGCGGTCCAGCGTCTGATCGACCTGTGAAGCGCCCATATCGCCAAAGCGGAAAATACGTACCGGCTGCCAGCGTTTCAGGAACAGCGTCAGACAGACCAGCGAGACCAGCGACGAGATGATGTCCGGCAGTTCCGGGCCGATAAAGTTAGAGCTGAGGTACTGGGCGATAGCAAATGAACCACCCGCCACCATCACCGCAGGCCAGGTCTCTTTCACGCCGCGCCAGCCGTCCATAATCGCCATAATCCAGAACAGTACGATAATGGTCAGGAACGGCAACTGACGGCCGACCATCTGGCCGATCTCAAAGCTGTCCAGCCCGGTGACCTGACCGGCCACCAGAATCGGAATCCCCATCGCGCCAAACGCGACCGGCGCGGTGTTGACGATCAGGCACAAACCCGCCGCATACAGCGGATTAAAGCCCAGGCCGACTAGCAGAGCCGCAGTAATCGCCACTGGCGCGCCAAAGCCCGCTGCCCCTTCAAGGAATGCCCCGAAGGAAAAGCCGACGATCAGCATTTGCAGACGCTGGTCAGGGGTGATTGACAATATTGATGACCGGATGATATCGAATTGCCCGGTTCTGACAGAGATTTTATAGACAAAGACGGCGGCGATAATGATCCAGGCAATCGGCCACAGACCATAGAAGAAGCCATACACCACCGCAGCCAGAGCGTTATCCACCGGCATTTTGTAAAACAGCAGCGCGACAGCCAGCGCGATTGCGACCGTCCAGGAGGCGGCGATATAGCCTTTCAGCTTGAGCTTAATCAGCGCGAAGAAAAAGAACAGGATCGGAAGCGATGCGATCAGGCTGGAAATCCAGATGTTACCGGCCGGATCGTAGTTTTGTTGCCAGAGATTCATTGCAGGTCTCCTGAGGGTCACACGCATAATGCAATGAGTCTTTTGCTCATCTCTTTGTCACATTATGTGTAAAAGTGGCCCTGCCAATATTGGGATGTAGGGGTAATGACAATGAATGGTTAATTAAATGTTGCTTATTGGCAACGCTAGTGTAGGTGAATTTTAATGAACTGTGAACCAGTGATCGGATTAAGGGATAATTGGTTGGGCCAATTGGGGGAGGGGAGGGAAAGGGCGGGCCGGGCAAGCGTGCGCGTACCCGGCAGAAGGTTAAAACTCGGTTTTTGCGAAACCGGTCATCTCTTTCAGACCCATTTCACGGCCTAACGCCGTCATTGGGTGGACGACAACCAGACCGCGCACGCTTTTCTTCAGCTTGCCCATATCGGCCTGTTCTTTTTTGGTAATCGCGCGGCGAAACGGCAGGTTCATCAGCTTTTGCGCTTCTTTACTCAGCTTCTGGCTGTGAACGTCACGCAGGCGCACGATCTCGGCTTCCAGCGTGGCTTTCTCTTTTTCCAGCTCGGCATATTTGTCAGCGGCATCGACAAGGGATAGCGAGGCCTGCTGGTGGCGGATGGCGTCCAGGCGATCGCTCAGACGTTTAATTTCGTTTTTTTCGACTTCTTTCATGGGATAGCTTCTGATGGAACCAGGATGAATTTTCTATAGTATGCGCGCAGAGCGGGATTATTCACAACTAATGGGATAAAAATAATCAAATAAAGCAAGTATTATAATGCTAATAGATTATGTAACGTATTGATTTAATACTTATTTAATAAACAAAACGTGATGTTAACGGTTTCTGTATGGCGGTTTGCGATTAAGCACGTTTTCCCCAATAGAAAACCCTGTCTGAGCCTAAACTAAAATTAGCGGCCGCGCATTCCCCGACGCGGAGAATACATGGAGATATCATCATGGTTAAAATAGGTGACAACGTTCCGCTTCTTATTGATAAGGCTGTAGATTTTATGGCTTCGAGTCAGGCATTTCGGGAGTATCTGAATAAAACGCCGCCGCGCGATATGGTTCCTGATGAGGTGCCGAAGGCAAATGCGCAGATGTACCTGCAACGTCTGGAATATTATCGCCAGCTCTATCAGCCGCAGCCGGAAGAAAAACAGTAAGTGGTTGACGGTCTATTTTTGAAAGGCTTTTTTTAAGCTGATTTTAGAAATCAGCTCGGTCAGGGAAAGCACCATCGTTGAGCGTACCGCTTGCTGGTAGCGCTGAATTTGCATGGCGTATAAACCCGGGTCAGAGGTCTCAAAATGCGGCGGCGGCGGTAACGCCGTCACGCAGTGCAGTTCGCCAAACGGCCCGAGAATTTCGTCGTCGGTGAACGCATATTCATTACCGTCATGATTCAGTTCTTCACGCAACGCCATCAGCAGTTCCGCATCTTCGTATTCAGGGCGACTGAGTACTCCCAGACCGTAGATCAGTTTCAGACGTACCGAGAGATCGCCCAGCGGTCCATCGCCGTCGAGCAACGGTTCCACTGCGTATTTCACCGCATAATCGTCTTTGCGAAACACCTGAAGTACCAGAATATTCACCGCCTCGGTGAGTAACTCTACGGCGGTGATGAGGAAACTTCGTACGGTTTTGCCAGCATTCAGACGCTCAAGCACGCGGTTTTCAAAGGCCTGGGTTTGTTCCATTATTGCCTGCATATCTGACAATCTGTCATTCGGGCGCAGGATGACCTGCGCCGTATTT
Source organism: Citrobacter sp. CK202 (assembly GCF_030333225.1). NCBI lineage: Bacteria > Pseudomonadati > Pseudomonadota > Gammaproteobacteria > Enterobacterales > Enterobacteriaceae > Citrobacter > Citrobacter sp. CK202. The sequence goes on from NZ_JAOWGI010000021.1 coordinate 168,568, forward strand.
TGCCTCATTTGGTCGCGTTGTATGCGTTAACCGCCTCCGCTACCACTTCGCTGTTTACATCCAGCCCGGAAATTTGCGCCAGCGCTTCCTGCGGCCCTTTCTCTGCGATCAGCGCAGCCAGTTCCTGGGCCTGCGGATCGTCTTCGCTGGTAAAGTGCATCGCGGCAGCGATACCGTTGACCAGGTTAACGTGCGGCAGGCCGTATTCCAGCGTGCCCAGCAGCGGTTTGATCAGACGGTCGCCCGCACTCAGTTTACGCAACGGCTGGCGGCCAACACGCTCAACGTCATCTTTCAGATACGGGTTTTCAAAACGACCGAGGATTTTCTGAATGTATGCCGCGTGTTTGTCGGCATCAAAACCGTAGCGTTTGATCAGCACCGCGCCGCTCTCTTCCATCGCCCCTTTTACCACAGCGCGGATTTTCTCATCGAGAATCGCGTCACGGATGGTCTGATGACCGGTTAATTTTCCGAGGTACGCGGTTATAGCATGCCCGGTGTTCAGCGTGAAGAGTTTACGTTCGACAAATGCCATCAGGTTATCGGTTAATTCCATACCTGGAATATCTGGCAGCGCGCCTTTGAACTGCGTTTTATCGACAATCCACTCGCTGAAGGTTTCCACGGTGACTTCCAGCGGGTCGTTCGTGGCGGAGGCGGAAGGCGGCACGATACGGTCGACGGCGGAATCGACAAAACCGACATGTTGTTCAACCCAGGCTTTGTCTTCATCCGCCAGGGCGTTCATCACATGACCTTTCAATTGCGTGGTGCCGCGCACCATGTTTTCGCAGGCAATGATGTTAAGCGGCGCTTCAATCCCCTGCGTTTTACGTTTAACCAGGCCTTTGGCGATGGCCGGAGCAATGCGTTCCAGTACCACCGGCCCAACGGCGGTGGTGACCAAATCGACATGCGCAATCAGCTCAACCACGTCATCGCTGATGCTGCTCACGGCATTAACGCCGGAAACCGTATCAACCTGCTCATTTTCACCCACCACATGAACCTGATAGCTATGACGGGCATTCAGGGCGTCGAGCACGACCTGGTTTACATCCGCGAACGTCAGTTGTATCCCCGCGTCAGCCAGCAGTTTGCCGATAAATCCACGACCGATATTACCTGCGCCAAAATGTAATGCTTTCATAGTGTTAACCTTCATTAATGTTTTTACCCGAGAGGGCTGGGGTGAGGGACCGCATGGCTTCCCCCCTCACCCAAACCCTCTCCCTTGCGGGAGAGGAAACCGTACACCGCAGGCCTGGTAGCAGCGCCACCGGACATGATGCCGGATGGCGGCGTAAACGCCTTATCCGGCCTACGGGAACTGCACATCGTAGGCCCGGTAAGCGCGAGCGCCACCGGGCAACGGACTTACTTACGACCGGCCAGCAGTTCCAGCACTTCATCCACGCTGGTGGTATGCGCCAGACGCTCGATCACGGACTCATCATCCAGCGCGTTAGTCAGGCTGGTGATGACCTGGATGTGCTCGTTGTTACGCGCCGCGATACCAATGACCAGGCGGGCGATATCGTCTTCTTCTTCACCGAAGCGAACGCCTTCCGGGTACTGGCAGAACACCACACCGGTTTTCAGCACACGGTCTTTGGCTTCCACGGTGCCGTGCGGTACGGCGATAGACTCACCCAGATAAGTCGGGGTCAGTTTTTCACGTTCCAGCATGGCGTCGATGTATTCTGGCTCAACATAACCGCCTTTCACCAGTTGCTCGCCCGCAAAGCGAATGGCTTCTTCTTTAGTGGCGGCTTTACGACCCAGGAAGATGTTTTCTGCGCCCAGCTTGAACAGGTTGTTATCCCCTTCATCAAAGCTGTCTTTCAGATGATCGCGTACTTTCTCTTCGTTGGTGTTGTGGCGCTGCGCGGCAACCAGACGTTCGGTCAGGCTGGTGTACAGTCCGCTATCCAGGAAGTTGGTCAGCGAAATGTGCTGCGCTTGCGGAACCTGGCGCATGGCGCGCTCGGTCAGGTCACGGTGAGTGATGACCAGGTCGACATCCGGCGGCAGGTTGTTGATCGCGCTGTTGGTGACGGAAATCTGGCTCAGACCCGCATCCTGAACTTTTTTGCGCAGTACGCCCGCACCCATTGCGCTGGAACCCATACCGGCATCACAGGCAACGATGATTTTACGTACATGGCTCAGGTCGTTGGTCACATCGCCAGCGGACAGCGCGGATGCGCCTTTAGATTCCGCTTTCATGTCCTGCACGCGACGGGTTGCCGCGTCGATATCATCATCTTCTTTCACTTTGCTGGTTTTCAGCAGAATGGAGGCAATGATGAAGGAGACCGCCATAGCAGCGATAATCGCCGTGATGTTAGCGAAGTAGGCGCCTTTTGGCGTCATCGCCAGTACCGCCAGGATAGAACCCGGAGACGCCGGAGAAACCAGACCGCCGTTCAGGATGGTCAGCGTAAACACGCCAGTCATACCGCCGAGGATAACGGCCAGGATCAGACGCGGGTTCATCAGCACGTACGGGAAGTAAATTTCGTGGATACCGCCCAGGAAGTGGATGATTGCCGCACCGCCAGCAGACTGTTTTGCGCTGCCGCGACCGAAGAACATGTACGCCATCAGGATGCCCATACCCGGGCCTGGGTTAGCTTCGATCAGGAAGAAGATGGATTTACCCAGCTCATGGGACTGCTGAATACCCAGCGGCGAGAAGATACCGTGGTTGATCGCGTTGTTAAGGAACAGGATTTTCGCCGGTTCAACGAAGATAGACGCCAGCGGCAGCATGTCATGGACAACCATGAAGTTAACGCCGGCTGCCAGCAGTTTGGACAGGACTTCAACCGCCGGGCCAATGCCGAGGAACGCCAGAATCGCGAGGATCATCCCGATGATGCCAGCGGAGAAGTTATTCACCAGCATTTCGAAACCGGATTTGATCTTACCGTCTACCCAGCTATCGAATTTCTTGATGCAGTAGCCGCCCAGCGGGCCTGCGATCATTGAGCCGAGGAACATCGGCATGTCCGCACCGACGATAACGCCCATCGTGGTGATAGCACCGACCACGCCGCCGCGCTCGCCGCCTACCAGCTTACCACCGGTATAACCGATCAGCAGCGGCAGGAGGTAGGTGATCATCGGACCAACGAGCTTTGCCAGCGTTTCGTTAGGCAACCACCCTGTTGGAATAAATAATGCGGTGATAATACCCCACGCGATAAACGCGCCGATATTTGGCATCACCATATTGCTGAGGAAACGACCAAAGCTTTGCACCTTGATCTTAATATCGGATGACATAAAAACACCCCTTCTTATGTTTGCTGTCGCGCAGGCTCGAAGCCCGAGGTTTGTTAATGTAGCGGCAGAGGTAGCCGGACCCTGTAGATAGTGCGAAATCTGGCACTGAATCGTTCAACTGTCCAGTTGCTGGCTTGTTGTGTGATTTAGGTCACATGAATATAGGGTAGATGGTGGTTATTGATGTGATATTGATCACAAAACAGCTGTGTAAAAAAACAACAAACCTGGAATCACCGATGGAAATAGCGTTTAAATGTGAACTGTTTCACATTTTTGATTTGAGGGTTTGTTGAATTTTTGTGATCTAAATCACAAGATATTTTCATCCGAAACCTGTGTGGTGTGATCTTAAGCAGATTCCGCCTCATGCTTCATTCTGATGTGTAATTGAGCAACCTCTCGCCGTGCAAAATTATCTTTTGGTTTGATGGCGAAAATGGCGGACTCGAATTATGTTCAAAATATCGGTGGAATCGTAATACGCCGCCTGTCATTTAACACTCTTATTAGCGTGAAGCCGGAGCAGGTATGTTTCTAAATTATTTCGCGTTAGGAGTATTGATCTTTGTTTTTCTGGTGATTTTTTATGGAATCATCATGATTCATGACATCCCTTATCTGATCGCTAAAAAACGAAACCACCCCCATGCTGATGCTATTCATACTGCTGGTTGGGTCAGTCTGTTTACGCTGCATGTTATTTGGCCGTTTCTGTGGATTTGGGCCACGCTTTATCAGCCCGAACGGGGCTGGGGCATGCAAGCGCATGTTTCACCGCAGGAAAAGGAACCTGAGCCGGGGCCAGAACCGGAGCCTGACCCGGAACTTATCGCCTTGTCGAAACGTGTGGAAGCGCTGGAGCGAAAGCTGGCTGAGGTACAGTCCCCTGATATTCCCCCGTCGGAGAGCTAATCATGGATCTGTTGATTGTTTTGACCTACGTAGCATTAGCCTGGGCGGTATTTAAAATATTCAGGATTCCGGTGAATCAATGGACACTTTCCACGGCGGCATTAGGCGGGGTATTTTTAGTTAGCGGACTTATATTATTAATGAACTATAACCACCCCTATACTTTTACGGCGCAGAAAGCGGTTATTTCTATTCCCATTACGCCGCAGGTAACAGGTATTGTGAGTGAGGTAACGGATAAAAATAATCAGCTGATTAAAAAAGGCGATGTTTTATTCAAAATCGATCCTGTGCGGTATCAGGCGCGGGTCGACAGGTTACAGGCTGACCTGGTCACGGCCACGCATAATATACATACCCTGAAGGCGCAATTAGCGGAGGCTCAGGCCAATACCACGCGGGTGTCCGCAGAACGCGACCGCCTCTATAAGGATTATCAGCGCTATCTGAAAGGCAGTCAGGCGAGGGTGAATCCGTTTTCTGAAAGCGATATCGATAACGCGCGGCAAAACTATTTAGCGCAGGATGCGATGGTAAAAGGTTCTGTTGCTGAGCAAACGCAGATCCAGAGCCAACTGGACAGCATGGTCGATGGCGAGCAGTCGCAAATCGTCAGCCTGCGGGCGCAACTGGCCGAGGCGAAATACAATCTTGAACAGACGGTTATTCGCGCGCCGAGCAATGGCTATGTGACCCAGGTGCTTATCCGGCCCGGTAGCTATGCCGCCGCGCTGCCGCTGCGCCCGGTAATGGTTTTTATTCCCGAACAAAAACGGCAAATTGTCGCCCAGTTCCGGCAGAACTCATTATTACGTCTTGAGGCGGGAGATGAGGCCGAAGTGGTGTTCAATGCGCTGCCCGGCCAGGTATTCCAGGGCAAGTTGTTGAGTATTTTACCGGTCGTGCCCGGCGGTTCTTACCAGGCGCAGGGAACATTACAGTCCTTAAGCGTAACGCCGGGGATGGACGGCGTGCTTGCGTTGATTGAGCTGGAGCCGAATAGCGATGTGGATGCCCTGCCTGACGGCATTTACGCCCAGGTTGCGGTTTACTCCGATCACTTCGCCCATGTCTCCGTGATGCGTAAGGTGCTACTGCGCATGACCAGCTGGATGCACTATCTTTATTTGGATCATTAAGCGGGTCGTCACCTGCTTTTTAGTAAAAACGCCTGATGGCGCTATGCTTATCAGACCGACAGGAACAATGTCTGCAATGTGTAGACCGGATAAGGCGCTTGCGCCGCCATCCGGCAAAACTAAGGCAGGATTTATTGATACCACTTTATTTTTTGTTGGCAAAAAGGACACGGCATGAAACTCATCGGCAGCTATACCAGCCCTTTTGTGCGAAAGATTTCGGTTTTATTGCTGGAAAAGGGCATCACTTTCGAATTTGTGAATGAACTTCCCTACAACGCGGAAAACGGCGTGGCGCAGTACAACCCGCTTGGCAAAGTCCCCGCGCTGGTGACGGATAAGGGAGAGTGCTGGTTCGATTCCCCGATAATCGCCGAATATATTGAGTTACTGGATATTGCTCCGGTGATGATTCCGCGTGAACCGCTGGCCTCACTGAAAGTAAGGCAGATTGAAGCGCTGGCGGACGGCATTATGGATGCCGGTCTGGTTTCCGTGCGTGAACAGGCGCGCCCGGCGGCGCAGCAGTCTGAAACGGAACTGTTGCGCCAGCGCGAGAAAATCAACCGTAGTCTGGACGCGCTGGAAGGTTATCTGGTGGACGGGACGATTAAGACCGATACCGTGAATCTGGCAACCATCGCCATTGCCTGCGCCGTGGGCTACCTCAATTTCCGCCGCGTGGCGCCGGGCTGGTGTGTGGACAGACCGCACTTAGTCAAACTGGTGGAAACGCTCTTTCAACGCGAAAGCTTTGCCCGCACGGAACCGCCAAAGGCTTGATGCGCATTATGTCCGCCTGAGCAAACTCACGGTACAATCCCCCTCATGTCGATATCCCTCTCCGCACCGGAGGGGGCCACCAACAGCCAGGCCTTTTTCATGACAACCGAAACGCGTTCACTCTACAGCCAGCTTCCTGCTATCGATCGCTTACTGCGTGACAGCACTTTTCTCTCTTTACGTGACACCCACGGGCACACCAGGGTGGTGGATCTGCTTCGCCAGATGTTGGATGAAGCAAGGGAAGCGATTCGCGATACGCAGGCGCTGCCCGCGTGGTGCGAGAACTGGGCGCAAGAGGTGAATATCCGGCTGGCGAAAGAGGCGCAAAGCGCGCTGCGTCCGGTGATTAACCTGACGGGAACGGTGCTGCACACCAATCTGGGGCGAGCGCAGCAGGCGGAAGAGGCGATTGACGCAGTGGCGCAGGCAATGCGCGCTCCGGTCACACTGGAATATGATCTGGATGGCGCCGGGCGCGGGCACCGCGATCGGGCGCTGGCGGATCTGTTGTGTCGCATTACCGGGGCGGAAGACGCCTGTATTGTGAACAACAACGCGGCGGCCGTGTTGCTGATGCTGGCGGCGACGGCGAACGGTAAAGAGGTGGTGGTATCGCGTGGCGAACTGGTGGAGATTGGCGGCGCGTTTCGTATTCCTGATGTGATGCGTCAGGCGGGTTGTACGCTGCATGAGGTGGGCACCACCAACCGGACTCACGCGAAAGATTATCGTCAGGCGGTGAATGAAAACACCGGCCTGTTGATGAAAGTGCATACCAGTAATTACAGTATTGAAGGCTTCACCAAAGCGGTGGATGAGGCAGAGCTGGCCGCTATTGGGCTGGAGCTGGATATCCCGGTGGTGGCGGATCTGGGCAGCGGTTCGCTGGTGGATCTCAGTCAGTACGGCTTGCCGAAAGAACCGATGCCGCAGCAGCTGATTGCCGCAGGCGTCAGCCTGGTCAGCTTCTCTGGCGACAAGCTGCTGGGCGGGCCGCAGGCCGGGATCATTGTCGGCAAGAAAGAGATGATTGCGCAACTGCAAAGCCACCCGCTGAAGCGGGCCCTGCGTGCCGACAAAATGACGCTGGCGGCGCTGGAGGCAACACTGCAACTTTATCTGCACCCGGAAGCGCTGGCGGAGAAACTGCCGACGCTGCGGCTGTTAACCCGCAGTGAAGCGGCGATTCAGGCGCAGGCGCAGCGGCTACAGACGGCGCTTGCCGCACGCTTTAGCGCGGAGTTCGCGGTAAACGTGATGCCTTGCCTGTCGCAGATCGGCAGCGGTTCGCTGCCGGTTGATCGGCTGCCCAGCGCGGCACTGACCTTTACGCCGCATGACGGGCGCGGAAGCCGTCTTGAGGCGCTGGCGGCTCGCTGGCGCGCGCTGCCCGTCCCGATCATTGGCCGAATTTACGATGGTCGCCTGTGGCTGGATATCCGCTGCCTTGAAGACGAGACCCGGTTTATGGAGATGATGTTGAAATGATTATTGCAACCGCCGGACACGTTGACCACGGAAAAACAACGCTATTACAGGCGATTACCGGCGTGAATGCCGATCGCCTGCCGGAAGAAAAAAAACGCGGTATGACTATCGATCTGGGGTATGCCTACTGGCCGCAGCCGGATGGCCGCGTACTGGGATTTATCGACGTTCCCGGTCATGAAAAGTTTCTCTCCAACATGCTGGCGGGCGTGGGCGGTATCGATCATGCGCTGCTGGTTGTCGCCTGCGATGACGGCGTGATGGCGCAGACCCGCGAGCATCTGCAAATTTTACAACTGACGGGCAATCCACAGCTTACGGTTGCGCTGACCAAAGCCGACCGCGTGGACGAAGCGCGAATCGAAGAGGTGCGGGAAGAGATTCTGGCGACGCTGGGCCATTACGGGTTTGCCGACGCGACGCTGTTTGTCACCGCCGCGAATGAAGGGCGTGGTATTGAGGCATTGCGCGAGCATTTACGGCAGTTGACGGGCCGCGCGCATCCCGGCCATCAGAGCTTTCGCCTGGCGATCGATCGCGCGTTTACGGTGAAAGGCGCAGGGCTGGTGGTGACCGGTACGGCGCTCAGCGGTGAAGTGAACGTTGGCGATACGCTGTGGCTTACCGGTGTGAATAAGCCCATGCGCGTGCGCAGCCTGCATGCGCAGAATCAGGCGACTGAACACGCTCATGCCGGACAGCGTATTGCGCTGAATATCGCGGGCGATGCGGAAAAAGAGCAGCTTAATCGTGGCGACTGGCTTCTCTCTGACGTACCGCCGGATGCCTTTTCACGCGTCATCGTTTCGTTAGAACATGCTGCGCCGCTCGTGCAATGGCAACCGCTGCATATTCACCACGCCGCCAGCCATGTCACCGGACGTATTTCCCTGCTGGAGGGTACGCTGGCGGAGCTGGTGTTCGATACGCCGCTATGGCTTGCCGATAACGACCGGCTGGTACTACGCGATATTTCTGCCCGAACCACGCTTGCTGGCGCACGTGTGGTGACGCTCAACTCGCCGCGTCGCGGTAAACGTAAACCGGAATATCTGCAATGGCTGTCGGCGCTGGAAAACGCCAGGGATGACAGCGCCGCGCTGGCGACGCATCTCGAACGCGGCGCGGTGAATATTCCTGATTTCGTGTGGGCGCGGCAGCTCAACGGCGACGGTATGCGCCAGCTTATTGAACAGCATGGTTTTATTCAGGCGGGTTACAGCCTGTTGAACGCCCCTGTTGCCGCGCGCTGGCAGCGTAAGATTCTGGATACGCTCGCGATGTACCACGAACACCATCGCGATGAACCCGGCCCGGGGCGCGAGCGTTTGCGGCGCATGGCGCTCCCGATGGAAGACGAAGCGCTGGTGCTGCTGCTCATCGACCGTATGCATGAAAGCGGCGTGATTCACAGCCACCACGGCTGGTTGCATTTACCGGATCACAAAGCCGGTTTCAGCGACGAGCAGCAGGCCGTCTGGCAAAACATTGAGCCGCTGTTTGGCGACGACCCCTGGTGGGTGCGCGATCTGGCGAAAGAAAAGGGCGTGGACGAGCAGGTTATGCGGCAGGTGCTGCGACAGGCGGCACAGCAGGGCATGATTACCGCGATCGTGAAAGATCGTTATTACCGTAACGATCGGATTGTCGCTTTTGCGAACCTGATCCGCGAACTGGATCAGGAGAGAGGCTCGACCTGCGCCGCTGATTTTCGCGATCGGCTGAATGTTGGACGAAAACTCGCCATTCAGATTCTGGAGTATTTTGACCGGACAGGATTCACGCGCCGTCGCGGAAACGATCATTTATTACGCGATGCGTTATTATTTCCGGCAAAAGAATGATACGAATTATTAAAATAGAAAATGAATTAATACAATTGTTTTCTTGAATTATATAAAGCACAGCAGGCGATGAACCTAATGTGCTTTTTTATATTTTATAATGGGAAAATAACAACAGCGATCATATTTTCACGACAGGTTCATCCGTATGCTGCCAGCCTTATTTCAGTAATTAAGGATGGTACAATGGCTGCTTCAACATTTTTTATTCCTTCCGTGAATGTAATCGGCGCTGGTGCATTAAAAGAAGCAATGAATACTATGGCGGAATATGGTTTTCGCCGTACATTAATTGTCACGGATAGCATGTTAACAACATTAGGCATGGCTGGAGATATTCAGAAAGCGTTGCAGGAACGCGATATTTTCAGCGTTATTTATGATGGCACGCAGCCGAACCCGACCACCGAAAACGTGGCTGTCGGGCTGAAACTCCTGAAAGAACACGGGTGCGATAGCGTAATTTCGCTGGGCGGCGGCTCCCCGCACGACTGCGCGAAAGGCATCGCGCTGGTGGCGGCGAACGGCGGCGACATCCGCGACTATGAAGGCGTGGATCGCTCCGCGAAACCTCAACTACCGATGATTGCCATCAACACGACGGCGGGAACGGCATCAGAAATGACCCGCTTCTGCATCATTACCGATGAAGCGCGCCATATTAAGATGGCGATTGTGGATAAACACGTTACGCCGCTGCTCTCCGTGAATGACTCTTCGTTGATGATGGGGATGCCAAAATCGCTGACCGCCGCGACCGGCATGGATGCGTTAACCCACGCCATTGAAGCCTATGTTTCTATTGCCGCAACGCCGATTACTGATGCATGCGCGCTGAAAGCCATCTCTATGATTGCGGAAAACCTGGCGATTGCCGTGGAAGAGGGCAGCAACGCGCAGGCGCGCGAAGCGATGGCCTATGCGCAATTCCTGGCTGGTATGGCGTTTAACAATGCTTCTCTGGGCTATGTCCACGCGATGGCGCACCAGCTCGGCGGCTTCTACAATCTGCCGCACGGCGTATGTAATGCGGTGCTGTTGCCGCACGTTCAGGTATTTAACAGCCAGGTCGCGGCAGGCCGTCTGCGTGACTGTGCGGCTGCGATGGGCGTTAATGTAACCGGGATGAGTGAAGCCGACGGCGCGAAAGCGTGCATTGACGCTATCCGTCAGCTGGCGCAGCAGGTCAACATTCCGGCGGGTCTGCGCGACCTGAATGTGAAAGAAGAAGATATTTCGGTGCTGGCGACCAATGCGCTGAAAGACGCCTGTGGCCTGACCAACCCTATTCAGGCGACCCACGACGAGATCATGGCGATTTACCACGCGGCGATGTAATTGAGTGATTGCCGGATATACGCATCGTGTCATTCCGGCGTCATGCCCGATGGCGCTGCGCTTATCGGGCCTACACTGTGCGGTAAGGTGAAACGGCTTAAACATCCGCTTGTCTATATCGTGACCGCAGTCGTAAAGCAGTAAAAGGCTGGCGAAGATTTCGCCAGTCCCGTCTAACCTTTGTAGTACCCCTACAGTAAGGAGACGGTCATGACCAATAATCCCCCTTCAACGCGTATTCAGCCCGGCGAGTATGGTTTTCCTCTGAAATTAAAAGCCCGCTACGACAACTTTATCGGCGGAGACTGGGTCGCACCGGTAGACGGCGAGTATTACCAGAATCTGACGCCGGTGACCGGGCAACTGCTGTGTGAAGTCGCCTCTTCCGGCAAAAAAGATATCGATCTGGCGCTGGATGCCGCGCATAACGTGAAAGAACAGTGGGCGCATACGTCCGTGCAGGATCGCGCCGCGATTCTGTTTAAGATTGCCGATCGCATGGAGCAAAACCTGGAACTGCTGGCAACGGCGGAAACCTGGGATAACGGCAAACCCATCCGTGAAACCAGCGCCGCCGACGTGCCGCTGGCGATCGACCATTTCCGCTATTTTGCGTCCTGTATCCGCGCACAAGAGGGCGGTATCAGCGAAGTTGACAGCGAAACGGTGGCCTATCACTTCCATGAACCTCTGGGCGTGGTGGGGCAGATCATCCCGTGGAACTTCCCGCTGCTGATGGCGAGCTGGAAAATGGCCCCGGCGCTGGCGGCGGGGAACTGCGTGGTGCTCAAACCTGCGCGTCTGACGCCGCTTTCGGTTCTGTTGCTGATGGAAATCGTTGGCGACCTGCTCCCGCCGGGCGTGGTCAACGTCGTGAACGGCGCGGGCGGAGAGATCGGCGAATATCTGGCGACGTCGAAGCGGATCGCGAAGGTGGCGTTTACCGGTTCGACGGAAGTCGGGCAACAGATCATGCAGTACGCGACACAAAACATTATCCCGGTAACGCTGGAGCTGGGCGGTAAGTCCCCCAATATTTTCTTCGCCGATGTGATGGATGAAGAGGATGCGTTTTTCGACAAGGCGCTGGAGGGCTTTGCGTTGTTTGCCTTTAACCAGGGCGAAGTTTGTACCTGCCCGAGCCGCGCGCTGGTACAGGAGTCCATTTATGAGCGCTTTATGGAGCGGGCCATTCGTCGCGTCGAAAGCATTCGCAGCGGTAACCCGCTCGACAGCGTTACGCAGATGGGCGCGCAGGTCTCCCAGGGCCAACTGGAAACCATCCTCAACTACATTGATATCGGTAAGAAAGAAGGCGCGGATGTGTTAACCGGCGGGCGGCGCAAGCAGCTGGAAGGAGAGCTGAAAGAGGGCTATTACCTCGAACCGACCATCCTGTTTGGTAAGAACAATATGCGCGTCTTCCAGGAGGAGATTTTTGGCCCGGTGCTGGCGGTGACGACCTTCAGGACGATGGAGGAAGCGCTGGAACTGGCTAACGACACCCAGTACGGGCTTGGCGCCGGAGTCTGGAGTCGTAACGGCAACCTGGCGTACAAAATGGGGCGCGGTATTCAGGCGGGACGCGTATGGACCAACTGCTATCATGCTTACCCGGCGCATGCTGCGTTCGGCGGCTATAAGCAGTCGGGGATTGGCCGCGAAACCCACAAAATGATGCTGGAGCATTATCAGCAAACTAAGTGTCTGCTGGTGAGCTATTCCGATAAACCGCTGGGGCTGTTTTAAGCGCCGTATAACCACGTTGCCGGATGGCGGCTTCGCCTTATCCGGCCTACGGAGAACTGCACATGTAGGCCCGATAAGCGTAGCGCCATCGGGCATGAGGTTCGCCTTATCCGGCCTACGGGAAACTGCACATGTAGGCCCGATAAGCGCAGCGCCATCGGGCATGAGGTTCGCCTTATCCGGCCTACGGGAAATCGCACATGTAGGCCCGATAAGCGCAGCGCCATCGGGCAGATTTGCCGGGGAGAGTGAAGCCGCTGTTCGGTCGTAGGGAACCCGTCGCAGGATTATTAACTGTAATTTGAGATAAATATATAATATTTAATTGTCACATGCACCGGCCCTGTCTATTTAGCTTATACTGCTAATCGTTTGTCTTTAGTAATTACATTAATTTATACAAATATGTTTTTCAGCTATTAAACCTATACCCCATCAGAAAGGTGTGGGAAAAGAGTTGTGTCGGTTAACTATTGAAAATAAATTGCTTTTTTTTACACTTGAGGCTTACACAATAATCAAGGAGGAGGTGAACATGAGCAGGTATCTCTGGTTTAGCTCAACGTGAGTATCTAAAGTATGGAATATCAGTTACATGGATTTATGATTGGCAGGGAAATATTCCTTGATATTAACGAAGCTCGAATTTTCCGGCTGCCGGTTAATAAAATGGATAGCGTCATCTCTTTCTGTGGAGTGTTTTTTAATCGGACAATGCTCCATCTGTTTGTTTACCTTTTGGTCAATGCACGTTCTCAATATGTCTCAAAGGATGAATTACTCATCAACGTTTGGGAAAAAAATGAATTATGTGCTTCCACGCAGCGTTTATCTAAAGTCGTCAAAAATCTAAATAATAAATTAAGTCTGCTGGGGCTACCGAAGAATTCAATTGTCTGCGTGAAAGGAAGTGGATACATACTGGCACTGGATGATATTCAACCGCTTTATAGTGTGGTGGACAATGTAGATTATCAATACCGATATCGCTGAGGTCAGTAACCGTTTATTCCGTAGCGTGATGTCGCCTTCGGATTCTTACCCTGGACGTTTTACGCCCAGGGATTTTTTTATTGTCTTATTGCCCGTAATAGGCGTTCGCGCCGTGTTTACGCAGATAATGTTTGTCGAGCAATTCTGGCTGCATATCCGGTAGCTGCGGCGTGAGCTGGCGGGAAAACAGCCCCATATAGGCGCACTCCTCAAGCACCACGGCGTTATGCACGGCGTCAGCGGCGTCTTTCCCCCAGGCGAATGGCCCGTGTGAATGGACTAATACCGCCGGGATCTGCATTGGGTTCAGACCGCGTTCTTCAAAGGTTTTGATGATTACCTCGCCCGTCTGGTATTCGTATTCCCCTTTAATTTCCTCCACGGTCATCAGCCGGGTACAGGGGATTGCGCCATAGAAATAGTCGGCATGCGTGGTGCCCCAGGCGGGCAGGTCAAGACCCGCCTGTGACCAGATCGTTGCATGGCGGGAATGGGTATGCACAATTCCGCCGATCTGCGGATAACGACGATAGAGCGCCAGATGCGTCGGCGTATCGGACGAGGGCTTTTTGCTGCCTTCAACGACCTTGCCGCTGGCGATCTCCACCACCACCATATCGTCGGCGGTCATGACGTCATATTCAACGCCGGAAGGTTTAATGACCATCAGTTTTCGCGTTTCATCTACGGCGCTGACGTTACCCCAGGTGAATGTCACCAGATGGTGTGCCGGAAGCGCCAGATTGGCTGCCAGCACCTCGGCTTTTAACTGCTCTAACATGTGAATCCTCCTTCCTGCATACGCGCTTCTATCCAGCGCCGCGCCTGGATAATTTCCAGCACCGGCTCTTTGGCCTTTTCCGTCCACATCTCAATCAAAAACGCGCCACGGTAGTTCAGCTCATGCAGCGTTTTGAAGATGCCTACAAAATCCACGCACCCTTCGCCGAACGGCACGTCGCGGAACTGACCGGGGCTGTTCTCTGTCACCGGCTGCGTGTCTTTCAGGTGGATGGCGGCGATGCGGTCAATACCGAGCTTCAGCTCAGCGGCGACGTCGTTGCCCCAGGCGCTGAGATTGCCGACATCCGGGTAAACGCTAAACCACGGCGAGGCGAGCAGCGCGTCCCATTTTTTCCATTTGCTGATGGAGTTCATAAAGGCGGTGTCCATGATCTCCACCGCCAGCATCACCTGCGCCGCTGCGGCTTGCTCCACCGCCCACGCCAGCCCTTCGGCAAAGCGTTGTTGCGTACCTTCGTCATGTTCTTCGTAATAGACGTCATAACCCGCCAGTTGAATGGTGCGGATACCCAGATCGCGCGCCAGGTGAATCGCTTTGGTCATGATGTCGTGCGCCCGCTGGCGTACGGCCTCATCGCGACTGCCGAAGGGAAAGCGACGATGCGCGGACAGGCACATTGACGGGATGGCCACGCCGGTTTCCAGCATGGCGGTCACCAGCGACGCCCGCTGCGTGGGGCTCCAGTCCAGGCGCGACAGGCGTTCGTCGGTCTCATCCACCGACATTTCGACAAAGTCAAAGCCGCAGCTTTTCGCCAGCACCAGGCGCTCCGGCCAACTGAGGTCTTTTGCCAGCGCTTTTTCATAGATACCTAACGGATGATTACGCATGCTGCTCTCCCCAGATGGCGTTAATTTGCGCGTGGAACCCGGCAGCAACCTGTGCCGGATGCGCCGCTCCTGCCAGCGCGCGTCCGGCGATAAATGCTTTGACGCGAATATCTTTAAACAACGGAAGATCGGCAGGCGTAATGCCGCCGGTAATCGACAGCTCCAGGCCAATGTCAGAAAGCGCCTTCATCCGCGCCAGATCCGCGTCTCCCCACTGCTGTCCGCTGGCCTGCGCGTCGCGCCCACGGTGATAAATCGCCTGGCGTACACCGGTGCGATACCAGGCACGGGCATCGTCCAGCGTCCAGTTGCCGAACAGCTCCATCTGAATTTCACCGCCGCAGGATTGCGCGACGGCATGGCCTTTCTCCACCGTGGCGAGCGGCGCCGCACAGATAATCGTCATCCAGTTGGCGCCTGCGGCAAAAGCCTGCTGCGCAAGCGTTTCACCCGCATCGGCCACCTTCCAGTCGGCAACGATGATTTTATCCGGGCACTGGGCGCGCAGCGCTTTCACCGCGCCCAGCCCCTCGGTTAAACAGAGGATGGTGCCAGCCTCAACGATATCGACGTGGTCCTGTAACAGGGCGACATCGTGAAGCGCCGCCTGAAGGTTGGTGTGGTCGAGCGCCAGTTGCAGTAATGGTCGGCTCATAATGCGTGCTCCTTAATGCGGGCGTGGTAGCCCTGTAATGCCTGAATCAAATCCTGGTATTGGTGGTATTTGCGCTGATAAAGACGGTGCGCGGCCATGTCGGGCATCAGCGTGCGTACCGGGTGCCGTAAGGCGTGCTGAGCCTCGCTGAAACTGCGATATACGCCGGTGCCGACGCGGGCGGCGAGCGCGGCGCCAAAGCAGCCGGTCTCTTCAACCTGCGGCAGTTCGATGCGCAGGCCGCTGACATCCGCCAGCATCTGCATCCAGACGTTGGAGTGCGCCGGGCCGCCGGTCACGCGCAGGGTGTGCGCCTCAGTAAAGCGTTCGCGCATACGGTTGAGATGGGTCATGTGGCTGAACACCACCCCTTCGTAAATGGCCTGTAGCAGATGCGCGCGGGTGTGCAGCGCCTGCATGCCGTAAAAGCCGCAGGTCATCTCCAGCCCGGCATTGCTGCCGTACAGAAACGGCAGGAAAAAGAGTTCGCCGCTCGCTTTCGGCAGGCTGGCGACGGCCTGGTTGATCTCGTCAAAAGAGAGTTCGCCCCACTGGGCGGTAAACCATTCAAGATTGCCGGATGAGGTAGGGCTGGCTTCGTGAACGATGTACTGCCCGTCGTTGACGTAGCGGCCATAGACATAAGGGTGCGCTTCGTGGTCGCGCAACCCCTCGGTGATCCCGCTGGTCACCGCCCAGGTGCCCATCACCGCGTTGAGGGTGAATTCATCTTCAATACCGGCGCAGAGCGCGGTGGAAACCACGTCAAACAGACCGCCGACGACGGGCGTGCCCGCCTTCAGACCGGTGATGGCGGCTGCCTGAGCAGTGATCTCCCCGCATATTTCGGCTGACCCCATAATGGGGGGCAGCGCATCGTTGATTTCACTGATGCCCAACCATTGGGTCAGGCGCGGGTCATACTGCCCGCTGCTCATGTTGTAGAGGTTGGACTCAGAAATGTTGCTCTCTTCGCACCCTTTTATGCCGGTTAAGCGCCAGCGCAGATAGTCATGCCCCATCATCACGCAGCCAATTTGTGCGTAACGTTGAGGGTCGTTCTCTTTAATCCAGCGCAGCAGAGAGGCGGGATGCCCGGTCCACAGCGTCTGACGGGTAACGGGGTAAAGCTGTTCAGGAATGCCGTCCTGCTGCCAGCGCTGGACTATCTTTAGCGCCCGGCGGTCGGAAGAGAGAATGGCGCTGCCCAGCGGCTGATCCTGCCTGTCGAGCAGAAACAGTCCTTTACCCTGAGCGGAGATACCGACGCCTTTAATTTGCTCGCCGGAGATGCCTGTACGCTGCAAAAGCCCGGCAATGGTGGCTGCACACTGTTGCCAGAGCTGGTGCATGTCGCGTTCGGCGTAACCCGGCAGTGGCGTTGCCGTCTGTAACGACTGCCGGTTGATCCCATGCTCATGACCTTTGGCGTCATACAAACCGGCTTTCAGATAAGTACCGCCACAATCGATGCCCAGCCAGAAGGCCTCTTTCTCTCTCATCTTTCATGTCTCATTTTTGCCGGATGGCGCCACGCTTATCCGGCCTACGGGTTTTGTAGGCCCGGTAAGCGCAGCGCCCCGGGCATGGTGTTACGCGGCGTGTTTACGCGGACTCATTGTCTTTGCCGGTGTCGAACCCGCATCGCATTTCGCGGGCAGCAACAGCGCCAGTAGCGCGGCCAGCGCCAGGGAGATCGCCAGGCAATAGACGCCCGCATCTTTGCTATACAGCGTGATCAGTACGCCAACCGCGTAGGGGCCGCAGAAGCCGCCGAGGTTGCCAAGCGCGTTGATAACGCCGCGTGCGCCGCCCGCCATCTCGGCGCTGAACAGACGTGCCGGGATCGTCCAGAAAACGCCCGCCGCCGATTGCAGGAAGAAGCCGCAGCCGACCAGCGCGGCATAGGCCAGCCAGATTTGGTTTTTCAGCGCCACCGACAGGAACATGCACAGGGCGAAGCCAATCAGCGGCAGGCAGACAAACAGTTTGCGTTTACCCGTGCGGTCGGAAAGGAAAGAGAACAGGAACATCCCGGCGATCGCGCCGACGTACGGCAAAATGGCGAGCATGCCGACTTGCCCCATGCTGCTGTGGGTCAGCTCTTTGAGAATGGTTGGCAGCCAGAGGGTGTAACCGTAAATCCCGGTCTGATAGAAGAAGTTCAGGGCGATAAGTTGCCACATGGTTTTGTCGGAAAGGACCGCGCTGAGAGAGGCGTTTTTGACTTCGCTTCCGGCAATGGCTTTCTGTTCTGCGGCGAGGGTTTCCACCAGATAGTTTTTTTCCGCCCCGGAGATCCAGCGGGCTTCCTGCGGCCGGTCATAAATGGTGTACGCCCACAGCACCAGCACGACGAGAGAGAGCAGACCTTCAATAATGAACAGCCAGCGCCAGTCGAGTACGGTGATTATCCAGCCGGAGAGCGGGGCGGTGATAATCCCGGCAATCGGCACAAACATAATCACAATGGCGTTCGCACGACCGCGTTCAGCGTCCGGGAACCAGTTGCTGATCATCGTCAGTACGACGGGCAGCATGCCGCCTTCCGCCACACCCAGTAAGAAACGCAGGGCAAGCAATTGATACTGGTTGGTGATTAAGCCTGTGAGGACGGAAATAACCGCCCAGGCAACCAGCGACCAGCCGATAAATTTCTTGCCGCTGCCGTGAACGGCGATTTTGCCGCCGGGAACCTGTAAGAACAGATAGCCGATGAAGAAAATCCCGCCAGCCAGACCGGCCATAGTGGCGGAAATACCTAATTCGGCATCCATTCCGCCAGGCATCGCGAAAGCAATATTCACGCGGTCCATATAAGAAATAATACAGGTAATCAGAATGGGCGGAATAATTCGCAGCCAACGCTGACGAGGTATATCTTTTTCTGTAGGGCGAGAGGTCATATTCATCTTCGTATTCTCGTAAAGTAAGTATTCTGGCGATGAAAAGTAAATTATTTAATGCCTGATGACGTTTTGCTTATCAGACTTACGCCGCCATCCGGCAACGTCTTATTATTTGGCGTTATTTAATGTCGTAATGCCGTCGCGTAATATCGCTACGCGGTGACTGACGTCGGCATTAGCGTTAATTTCCAGTAACTTAATACCCGTGAATTGCAGAACGTCTGTTCCTGCGCAGGTCAGTAATTCACGGGCATGTTCCTGCGTCATCATGCTGTCAGGGCAGAAAGGCGCGAAAGGCGCATGTAAATCCTGCCATTCGCCGTATTCACCGCTTTGCGTTGTACCGGAGAACATCAGCGCGCCGAGTTTACCGGCCTGTTTTACCTGCTGCGTATGGGTCAATGGCAGGGTGGTGTTGCGTCCTTCAATGGCGGAACGCGCCCAGTTAATGCAAACGCTGATGTCGTAGTCGGCAATCACCTCCAGCACGTTGTCCAGAGGCAGGAATCCTTTGCGCGGCGCGGCGCTGGTCATCGCGTCGCAGTGTTCCAGCACCAGGTCGCACGGCCAGTCCCAGCCAGCGATCTCTTTCACTGAACGGGCAAATGCGTCCGTTGCCTGTGCGACGTTTGGGTTATCGGCCTGCGGTGCGGCGTGCAGCTCAAGCGCGATCACTTTCCCGGCGCTTGCCGCGTTGATTGTCGTGATCTTCTGGTAAAGGTGGCGATAGTACGCCACACAGGCCTGACGCTGATCTTCATTGCTGGAGGCCAGCCCAAAGCCGCGGTTTTCACCGCGACGGCGCATGGTCTCCATAATCGCCGTCACGACGATTTGCCAGTTGCCTGGCGTATGGCGCAATAACCACGCGTCGCCGAGTGGGTGAAGATGTTCAAGGCAGGGTTGCTCCAGCCCACGAATATCAGGAGTATCGGAGAGTTGCCGCCAGAATTCCTTCTCTTCCTCTTCACTCTTTTGGTGAAATGAGGGTGCACAGGGATACGCACCGATAATATAACCGGTATTGTTCGTTTTCATGTTGTGCTCCAAAGATAACGTTTTATAAAGCGGATATTGCCACTTTAACGACGATTTTCCGTATGGGTGTCGCGACCGTTTTATTGCAGCCAGGGCGATGAACATCCTGCGGGAAAAAAATAGCGTAGCTTCCCGGAACCATTTCAAAGAAAGATTCATGTTCACTGTCGTGATAGAAAATAATATCGCGCTGTTCTAATAACGATTCGCTGATTTGGTTATTACCGGTGTCGATGGCAACCCCTATTTTTTCTTCACCCCAGGCGAGAAACTGAATATCCAGATAACGGCGATGAACTTCTGGACGATTTTCAGCCGCAGTGCGGGTGGTTAAATCAATTATCTGGGCAAAAATATTTTTGCCGTCGATTTCCACCACCCCAGGGTCCAGCGTGCGAAAGTCGGTGGTACGTAAGAAATCGAGCGCCTTTTCAATCGCGTCTGGCAGACGACACGGATTGGGCTGTGCGATATGTCCAAATATCATGCTATGCCTCCTTACAGCGCCTGGATTTTGGCCCATACGCTGTCATCGACGGTGATGCCGTTGCGGCGATTCTCATCCCGCAGCCGGGTAAATTCGTGGCCTGGCAGACGGATTGCCACGTTCTCATCGGCGCGCTCAGCGGTAGTGACGAAATCCATAATGCGCTGGAGTTTGGCATCGCGCGTGGCGCCATCAATCAGCTTATCGACCTCAATAGCGATGAAGATCTGCGAAACGCCGTATTCGTCGCTGTTTTCCTGGGTAACTTCGGCAACGGAAGCGCCGTCGGAAAGCAGGGTGGCGATCATATCCAGCACAATCGACAGACCTGACCCTTTCCAGTAGCCCATCGGCAAAATGCGGCGATTTTTTTCGATCACGCCAGGTTCTTTGGTCAAATTGCCTTCATCGTCGAACCCGCCGTCTACCGGCAGCTCACGTCCCGCCAGCCGGTTTACCTCTAACATGCCGTAGGAGAACATCGACATCGACATATCGATCATGGTGATTGGCGATGAAGGGATGGCGACGATCAGCGGGTTCGTGCCAATGCGGCACTCTTTTGACCCCCACGGCGGCATCACGGCGATAGAGTTGGTCCAGCAGATGCCGATGTAGCCTTTTTCCGCCGCCTGCCAGCCGTAGCTGCCGCCGCGCATCCAGTGGTTGGCATTGCGTAACGCCACCAGGCCGATGCCGTGGTCGGAAGCCAGTTCAATGGCGCGATCCATCATTTTTTTCGCCGTCAGATTGCCGATGGATCGCTGAGCATCCCACTGCTCGATGGCGCCAAGGCTGGTGATGCGCTGCGGTCTGGCATCAGGAATGATGTCGCCATTATCCAGTTGCTGAATGAAACGGGGAAAGCGATTCACGCCATGCGAATAGACGCCGGATTCTGTAGTACGGGCAAACATCTCTGCACAGGCGTCAGCCGTTTCCGCCGCAACGCCGCGCGCCAGCAGCACCCGATTGAACGCCTCTTTTAACTGCTCAAAAGTCACTTTCATTCCTGCTTCTCCCGTTTATTTTTGACCGCTTTTTTATCTTTAAATTTCACTATGCGAAATCTGATTTCAAATATAGCGATCAAATTTTGACAGATCAACGGGGTGGTCTATTTTTTAAAATCATCAAAATCAAATAGTTGTGTTTTTTCGGTTCAGATCGTGAACTGAAACACACTTTGCGCTACCATCAGAGCGCGACGAAAAGGGGAGCGGAAGCGATGGGCATAAAAGAGAGCGAAATGACGCAAGAAAAAGAGAGGCCAGCCGGTAGTCAGAGCCTGTTCCGTGGTTTGATGCTGATTGAGATCCTCAGTAACTACCCGAACGGATGCCCGCTGGCGCACTTGTCTGAACTGGCAGGGCTGAACAAAAGTACCGTGCATCGACTGCTACAGGGATTGCAGTCCTGCGGGTATGTTACCCCCGCGCCTGCCGCCGGAAGCTATCGTCTGACCACTAAATTTATCGCTGTCGGGCAGAAAGCCCTGTCATCGCTGAATATCATTCATGTGGCTGCACCGCATCTTGAGACGCTGAATATCGCCACTGGCGAGACCGTCAACTTCTCCAGCCGTGAAGACGATCATGCCATCCTGATCTATAAGCTGGAGCCGACCACTGGCATGCTGCGCACCCGCGCCTATATCGGTCAGCATATGCCGCTGTATTGCTCTGCGATGGGGAAGATTTACATGGCGTTCGGCCATCCTGACTATGTGGAAACCTATTGGGAAAGCCACAAGGATCAGATCCAGCCGTTGACCCGTAACACCATTACCGGGTTGCCGGCGATGTATGACGAGCTGGCGCAAATTCGTGAAAGCGGTATGGCGATGGATCGCGAAGAGAATGAGCTGGGCGTTTCCTGCATTGCCGTGCCGGTGTTTGATATTCACCATCGGGTGCCATACGCCATCTCTATTTCGCTTTCGACGTCCCGGCTTAAGCAAATTGGCGAGAAGAATCTGCTCAAGCCCCTGCGTGACACCGCGCAGGCGATCTCGAATGAGTTGGGTTTTACCGTGCGCGCTTAAGGCAGGCGCCCGGAAGATGATGGGCATCTGACAAAATTTAATCGTTTCCCTCGTCGGATCAAAGCAGCGATCGCGCCCTCTCTGGCACTCTGGGGTTTTACGCAGGTGGAGAGGGCAATGAACCGATTTATCATGGCGGATGCGGCGAAATGTATCGGCTGTCGTACCTGTGAGGTTGCCTGCGTAGTGGCGCATCAGGAGAACCAGGACTGTGCGGCGGTGTCGTCCGGGGAATTTGTCTCCCGCATCCGGGTCATTAAAGACGATGCGTTTACCACGGCGGCGGCATGTCGCCAGTGTGAAGATGCCCCCTGCGCGAACGTGTGCCCAACGCAGGCTATTCGTCGCGATCATGGGCACATCTTCGTGGAACAAGCGCGCTGTATCGGGTGTAAAAGCTGTATGCTGGCGTGCCCGTTCGGCGCGATGAACGTTGTGTCGCGAACCTCACGCGTACAGGCGATTAAATGCGATCTCTGCTGGCACCGTGCAACGGGCCCGGCATGCGTGGAGGCCTGCCCGACTGACGCGTTGCAGTGCCTTGATGTGGAAAACGTGCAGCGACAACGACTGTACGCGCAACCCGTCTGAGTGTCACCCCGGTCAGGCGATGACCGGGGAGGCTGTTAGCCTTCGCGCCAGGCGCGCTCAACCTCTTCAGCAAGAATTTTCACCCCTGCCTCAATTTTTTGCGGATCGGGAACGTAGTTCATCCGCATGCACTGGTGCGTATGCGGCCAGGGTTTGTCCAGCCCCGGGAAGAAGTAGTCGCCGGGAACCATCAATACGCCGCGCGCTTTCAGACGCTGGTACAGCAATTCAGTTGAA
This sequence comes from Citrobacter sp. CK202, assembly GCF_030333225.1. Classification (NCBI taxonomy): domain Bacteria; kingdom Pseudomonadati; phylum Pseudomonadota; class Gammaproteobacteria; order Enterobacterales; family Enterobacteriaceae; genus Citrobacter; species Citrobacter sp. CK202. Next base: position 191,710 of record NZ_JAOWGI010000021.1, read on the forward strand.
ATCGGCAAATCTTTGAACCACAGCCAGAGGAAAATAGCGCCTTCCGGCTTATGGATCAGGCAGCGATTTTCCGGTAAATACCGGCGAATGGTCGCGATTGTCTCCAGTACGCGCTGGTAGTAGAACGGTTTTATTACCGTTTCCGACAGGCGCAACAGGTCGTTACGCTTGATCATTTCGCACATCATTGCCGGGCCAATACCGCCAGGCGACAGGCTGATAATGCCGTTCATATTGGTGATGGCGGTGATGATTTTTTCATTGGCGATAATGATGCCGCAGCGGCTGCCGGGCAGCCCCAGTTTGGAGAGGCTCATGCACAGGATGATATTCGGATTCCACAGCGGGCGTGCTTCGCTGAAAATAATGCCCGGGAAGGGAACGCCGTAGGCGTTATCGATCACCAGCGGGATGCCGTGCTGATTGGCAAGGGTATCCAGCTTCATCAGCTCTTCGTCGGTGATCACATTACCTGTTGGGTTAGTCGGGCGCGACACGCAGATCATGCCAGTCTCTTCCCCGATGCGCAGATGTTCAAAATCAACGTGGTATTTGAACTGACCTTCCGGCAATAGCTCGATATTCGGGCGAGCGGAAACGAAAAGATCCTCTTCCAGCCCGGAATCGGCATAACCAATGTATTCCGGCGCCAGCGGGAACAGCACTTTTTTAGTCGTCCCGTCGGCGCGGCGTCCGGCGAAGAGATTAAACAAGTAGAAAAACGCGCTCTGACTGCCGTTTGTTAGTGCAATATTCTGTGGTTCGATATCCCAACCCAGATTCTCACGCAGCAGCGACGCGAGCGCTGTCAGTAGCTCCGTTTTTCCCTGCGGACCGTCATAATTACAAAGCGCATCAGTGGCTTTGCCGTTTTCCAGCATTTCGCCCAGTAGCGAATGGAAGTAATTCTGCATTTCCGGGATTTGCGCTGGATTACCCCCGCCGAGCATGATTGCGCCGGGCGTGCGTAAGCCGTCATTGAGGTCTTCCATCAGGCGGGTAATGCCTGAATGGCGGGTAAATTTGTCGCCAAAAAGTGAGAATGTCATAGCAGGTGGTCTGTCGAACTCATTATCAAAGTGGCTAACCATAGCGCTACCTATGGCAGGGTGCAAATCAGGCGTTAACGCCGTGGGTGATGCTTTATGCTGAAGATTTTTATCTGGCTGGTGTTTTGTTTTGATAAGACGTCCGGCGGATGGGCACGCCGGACGTCAGGCAGGATTAAGGGCGACCCGCCCAGACGACCATGACCTTATCGTCGTCGTGCTCGCGCACAAAACCGTACCCCTGCTTCAGTGAGAGCGTGGTTTGCTTACCGGCGCCGATGGCAGGGTGTCTGGCGCGGAACTGGCTGATTCGCTGCCAGTGGGCGACGGTGGCGGCGGATTTACCGTTGATATCCTGCCAGTTCATGTCAGAACGGGTGCCTTGCAGCGGATCGGAACCCGTCGGGCCAAAGGGGCGTGCGGATTCGTCGCCATAAAAGATCTGCACGGCGCCGGGCGCCAGCAGCAGAAGCTCTGCGGCCTTATCGCCGCCTTCCCGAAAGAGGCGCGTGTCGTGCGAGGAGAGATAACTCAGCACGTTGAAATCCTGTAATTTCTCTGCCATTTGCTGCCAGGTGGCGTCCATATCCGCCAGACAATCGACCGCTTTTGCCGCCTGCTCCTGGTAGTCAAAGTTGATCATCGCATCAAAGCCGTGGCGGTAATAATCACTCTGCATGACGCCGTGGCCCCAGGCTTCACCGGTCATCCAGAAAGGCGTGTCGTCCAGCGTCTTTTCCGGGTTGGCCTGTTTCCACTCGGTCAACGCCGCGCTGGCCTGGGTTTTCAACTGCTGCCAGGCAGGAAGTTCGACGTGTTTGGCGGTATCTACGCGGAACCCGTCGATGCCGTAATCACGCACCCACTGACTGAGCCAGTGGGTCAGATAATCCCGCGGCGTGTAGCCCTCAATGGCTTTTGCACGGGTATCCGGTTTGTTTTTATAGAACACCGGCAGGCCGGAAGGGGTTGTGGATTCCGTTTTAATATCGGGCAGGAAGGCCAGCGACATGGTCAAATCGTCAAAGCCTGGATTGTCATAATCGCCAATATCCGTGCGAATCCATTCTTTCCCCCACCATGCTTCCCATGCCGCTTTGTCGCTGAAGTTGATGTAGTCATTAAAGCTGTGCCAGCTTTGCCCGGCGGCGGGCTTCCAGTCAGTCCAGCGTTCGCCCAGCGTCTTTTTCAGCTCATCGCCTTGCAGATACAGCGCGCCAAACCGGAATGTCTGCATGTCCGCCAGCGTGGCGTAGCCCGTGTGGTTCATCACCACATCAAACAGAATACGGATGCCGCGCTGGTGTGCGCCATCGACTAACGCGCGAAGGTCGTCCTCGCTGCCCATATTGGCGTCCAGCGTGGTCCAGTCCTGGGTGTAATAGCCGTGGTAGGCATAATGCGGGAAATCCCCTTTCGTACCGCCGCCGACCCAGCCGTGGATTTGCTCGAACGGCGCGCTGATCCACAGGGCATTCACCCCCAGGTGTTGCAGATAGTCCAGCTTGTTTGCCAGCCCGCGTAAATCGCCGCCATGAAAAGTGCCAATCTCCTCCATGCCGTCTTTGTGGCGGCCATAGCTTTGGTCATTCGTCGGATCGCCGTTCTGGAAACGGTCTGTCAGCACAAAGTAGACCGTCGCGTTATGCCAGTTGAATGCGGCGGGCGCGTTGGTTTCCGCGCGTTCAAGCAACAAAAGCCCGTTGCTGGTCGCGCCGGGTTGCAGCGTAATCTGACCGTTCTTAACGGTAGCGGTTTGCTGGCTGTAGTAATCGCGCACGATCGCGCCTTCCGGGAAGGTGTGACTCACCTCCAGGGTCAGCGGCGAGCCGTTCCACGTCGGGCACTGGCGCACCGTGCTGGCGACGGGATCGGCGGTGCTTTTTATCGACAGCGTCAGCGTTGGCGTACCGGAGCGGGTATCAATCTCCAGCGAATAGTCGCCGTCTTTAAACAGTCGCCACTGCGGCGGCGTGCCTTCACACGGTTTGAGCGACAGCATCTGATTGAGTTTTATGGCATCAGCAGGTTGCCAGCACTGTTGGTCAATATGCAGCGTCAAAGGGCGCGTACCTTTCGTCAACGCGGCATGGCTGACAAACTTACCTGTACCTTCCGCCGTAAAGGGCGGGAATCCCTGAGATGTCCATGATGAGGCGAATACGATGCCGGGCATGAGCGCCAGCACAAAAGCGGTAAGTTTCATTACGCTTTCCTTATTGCTGCGATTTTAGCCAGTATGCCGTTGAAAGATAGCGGATAACTCATCCCTCTGGCGTATTCCGCCAGGCTGAGGCGCGAGGGTGAGCGATCGTGCGCAGAAAATAGCCATGTTTTGCGATAACCACCACATTTTCTTCGTATTAATAGCGTTCTTCGCCATTATTGCGTGACAGGGTTTCGGAATTGGACTATTCCTTGGGGTGCTCTTGACGGTTATTTTTGATATGATTTGAGATTCATCTCTCATTTTTTTTGAAAAATATAAGGCGTTGGAATGTATAAATCCGACCAGGAGACCTAATGATATTGACGCCCATACGACGATATGGGGCAATGATTCTTATGTTACTCACCGTAGTATTTTCGGGTGAGGTGCTGGCGAAGGCGCACACGACAACAACGAGTCAAAAGTCCCACGTAACCAAGACAGGTCATAAACAGGTAAGCAGTAAACAAGAGTATTCTCGCAATAGTGCAAAGAGTAGTTCACTTCCTGATTTGCGAAAATACCCTTCTGGAACACCAAGGAAAAAAGCGTTTCTCCGGACGGTTATGCCTTTTATCACCAGTCAAAATGCTGCGATTACTGCGGATCGTAACTGGCTGATTTCAAAACAGTACCAGAATCGCTGGTCGCCTTCTGAGCGTACGCGTATGAAAGATATCGCAGCGCGCTACAAGGTAAAGTGGTCTGGCAACACGCGTAACATTCCGTGGAATACCTTGCTGGAACGCGTAGACATCATCCCGACCAGTATGGTGGCGACGATGGCGGCGGCGGAAAGCGGCTGGGGAACCTCTAAACTGGCGCGCAACAACAATAACCTGTTCGGCATGAAATGCGGAAAAGGGCGTTGTACCAATGCGCCGGGTAAAGTGAAAGGTTACTCGCAGTTCGGCTCGGTTAAAGAGTCGGTTAACGCGTACGTGATTAACCTGAACACGCATCCTGCTTACTCGTCTTTCCGTAAGTCTCGCGCCCAGTTGCGTAAGGCGGATCAGGAAGTTACCGCAAGCGCGATGATTCATAAGCTGAAGGGTTATTCGACGAAAGGGCAGAGCTACAACAACTATCTGTTCGCGATGTATCAGGATAACCAGCGTTTAATCGCCGCGCATATGTAATGACCCGATTTTGTAGGCCGGATAAGGCGCTTGCGCCGCCATCCGGCACAAACGCCCGGTGACGCTTTGCTTACCGGGCCTACAAAAGACCCCGCTACAACAACACCTCACTGTACCGATCGCGGTACTCTTTTGGCGTCGTGTCATACTCCTTTTTGAAAACAGAATAGAAATATTGCAGGGATGGGTAGCCGCACATCTGTGATATTTCGTTAATCGGCAGCGTGGTTGAAATTAACAGGCTGCGCGCTTTTTCCAGTTTTTCAGCATGAATAACGGCGTGAATGGTCTCCCCGACGTCTTCTTTAAACCGTTTCTCCAGGTTCGAGCGGGAGATACCGACCGCGTCCAGCACCTGATCGACTTTAATACCTTTGCAGGCATGGTTACGGATGAAATGCATCGCCTGTATGACGGCCGGGTCGGTCAATGAGCGGTAGTCCGTCGAGCGACGCTCAACGACGCGCACAGGCGGAACCAGAATACGTTGCAGCGGCAGCACTTCCTTATCCAGCAGGCGGTGTAGCAGTTTTGCCGCCTGATAGCCCATCTGCCTGGCTCCCTGAGCGACCGATGACAGCGCGACCCGCGACAGATAACGGGTCAGTTCTTCGTTATCAATACCGATGACGCACAGCTTTTCGGGAACCGGGATATGCAGATGCTCGCAAACTTGCAGCACATGTCTTGCCCGGGCGTCGGTAACGGCGATAATCCCGGTTTGCGGCGGCAGGGTTTGCAGCCAGTCCGCCAGCCGGTTTTGCGCGTGCTGCCAGTTTTCCGGTGCGGTTTCCAGCCCCTGATAGACCACGCCACGGTATTTTTCTTGTGCAACCAGTTGGCAGAATGCGTATTCACGCTCGGCCGCCCAGCGCTTGCCGCTGGAGGCGGGCAGGCCATAAAAGGCGAAGCGATTGATCCCTTTTTCTTTCAGGTGCAGAAAGGCGCTTTCCACCAGTGCGTAGTTATCGGTGGCGATATAATGGACGGATGGATAATGTGCAGCAAGGTGGTAAGAACCGCCGACGCCGATAATGGGCACATCCACATCGGCAAGCGCCTGAGCAATGTCATCGTCATCGTAGTCGGCAATGACGCCATCGCCCAACCACTCTTTGATGTTATCAATTCGCGCGCGGAAGTCTTCTTCAATGAAGATATCCCATTCCGATTGCGATGCCTGTAAATATTCACCCACGCCTTCCACTACCTGACGGTCGTAGGCTTTATTTGCATTAAATAACAGTGTGATACGGTGGCGTTTCTCAAACATAGTTCTTTCCCTGCTGAATCAGTCATAAAGGACAATGCCGGTACGTGTTGACCGGCATTGAGCATGACCCCTTTTCTGGAATTCAGGAACGACGTTTAGTTGCTGAGTCCATCCATACTGCCAGTAACAAGATCGCACCTTTCACGATGTACTGCCAGAATGTGGGCACGTCCATCATACTCATTCCGTTATCAAGAGAGGCCATAATAAACGCCCCCATGACGGCGCCCGCGACGCTACCCACGCCACCCGCCAGGCTGGTTCCGCCGATCACGCAGGCGGCAATCGCGTCCAGCTCGGCAATGTTCCCGGCGGAAGGCGATCCGGCGCCGAGGCGCGAACTGAGTATCAGCCCTGCAATCGCCACCATCAGGCCGTTGATGGCGAAGACCGCCAGTTTGGTTCGCTCAACGTTAATGCCGGAGAGACGAGCGGCTTCCAGATTGCCGCCAATCGCATAAATTCTCCGGCCAAACGCCGTTCGCGTCGCCATAAACATACCGCCAAGCAGCAGGAATACCAGCAGCAGTACGGGCGTTGGAACGCCGCGATAATCGTTCAGCAGCCAGATTGCGCCCAGGACAATGACGGCGGTTAGCGCCTGGCGACCGACTACCGCAGTAGAAGCCGGGGTGCTAAGCGCCAGAGCCTGCCGACGCATACGCCCGCGCCATTGCCAGCCGATAAACGCCATTAAGCTGATGGCGCCTATTGTGAAGCCCAGACCGTTGGATAAGTAGCTCTGACCAATCTGCGACATCGCCGAGCTGGTGGGCGAGACGGTTGTACCATTCGTAATGCCAATGAGAATGCCACGGAAAGCCAGCATCCCGGCCAGGGTGACGATAAACGAAGGGACTTTCCGGTAGGCGACCCACCACCCGTTCCAGGCGCCGAGCAGTAAACCCAGCGCCAGCGTGACAACAATCGTAAGCGGCAATGGCCAGCCCAGCCAGACGTCGCAGATTGCCGCGACGCCGCCTAATAGCCCCATCATTGAGCCAACGGAGAGGTCGATTTCCGCAGAGATAATCACGAAAACCATCCCCACGGCCAGAATACCGGTGATCGCCGTCTGACGAAGCAGGTTGGAGACGTTGCGCGCGCTCAGGTATGCGCCTTCCGTGGTCCAGGTAAAGAACAGCATGATCACAATAATCGCCGCGATCATGACGAACACCTGTAGGTTCAGTGATTTTAACCCAGGAAAACCGCCCGTCAGAGGGGCTGAGAGTTTCACTTCAGACGGATTGTTTTTCGACATGATATTCGCTCCTCAATGCGGCTTCCATCACCTGTTCTTGAGTCAGGTTATGATTCACCAGGTTGGCTTTCAGTTTTCCTTCGTGCATCACCAGGATGCGATCGCTTAATCCAAGAACCTCGGGGAGTTCCGACGAGATGACGATGACAGCAATACCTTGCTGAACAAGCTGGTTAATGAGTTTGTAGATTTCATATTTCGCGCCGATATCGATTCCTCGGGTGGGTTCATCGAGGATGAGAATGCGCGGGTTCAGCAGGAGACAGCGCGCCAGTATGGCCTTTTGTTGGTTCCCGCCGCTAAGGCGCCCAATCGCTAAATCAGGCGAGGATGTTTTCACTTTCAGGCGTTGCAGCGATTCCAGAATGCATTTTTGCTCTGCGGCATCGTCAAGATGGCTTATCTTCCCGGTGAACCGATCGAGCGCCGCCAGCGTGATATTTTTCCCGACGGCCATAACCGGCACAATGCCGTCGCGTTTCCTGTCTTCTGGCACCATTGCAATGCCATGGGCGATCGCTTGCTGGCAATGACGAATATCCACGGCCTGATTATCGATCATGACCTTTCCTTCCCAGCGCCCGGGCCAGACGCCGAACAGGCATTGCACTAACTCCGTGCGGCCCGCGCCGACCAGCCCTGCAATGCCGAGAATCTCGCCCCGTTTCAGAGAAAAGGAGACATCATTGACGCGTTTGATGTGACGGTTGACGGGATGCCAGGCGGTAAGGCGCTCAACGCGCAAAATCTCCTCCCCGGTAGCATGCGGTTCATTAGGATAGAGCGCCGTCAGCTCGCGACCGACCATCATAGTGATGATATCGTCTTCTTCCATTCCGGCGGCTGCGCGGGTGCCAATATGTTGGCCGTCGCGGATCACGCAGATTGTGTCCGAGATAGCTTTAACTTCATTGAGCTTGTGTGAGATATAAATACACGCAATATCATGCTGTTGCAGATCGCGAATAATTTCCAGCAGCACGGTGGTTTCTTGTTCCGTGAGGGAGGCCGTCGGCTCATCGAGAATCAGCAGCCGAACTTGTTTATTAAGCGCTTTGGCAATTTCTACCAGCTGTTGTTGCCCCAGGCCCAGGTCGCCCACGCGGGTATCCGGTGAGATAGACAAGCTGACCTGGTCTAACAGCTTCTGGCAGCGTAGCGTCATCATGTCGTAATCAAGAATGCCGTTACGGGTGATTTCGCTGCCCAGGAAGATATTTTCCAGCACGGTTAAGTGTTTAACCAGCGCTAACTCCTGGTGAATAATAGCAATGCCCTTACGTTCGGTATCACGAATATGACTGGCTTGCAGTGTTTCTCCCGCAAACAGAATTTCACCTTCATAAGAGCCATGAGGGTAAATACCGCACAGCACTTTCATTAACGTTGATTTACCCGAACCATTTTCACCGCACAATGAAACGATTTCCCCGGCATTAAGCCTGAGGCTGACGTTATCAACTGCCTTCACTGCGCCGAAGGTCTTGGTAATGTTTTTCATTTCAAGTAGATAGGGCATAACTACTCCACATAAGCCAATGCGAGAACCCGGCATGGAGGGTTTGACGCCCTCCGCTGTTGTAGAGGGCGCAACGTTTACAGATCACTCTTTTTGTGGAACCCGTCTTTAATCACGGTTTCGTCAATATTGGTTTTATTAACATCAATTGGAGTAAGCAGGCGGGAAGGGACATCTTTCAGACCGTTATTCAGCGTGGCGTCGGCCTTAGGTTGTTGCCCGTTACCCAGCTCGACGGCGATCTCGGCGGCGGTATTCGCCAGTAGCGTGATGGGTTTATAAACCGTCATGGTCTGCGTGCCTGCGACAATACGTTTAATGCCCGCAAGGTCGGCATCCTGGCCGGAAATAGCGACTTTTCCTGATAATCCCTGAGCGCTGAGCGCCTGAATCGCACCGCCTGCGGTCGCGTCATTGGAAGCGACAACCGCGTCAATTTTGTTATTGTTTGCGGTCAGTGCATTTTCCATAATTTTCAGCGCATTTTCAGGCAACCATCCGTCTACCCATTGATCGCCAACGACATTAATTTTTCCTGAATCGATATAAGGTTTTAATACTTTCATTTGCCCGGCGCGGAACAATTTCGCATTATTATCTACCGGCGAGCCGCCCATCAGGAAATAATTCCCTTCAGGCACTTTATCGACCAACGCCTGAGCCTGTAATTCGCCGACTTTTTCGTTATCAAAAGAAATATAAAAATCGATGTCGGCATCATTTATCATACGGTCGTACGCTAATACTTTTATTCCTTCTTGTTTCGCTTCTTTTACGACATTGCTTAATACTTGTCCGTTATAAGGAATAATGACCAGAACATCAACGCCACGGTTGATCATGTTTTCAATCTGCGACATTTGGGTTTCTTCATTACCATTGGCAGATTGTACAAATACTTTTGCGCCGAGGGATTCGGCCTTGCTCACGAAAATATCGCGATCTTTTTGCCAGCGTTCCAGACGTAAGTCATCGATAGCCATACCAATTTTAACTTCTTTGGCATGTCCCGTTATGCTGGTGAGCAGGAGTGAAGTGCAGACGGTGAGTAAGATGTTTTTTATCTTCATAATCGTGATGCCTTTTGTTAGAGGGAACAGCGGTAAAAGTAACAATCACAGCGTGAGACGTAGCAGATTTTTAGCAGTTAATACGCGGAAGGCAATTATAGATTTTTATCTTGCAGTTACGATTTTTGGTTTATTTCGGGAATTATGACCGAGATCGTACTTTTAATGACGCATTACGCCCGTTACATTTCGTTGTTGATGAATAACCATTTTTTGCAGACGGTTACTTTTATTTTGCGAGGCAGCGCACACTTACGAATTATCTAAATAGCAGAGTGAAATAACATAATTGAGCAATGTGAATCGAGTAACCAATATTACGCCATTACCCATCCCTCGCCGTATTACCTGATTATGGAGTTCATTATGCAGGCTTATTTTGACCAACTCGATCGTGTTCGTTATGAAGGCCCTAAAAGCACTAATCCGTTAGCTTTCCGCCATTATAATCCAGATGAAATCGTACTGGGTAAACGCATGGAAGATCATCTGCGTTTTGCGGCCTGCTACTGGCATACCTTCTGCTGGAACGGCGCGGATATGTTTGGCGTAGGCGCGTTCAGCCGTCCGTGGCAACAGCCCGGCGATGCGCTGGAACTGGCGAAGCGCAAGGCGGATGTGGCGTTTGAATTTTTCCATAAGCTGAACGTGCCTTACTACTGCTTCCACGATGTGGATGTTTCGCCGGAAGGCGCCTCGCTGAAAGAGTATAAAAACAACTTTGCGCAAATGGTCGATGTGCTGGAGTCGAAGCAAGAACAGAGCGGCGTGAAGCTGTTATGGGGCACCGCGAACTGCTTTACCAACCCGCGTTACGGCGCCGGGGCGGCGACGAACCCGGACCCGGAAGTCTTCAGTTGGGCGGCGACGCAGGTGGTGAACGCGATGAACGCCACGCACAAACTGGGTGGTGAAAACTACGTTCTGTGGGGGGGCCGTGAAGGGTATGAAACCCTGCTGAATACCGATCTGCGCCAGGAACGCGAGCAGATTGGCCGCTTTATGCAGATGGTGGTGGAACATAAACATAAAACAGGTTTCCAGGGCACGCTGCTGATCGAGCCAAAACCGCAGGAGCCGACAAAACACCAGTATGACTACGATGTGGCAACGGTTTACGGCTTCCTCAAGCAGTTCGGCCTGGAAAAAGAGATCAAGGTGAACATTGAAGCCAACCACGCTACGCTGGCGGGCCACTCTTTCCATCATGAGATTGCGTCCGCCATTGCGCTGGGCATTTTTGGTTCTGTGGATGCCAACCGTGGCGATGCGCAGCTGGGCTGGGATACCGACCAGTTCCCGGTAAGCGTCGAAGAGAACGCGCTGGTGATGTATGAAATCCTGAAAGCGGGCGGTTTCACGACCGGCGGGCTGAACTTTGACGCGAAGGTTCGTCGCCAGAGCACCGACAAATACGATCTGTTCTATGGTCATATTGGCGCGATGGACACGATGGCGCTGTCATTAAAAGTGGCAGCGCGCATGATTGAAGATGGCGAACTGGATAAACGCGTGGCGAAACGTTATTCCGGCTGGAATAGCGAACTGGGCCAGCAAATTTTGAAAGGCCAGTTATCCCTGAGTGACGTCGCGCACTATGCTGAACAGCGTAATCTGGCGCCGGTGCATCAAAGCGGCCATCAGGAACTGCTGGAAAATCTGGTGAATCATTATCTGTTCGACAAGTAATCGCCATTGCGCCGCGTTTAGCCAACGCGGCGCATCGATAAAGGAGTGGTCACGATGTATATCGGGATAGATCTGGGCACGTCCGGTGTGAAAGCCATCCTGCTGAATGAGCAGGGAGACGTGCTGGCCTCGCAGACGGAGAAACTGTCCGTCTCTCGCCCGCATCCATTATGGTCGGAGCAGGATCCCGAACAGTGGTGGCTGGCGACGGATCGCGCCGTAAAAGCGCTGGGGCGAGAGCATTCATTGCGTGATGTAAAGGCGCTGGGGATTGCCGGGCAGATGCACGGCGCCACGTTGCTTGATAAACACCAGAAGGTGCTACGCCCGGCGATTTTATGGAATGACGGACGCTGTGGTGAAGAGTGCGCGCTGCTTGAGCAGCAGGTTCCGCAGTCTCGCGCCATTACCGGCAATCTGATGATGCCCGGCTTTACCGCGCCAAAACTGCTGTGGGTTCAGCGCCATGAGCCGGATATCTTCCGCCAGGTTGCAAAGGTGCTGCTACCTAAAGATTACCTGCGTCTGCGTATGACGGGGGATTTTGCCAGCGATATGTCGGACGCGGCGGGAACGATGTGGCTGGATGTCGCAGCGCGCGACTGGAGCGACATCATGCTCAACGCTTGTCAGCTAACCCGTGAGCACATGCCCGCTCTGTACGAAGGCAGCGACATCACCGGTACGGTGTTGCCTGAGGTGGCGCACTCCTGGGGGATGCCTGCGGTGCCTGTTGTTGCAGGGGGCGGAGATAACGCGGCGGGCGCGGTGGGCGTGGGGATGATCAATGCGGGTCAGGCCATGCTGTCGCTGGGAACATCAGGCGTCTATTTTGCGGTGAGTGACGGTTTTCTCAGTAAACCAGAAAGTGCGGTACACAGTTTTTGCCACGCATTGCCCGAACGCTGGCATTTGATGTCCGTCATGCTGAGCGCGGCATCCTGCCTGGACTGGGCGGCAAAATTGACCGGTCAGGCGTCTGTTCCCGCGCTGATTGACGCGGCACGCCAGGCGGATGATAACGCGGATGCCGTCTGGTTCCTGCCTTATCTTTCCGGCGAACGCACGCCGCATAATAATCCGCAGGCGAAGGGCGTATTCTTTGGCCTTACGCATCAGCATGGCCCCGCAGAGCTGGCGCGGGCGGTGCTGGAAGGCGTCGGTTATGCGCTGGCGGATGGCATGGATGTTGTGCATGCCTGTGGCGTGAAACCCGGCAGCGTGACGCTGATCGGCGGCGGGGCGCGCAGTGAATACTGGCGACAAATGCTGGCGGATATCAGCGGGCTACAGCTTGATTACCGTACCGGCGGCGATGTAGGCCCGGCATTGGGCGCCGCGCGTCTGGCGCAAATTGCGATGAATAAAGAGCAACCATTATCTGATTTATTACCGCAGCTTCCGCTGGAGCAAGCGCATTTCCCTGATGCTGAACGCCATGCGCGTTACCTTGAACGTCGCGAAACGTTCCGCCGCATTTACCAGCAGTTATTACCGCTCATGTCTTAATCCGCTATTCCTTCCGGCAGTGGCCGGAAGGAATTCTTATTTCCTATTGATTGCCTCGATATATATCGAAATCAATATGTGTGTTTTCTGATTTTCACGTTATTGTCCGGTTATCGTCTTTTCCATTCTTATTTCTTGTCTTAATGTGAATCGGCAAAGCATAAGGAGAGTGATATGGACGATAAGGTTGTGCGCAGGAAGCGTCTGGCCGGTTTAATCATGCTGGCGGGCGGTGCGCTGGTCTATCTGACAGGGCTGTGGCCTGCTTGCCACTCGTTGAGCGACAAGGGCTATTTTTTTGCGATAATGGTGATGAGTGGTTTTCCCCTGTTAATACGCCAGGAGCCGACGGGAAATGAGCGTCTGCTCACCCGGTGCAAATATCTGTTACTTCTCGCCGCAGGTATGCTTTTTGTCGGTCTATGGAATATTGATTTACCGGTCGCCGTCAAAGTGATGTGCCTTCTGGGGCTGGGCGTGAGTCTGTTGGGTACGGATATGTACGCCACGTATTCTGATGACGAATAAGGGCCGGTCAACTGACCAGCCTGCGCGTATCAATCTTCTGTAGCAATATCGACAGCAGCAAACTTCCGGCCAGGGTGAGGGTAAAAATCCATACGATATCCAGCGGCGGCCAGCGTTTAAACTCCACGCCATTCGTCCGTAGCGCATGGATTATCAGCGCGTGAAACCCGTAAATACCGAGTGAGTGGCGGGAAATCAGCGCCAGCCCGGGAACCGTGCGCGTATTCAGGGTATTTTTGACCAGCGTGAGCAGCGACGCGGCGCAAATAAACACCATTGGGCCGCAATAGACGTACCAGGTATCGGCAAAATTTCCGCGCCAGTTGAGTTCATGTAACGTTCCGCGCGAAATAATCAATACCGCCGTAATGAAAAGCGCGGCGCTTATCCAGGTCAGTGAATGTTTTTGTGTCTCCATCATGCCAATCGCCCGGCCCAGCATGCCATAGAGGATGTAGTAAAACGTGTCGCCGGTGATATACAGGTTAACGGGGAGCCACTCAAATCCGCCGATTTTTTGCGACACGGTATTGGGGTTGGCGACAACGCCAATGACGATCATCAGCACCAGCAGCATTTTGCCGCTGATGTTTTTAACCTGTATTAACGGCGATACCAGGTAGATCACCGCGATCGCGAAGAAAAACCACAGGTGGTAGAACACCGGTTTTTGCAGCAGGTTTTTCAGCGATAGCTCTGCGTTAATCGACGTAAAAAGGGTGATATATACCAACGCGACGGCGCTATAGAACAGCAGGCAAAGCGCAATGCGCAGGAAATGTCGCGGCTGGGCGCTACGTTCGCCAAAAAAGAGATAGCCCGAGATCATAAAAAACAGCGGTACGCTGACGCGTGAGGCAGAGTTCAGAACATTGGCAAAATCCCAGCTAAATGGATTGATGCTTTGCGCATTGGTGACGTACCAGGTGGTGGCGTGGATCATCACGACCATTAAACAGGCGATCCCTCGCAAATTATCAATCCAGTATATTTTGGGTTGCATCAGTTCCTCTGCTTCCGTTTTAAATAGGGTCTGACTTGTTTATTGGCGCGGTATCTCACTGGAATATTCTGAGTTTTTACGCTAAAGCTTGTGATGGCTCAGCGAGATTCGCAAAATGCGCCTGTCTTTTGGGCTAAACCCTAACCTTAATAATAATAAGAGCGACCGGCAAATAAGGCGGTAATAAAAATGATGATGAAGTCTGTTTTTCCGGCGCTGTTAACCCTCCTGCTGGTGGGATGCGCGACAACGGCGCAGCCGGTTCAGAAGGCGCAGAAGGTCAACGTAAACCCGGAACGCTCACTGGATATGGAAGCATTGTGCAAAGCGCAGGCGGCGCGGCGTTATAACACCGGCACGCAGAAAATTGATGTGACCGGTTTTGAGCAATACCAGGGTAGCTATGAGATGCGCGGCAATACTTTCCGCAAAGAGAGTTTTGTTTGCTCTTTTGACGCAGAAGGGCAGTTTTTACATCTTTCCATGCGCTAAGTTCCCCCTTTTTCCCGTTTCGTACTGTATATCTTGCGGTCAGCGGGTATACTGATCCCTTCCTTTAAATCCACACGTATCCAGCACGAAATAATATGCAAAAGTTTGATACCAGGACCTTCCAGGGCTTGATCCTGACCTTACAGGATTACTGGGCTCGCCAGGGCTGCACCATTGTTCAACCATTGGACATGGAAGTCGGCGCGGGGACTTCTCACCCAATGACCTGTCTGCGCGCGCTGGGGCCAGAGCCGATGGCGGCTGCCTATGTGCAGCCTTCTCGCCGTCCGACCGATGGTCGCTATGGCGAAAACCCGAACCGTTTACAGCACTACTATCAGTTCCAGGTGGTGATTAAGCCATCGCCGGATAACATCCAGGAGCTGTATCTCGGTTCTCTGAAAGAGCTGGGGATGGACCCGACTATCCACGATATCCGTTTCGTGGAAGATAACTGGGAAAACCCGACGCTGGGCGCCTGGGGTCTGGGTTGGGAAGTGTGGCTGAACGGCATGGAAGTGACTCAGTTCACCTACTTCCAGCAGGTTGGCGGTCTGGAGTGTAAGCCGGTTACCGGTGAGATCACCTACGGCCTGGAACGTCTGGCTATGTACATTCAGGGCGTAGACAGCGTTTACGACCTGGTCTGGAGCGACGGCCCGCTGGGTAAAACCACCTATGGCGACGTGTTCCATCAGAACGAAGTGGAGCAATCCACCTACAACTTCGAATACGCCGATGTGGATTTCCTGTTCACCTGTTTCGAACAGTATGAGAAAGAAGCACAGCAACTGCTGGCGCTGGAAAACCCGCTGCCGCTGCCTGCTTACGAGCGTATTCTGAAAGCCGCCCATAGCTTTAACCTGCTGGATGCGCGTAAAGCCATCTCCGTTACCGAGCGTCAGCGCTACATCCTGCGCATTCGCACCCTGACCAAAGCAGTGGCAGAAGCTTACTACGCTTCCCGTGAAGCCCTTGGCTTCCCGATGTGCAACAAAGACAAATAAGAGGCGGCCATGTCTGAGAAAACTTTTCTGGTGGAAATCGGCACTGAAGAGCTGCCACCAAAAGCCCTGCGCAGCCTGGCGGAGTCCTTTGCTGCGAACGTTACTGCGGAGCTGGATAACGCTGGCCTCGCACACGGCAACGTAGAGTGGTTCGCCGCACCGCGCCGTCTGGCGCTGAAAGTGGCGAATCTTGCTGCTTCTCAACCCGATCGCGAAGTTGAAAAACGCGGCCCGGCGATTGCCCAGGCGTTTGATGCGGAAGGCAAACCGAGCAAAGCGGCGGAAGGCTGGGCGCGTGGTTGCGGCATCACCGTGGACCAGGCTGAACGTCTGACCACTGACAAAGGCGAATGGCTGCTGTATCGTGCGCATGTGAAAGGCGAAAGCGCAGAAGCGCTGCTGCCGAACATGATTGCCACCTCTCTGGCGAAACTGCCGATTCCGAAACTGATGCGCTGGGGCGCGTCTGACGTTCACTTCGTGCGTCCGGTACACACCGTAACGCTGCTGCTGGGCGACAAGCTCATTCCGGCAACGATTCTGGGTATCCAGTCCGATCGCGTCATTCGCGGCCATCGTTTTATGGGCGAGCCGGAAATCACCATCGACACTGCTGACCAGTATCCGCAAATCCTGCTGGAGCGCGGTAAAGTTGTTGCTGATTACGAAGCGCGTAAAGCGAAAATCAAAGCTGATGCAGAAGAAGCGGCGCGTCAGATTGGCGGTAACGCTGACCTGAGCGAGAGCCTGCTGGAAGAGGTCACTTCGCTGGTGGAATGGCCGGTGGTGCTGACGGCGAAATTCGAAGAGAAATTCCTCGCGGTGCCGTCTGAAGCGCTGGTTTACACCATGAAGGGCGACCAGAAATACTTCCCGGTTTACGCCGCAGACGGCAAATTGCTGCCGAACTTTATCTTCGTGGCGAACATCGAATCCAAAGATCCGCAGCAAATCATCTCCGGTAACGAGAAGGTGGTGCGTCCGCGTCTGGCAGATGCCGAGTTCTTCTTCAATACCGACCGTAAAAAACGTCTGGAAGATAACCTGCCGCGTCTGCAAACCGTGCTGTTCCAGCAACAGCTGGGTACGCTGCGCGACAAGACCGACCGTATTCAGGCGCTGGCGGGCTGGATTGCTGAACAAATTGGCGCGGATGTTAACCACGCCACCCGTGCGGGCCTGCTGTCGAAATGTGACCTGATGACCAACATGGTCTTTGAGTTCACCGACACGCAGGGCGTCATGGGGATGCACTACGCGCGCCATGACGGCGAAGCGGAAGATGTGGCTGTCGCGCTGAACGAGCAGTATCAGCCGCGCTTTGCCGGTGACGACCTGCCGTCTAACCCGGTTGCCTGCGCGCTGGCGATTGCCGACAAGATGGACACGCTGGCGGGTATCTTCGGTATCGGTCAGCATCCGAAAGGCGATAAAGACCCGTTCGCGCTGCGTCGTGCCGCGCTGGGCGTGCTGCGTATCATCGTTGAGAAGAACCTGAATCTGGATCTGCAAACGCTGACCGAAGAAGCGGCGCGTCTGTACGGCGACAAGCTGACCAACGCGAATGTGGTTGATGACGTTATCGACTTTATGCTCGGTCGTTTCCGCGCCTGGTATCAGGATGAAGGTTACACCGTGGACACCATTCAGGCGGTTCTGGCGCGTCGTCCGACCCGTCCGGCGGATTTCGATGCCCGTATGAAGGCCGTGTCGCACTTCCGCACGCTGGAAGAAGCCTCCGCGCTGGCGGCGGCGAACAAACGTGTGTCCAACATTCTGGCGAAGTCCGACGAAGTGCTGAACGATCGTGTCAATGCGGCAACGTTGAAGGAACCAGAGGAAATTGCTTTGGCTCTGCAAGTTGTGGTTCTGCGTGACAAACTTGAACCCGTGTTTGCTGAAGGTCGTTACCAGGAAGCGTTAGTCGAACTGGCTGAGCTGCGTGAACCGGTCGATACGTTCTTTGAAAAAGTGATGGTGATGGTTGATGACAAAGATCTGCGCATCAACCGCCTCTCTATGCTGGCGAAACTGCGTGAGCTGTTCCTGCAGGTAGCGGATATTTCCCTGTTGCAGTAAGTTTGTCGCAATAAAATAAAACCTGCCATCTGGCAGGTTTTTTTATGGGGAAAAAGGTAAAAAAAATCCCCGCCGATTGGCAGGGATCTTCAATTCTGAGCTTATAAAGCTAAGATTACAGGCTGGTTACGTTACCAGCAGCCGGGCCTTTAGCGCCGCTTTCGATGGTGAAGGAAACTTTCTGACCTTCATCCAGGGATTTGTAACCGTCGTTCTGGATAGCAGAGAAGTGTACGAACACGTCTTTGGAGCCATCGTCAGGAGTGATGAAGCCGAAGCCTTTATCAGCGTTGAACCATTTTACGATACCAGTCATTTTACCGGACATAGTGTATTACCTTTTAAAAAATAAGTGTGCCTTTCGGCGATATGGCGTGCTTTACAGATTTTTTAAGCGTTAAGGAAATGCGCACTACGAGGGGTATCAACGGATAACTCTTGAAGGGGACTGCCTTACTAAACTGCTTTAATGGTCTGTACGTCAAACCGTTGGACGCATTAACTCATGTAACGCTTGTGGATGCAACTTTTATTTTACTTCTTTCGGGTAAGTCCGTCGGGAAACGGCCCCTTAACAGGACCGTTAAACGAAAAAATCAGGCAATAATCTATTTCATCAACTGCTTACTTAAACCTGGGTTGGCCTGGATCAGGCGCATCAGATTTAACTCGGTACTCGACGGTTTTACCCGTCTGGATTCCCATTCCTGCACCGTGGCAACGGTTACGCCCATCGCCCGGGCAAAATCATCTGTTTTTAGCCCGGTTCCTCTTCGTAACTGTTCAAACTCTGTAAAAGGGTTGGGCTTGTTTGTCAGGATAATCGTCTGCGATACATCTTTAAAAACAATTTGTTCCAGACTGCTCAGCAGTTCAAACATAGGATCTTTGTATTCCATTGAGAACTCCTATAAATCACACAGCGGGATCGTGAATTTCATCGAAGCTCATTAAGAATAGTCGGGAAACGTGAAGCCGGTTGGAAGCGGCAAAGAAGTGGATTCGTTTCAGCGCATTCCGGTCAGGATCGCGCGTTGGCTAAGGATCTGAAAAAGGCCGACATATCGGATCGACGGCGCGCAATTGTAAAGATAACAAAAATTTTATCACGTAAAAAAGCTGGCCGTTTCTTCGTATAATATTCCACGGCAAGATTACGCAGAAAGGGTATCTTGCAAGGCTGTCCTGGACTATCCTTGTCAGCGTCAGGCACGCGGCATCGTTGTGCGCATTTTTGGGTGAAAGGAGTATTAAAATGGCGACAGGTAAGTCCTGCTCTCGCTGGTTTGCGCCTGTTATGGCGTTATTAATGGTAGTTAGCCTGAGCGGGTGTTTTGATAAAGAAGGTGATCAGCGTAAAGCGTTTATTGATTTCCTGCAGAATACTGCGATGCGTAGCGGGGAGCGTCTGCCGACGTTGACCGCCGATCAGAAAAAACAATTTGGTCCGTTCGTGTCTGATTATGCGATCCTGTATGGCTATTCGCAGCAGGTGAATCAGGCGATGGATTCCGGTCTGCGTCCGGTTGTGGATAGCGTCAATGCGATCCGCGTTCCTCAGGACTATGTCACTCAGCGCGAGCCGCTGCGTCAGGCAAATGGTTCTCTGGGCGTGCTGGGTCAGCAGTTGCAGAATGCGAAATTGCAGGCAGATGCCGCGCACAGCGCGCTGAAACAGTCCGACGACCTGAAACCGGTCTTTGATCAGGTTTACAGTAAAGTGGTGACGGCGCCTTCGGAGGCGTTACAGCCGCTGATTCCGGCTGCGCAAATTTTCACGCAGCAACTGGTGCAGGTCGGCGACTTTGTGGCGCAGCAGGATACGCAGGTGAGCTTTGTCGCGAACGGCATTCAGTTCCCGACGTCACAGCAGGCCAGCCAGTACAACACGCTGATTGGGCCGCTGGCGTCTCAGCACCAGGCATTTAATCAGGCCTGGACCACTGCGGTAAACGCGATCCAGTAACGCTGTTTATGCCCGATGGCGCTGGCGTCGATCGGGCATACGGCTAAGCAACGTTGTAGGCCGGGCTGGGCAACGCCGCCGCCCGGCCATTTATTATCCTGCGACCTGCGGGTTCACGCAGTTCTTCTCCACCTTGCCTTGTAACGCATCAATTAAGTTATCCACCGCGCAGGCGGCCATGTTGTAGCGCGTCTCATGGGTGGCGGAGCCGATGTGCGGCAGCGCCACAACGTTCGGCAGCGACAGCAGCGGCGAATCGACCGGCAGCGGTTCTTGTTCAAACACATCCAGACCCGCCGCATGAATTTCACCGCTTTGCAGGGCGGCAATCAGCGCGTTTTCATCCACGACCGGGCCGCGCCCTGCGTTAATGAAAATGGCGGAGGACTTCATTTTGGCAAACTGCGCCGCGCCAAACAGGTGATGCGTCTCTTCCGTCAGCGGCAGGATCAGGCAGACAAAATCCGCCGTCTGCAACAGGGTGTCCAGATCGCAGTACCGGGCGTTGAAGCGTTCTTCCGCCTCAGGATGATGGCGGCGGGCGTTGTAGAGAATCGGCATGTTAAAGCCGAAGTGAGCGCGTTGCGCCAGCGCAAGACCAATGCGCCCCATCCCGACAATCCCCAGCGTTTTGTGGTGTACATCAGTGCCAAACCAGTCTGGCCCGATGCTTTTTGTCCATTCCCCCACTTTGACGCGTTCGGCCACTTCCACCACGCGGCGGGCGGTGCTTAGCACCAGCGCCATTACCGTATCCGCAACGGTTTCCGTCAGCACGGTCGGCGTGTGCATCAGCAATACGCTGCGCGCGTTGAGGGCAGCCACATCAAAATTGTCATAACCCACGGAGACGGTCGATGCCGCGCGTAGTTTCGGCATCTTCTCCAGCAGCGCGCTATTGACGGTTTCGCTGGAGCCCAACAAACCTTCCGCGCTGGCGAAAGCCTGGGCGTGTTGTTCTACCGTTTCCGGGCGAAGATTTGGCACCTGCGTGACGGTGAAATGTTCTTCCAGGCGATGCAGTAAATCGTCAGGTAACGCTTTGTAGAGAATAATGGACGGCTTCATGCGGATCTCCGTGAGTTAAGGTTTAAGCGTGGCGTGCGCCAATCGGTAATTGCTGATTGTTAGCAGGCTTAACAATTAAAGTTAGCCATACTGAGGCGAAAAGCGCCACCCCCATAAAAATGTACGAGGCGGCCGGGCTGCCGGTTGCGCCGTTGAGATAGCCGACGAACCATGAACCAAAGAAAGAGCCCAGCGCGCCCATACTGTTGATCAGCGCCATTGCGCCGCCCGCGACGTTACGCGGCAGCATTTCAGGAATAATGGCGAAGAACGGGCCATAAGGGGCATACATCGCCGCACCGGCGATAACCAGCAGGGTATAAGAGAGCCAGAAGTTGTTCGCGCCAACGGCCCATGAGCCGATAAAGGCAAAGGCGGCAATCAACAGCAGTGGCCAGACGAACAGTTTACGGTTTTGCAGTTTATCGGATGCCCAGGAGACAACGATCATTGCGATCGTCGCCGCCAGGTACGGCACTGAAGAGAGCCAGCCGACTTCCACCATGCCCATATTCGCGCTGCCGCTGCGGATGATGGACGGCAGCCACAGAACAAACCCGTACACCCCGATACTCCAGGTGAAATACTGCATGCACAGCAGGATGACGTTGCGTGAGCGGAATGCCTCGCTGTAATTGCGTACCGCTTTGATGCCCTGCTGCTCTTTTTCCAGCTGCGCCTGAAGCGCGGCTTTTTCTGACTCCGTCAGCCAGCCAGCTTGTGACGGTTTGTCTTTCACCAGCACCCACCAGAAGAACGCCCAGATGATGGCGGGGAAGCCTTCAATAATGAACATTTCACGCCAGCCGAGCGCCTGAATCAGGTAGCCTGAAACCACGGACATCCACAGCACCGTCACCGGGTTGCCGAGAATCAGGAACGTATTGGCGCGCGAACGCTCTGACTTCGTGAACCAGTTGCTGATGTAAATCAGCATGGCGGGCATAACGGCCGCTTCTACGACGCCGAGAATAAAGCGGATGGCGGCAAGCATTGGGATATTACTCACCATCCCGGTCAGCGATGCGCATGCCCCCCATAAAATCAGGCAGATAAAAATTAGTTTACGTACGCTGCGACGCTCGGCGTACACCGCGCCTGGGATCTGGAAGAAGAAATAACCGAGGAAGAACAGGGCGCCCAGCAGGGAGGAGATCCCTTTCGTGATGCCGAGGTCTTCGTTAATCCCCGCTGCGGAAGCGAAGCTGAAGTTTGCGCGATCCAGGTACGCCAGGCTGTACGTGATGAACACGATAGGCATGATGTACCACCAGCGTTTTGGTGCATTTGTTGAGCTTGTCATAGGCCTGCCTCTGTCACTATGCCGCCGCTGTATGTAGGGTACAGGGGGCTGTTATCATTGCGTGAAGTTTATTCGCCTAACGCTTCACGAGTGGGTAATCCTTCGCTGTCGCCCTGAACCTGAATCGCCAGCGCGCCAATTTTATTGCCTCGCGTCACTGCCTGATGCAGCGTGCGGCCTTCCAGCAGGGCGCTGATCACACCCACGGCAAAGCCATCGCCCGCACCAACCGTATCGACCACGTTGTCCACTTTCACCGGTGCGACGCAGCCTTGCTCGCCCTCAGCGGTTTTGTACCAGGCGCCATCCGCACCGGTTTTCAGCACCACCGCTTTCACGCCGTGGCGCAGATAAAAATCGGCAATGCCCTCAGGCGTTTGCTGTCCGGTTAATATCATTCCCTCTTTCAGACCGGGCAGCACCCAGTCGGCCTGGAAGGCGAGGCGGTTAAGTTTTTCCACCATTTCGGCTTCGCTTTTCCACAGCACCGGGCGCAGATTCGGATCGAATGAAATCGTTTTGCCCTGCGCTTTCATGGCTCGGGCGGTATGCGCCAGCAGTTCATAAGAGCTGGCGGAAAGCGCCGCCGCAACGCCGCTTAAGTGCAGATGACGCGCGCCGGAGAAGTACGCATCGTGGTAATCGTCCACGGAAAGGTGGCTTGCAGCAGAACCTTTACGGAAATATTCCACAATGGGATCGGTTCCATTTTCGACTTTAGATTTAAGCTGAAAGCCAGTGGCGTAACGTCCGTCCAGCGTGACGCCCTGCGCATCAATCCCTTCTTTTTCAAGCGACTTAAGGACAAAACGGCCAAAACTGTCATCACCGACGCGGCTTACCCAGCCGACGTTTAACCCCAGGCGCGCCAGGCCGGTCGCTACGTTAAGTTCGGCCCCGGCGACGCGTTTGATAAATGCGTCTACGTCCGCGAGATCGCCCGTTTGCGTGGCGACGAACATCGCCATTGCTTCACCAATCGTGATGACATCCAGAGAATTTTTCATGCGTTACTCCTCACGTAACAAATCGACGTAGCGACGAGTCACCGCCGTCAAATCTTGCCCTTCCAGTGGGAACTCAATACCGCGCGGTACATCAACAGGCAGCGCGTTCAGCAGCGCCAGCCAGCGGGGATCGGCGTCATCCGGCGCAACGGCGCGGAAACTGTCGTGATGGGGCGTGGCGGCTTTAACGTGGATATAGCCGACGGCGGGCGCCAGGTAGCGTGCGGCGTCTTCCGGCGAGTCGCCTACCCACAGCCAGTTCCCCATATCAAACGTCAGTCTGATGGGCAGGTTCTGTACCTGACAGGCGGCATTGAAGCGTTGCATCGGGCGCAATTTCCCGCAGGCGGTTTGATCATTTTCCACCACCAGCGCCATGCCGCTGCTCTCCAGCCAGTCACGCAGGGTGTCGAGCTGATCCTGGCGTTCAAAATGACCCAGCGACACTTTCAGCCACCGCGCTTGCAGCGTGCGGGCTTCCTGTAACAGGTCGGGAAGGTGGGGGTTGAGGCTGCCATCCTCCAGGAACAGCGGTTCCGGCGCGGAATAGCAGGCCAGCAGGCCGAAAATGTCAATGGCGGCCGCCAGCAGCGGGAGCGCGTTAAGCTCGGCGTCAGTGAACATTTCACGGCGAATCTCGACGCCATCCGCCCCCGCTCCGGCAATGATGGGCAGCATCGCGGTTTGCCCGCCTGCGGCACGCACCTGGTCGTAGCCATAGGCGGCGGTGACCACCATAATTTTTCTTTGCATGGGAACTCCAAATCTATCGCTCTTGCTATTACGCTAGATGGAACCGGTTCCAAAGAAAAGTGCAGTGTGTCGAAATTATGATCACCATCACGAAGGAAAATTAGCGGGCGGTGGAGCCGCGAACGATCAGCTCGCCGGAGAAAACCTGCTCGTGAATCGCGTCGCTGCCCCCTTCAATGCGGCGTACAACCTGCTCGACAGCGGCAAAACCAATTTGCCAGGTCGGCTGTTTCAGCGTGGTGATGCCGACGCCTGCCAGCTCTGCCCATTCCAGTTCGTCAAAACCGAGCAGGCCGATGTCGCTGCCCCAGTTAAGACCAATGCGTTTGAGCGAACGGGCGACCTGCAATGTGAGCGCGCCGTTAGCGGAGATCACGGCTTTGCGCATCCCCCGGTGCTGTTGATGAAAATGGCGCAGGGTGTTATCCAGTTGCGTATTTTCCGCCAGCGGCACCTCGGCGTTTTCCGCCACCACGCCAGGATAACGCGCCAGCGTCGCACGAAATGCGTTCAGGCGCTCGCGGCGGGTATTGACCATACCGAGCGGTTCGCTGAGAAACAGGATCGCCTCGAACCCTTGCTCAATGAGATGTTCGGTGGCGGTTGTTGCCGCCTGGGTGTTATCCAGACCCACGACATCGCAGGCGAAATCAGGGATTTTACGGTCAATCAGAACCATCGGCAGCGCCGACTGTTGCAGGCGGTTCAGCCCCTCCTCGCGCATCCCGACGGCGTTCACCACGATGCCTTCCACCTGGTAGCTACGCAGCAGATCCAGATAGTGCAGTTCCTGATCCACCTCATTGTTGGTGTTACAGACCAGTGGAGTGAACCCTTTCTCGCGGCAGGCGGCTTCAATGCCGCTCAACACGTTAACGGAATAGGGGTTGGTAATATCGGCGATGATCAGGCCAATCAGGCGGGTACGGCCGCGTTTCAGGCCTCTGGCCATCAGGCTTGGGCGATAGTCGAGTTCGGCAATGGCTTTTTCAATGCGCGCCAGCAGGGCATCGGACAGCAAATGCTTCTCGCCGTTGAGATAGCGTGAAATGCTGGTTTTTCCGGTTTTAGCGGCTTTCGCCACATCGCTGATGGTTGCCCGTGTTGATTTGCTCATCGCTGATTTCCCTGAATTTGGTGACAACACCTTAACGCGAAAATCAACGATGGCAAGCGCTTCATGCCGGATAAGAATGTAGGCCGGATAAGGCGAAGCCGCCATCTGGCGATGTGCCGGGTGGCGCTGTCGCCACCCGGCACAACGATTACTGCAACGGACTTAAGGTGATTTCCACGCGGCGGTTTTGCGCTTTACCTTCGGCGGTGCTGTTGCTGGCGATCGGGTTCGCCGGGCCCATGCCGCTGGTGCGGATGCGGTTGGCGGCAACGCCCTGGGTGATCAGCGCGCTGGCCACGGAGTCCGCGCGCTGCTGCGACAGACGCATGTTCAGATCCTGCCCGCCGGTACTGTCGGTGTAGCCCACTACGTTAACGGCGGTTTTGTTGTACTCTTTCAGCACCATCGCCACGCCGGTCAGCGTGTTGGCGCCTGCCGGTTTCAGGGTTGCGCTGCTGCTGTCGAAGGTGACGTTATTCGGCATATTCAGGATGATGTTATCGCCACTTCGCGTCACGCTCACGCCCGTTCCCTGCATTTTGTCACGCAGTTTCGCTTCCTGTACGTCCATATAATAGCCAGCGCCGCCGCCCAGCGCCGCGCCTGCCGCTGCGCCAATCAGCGCGCCTTTGCCGCGATCTTTCTTGGAAGAGGAGAGTGCGCCGACGCCTGCGCCGACCAGAGAACCAATGCCCGCGCCAATGCCGGATTTACCCGCTTCGCGCTCGCCGGTGTAAGGGTTTGTTGTGCAGCCAGATACTGCCAGGGCGCCGCTCACGATAGCAGCAATGACCAAAACACGTTTTTTCATCTTAGTTCCTTAATGACTTTTTTATTTTTTCGCCACAGCGACGGTGGCGGTTGATTATGACGTGCGAACATGAAGAAAATTCCAGGGAAGACTCTTAAATTTGTAAGTAACATTGAGCGGCATAATAAATAAGCCGTCACACCTGCATCGCATTCAGGAGCGCATTTTGATCAACGCACCATCGCACTATTCGGTATTAACCGCCGCCCACTGGGGACCTGTCCGGGTCGACACTGACGGCGAGACGGTTCTCGCGTCTCGCGGGGCGCTGCCCACTTCGCATCTCAATTCCCTGCAAACCGTCGTGCGCGACCAGGTTCACAGCCCTACCCGGGTGCGTTTCCCGATGGTGCGTAAAGGATTTCTCGCCTCGCCAGAGAAGCCACAGGGCGTGCGCGGTCAGGATGAATTTGTGCGGGTGAGTTGGGATGAGGCGTTGGATCTGATCCATACCCAGCACAAACGTATTCGTGAAACATATGGGCCGTCCTCGATTTTTGCCGGTTCTTATGGCTGGCGCTCGAATGGCGTGCTGCATAAAGCTTCCACCCTGTTGCAGCGTTATATGGCGCTGGCGGGCGGGTATACCGGGCATCTGGGGGATTACTCTACGGGGGCGGCGCAGGCCATCATGCCGTATGTGGTGGGCGGAAACGAAGTCTACCAGCAGCAGACCAGCTGGCCGGTTGTGCTGGAGCACAGTGACGTGGTGGTGCTATGGAGCGCCAACCCGTTGAATACGCTAAAAATTGCCTGGAATGCGTCGGATGAGCAGGGCATTGCTTACTTTGCCGCGCTGCGCAACAGCGGGAAACGGCTGATCTGCATCGATCCAATGCGATCGGAAAGCGCGGCGTTCTTTGGCGATAAGATGGAGTGGATCGCCCCGCATATGGGGACTGACGTGGCGCTGATGCTGGGGATTGCGCATACGCTGGTGAAAAACGGCTGGCATGATGACGCGTTTCTGGCGCGCTGCACGACCGGTTACGAGACATTCGCCGACTATCTGCTGGGCGTGAGCGACGGCGTGGCGAAAACGGCGGAATGGGCCGCAGATATTTGCGGCGTATCCGCTGCTAAAATTCACGAACTGGCGGAACTCTTCCATAAAAACACCACTATGTTGATGTCTGGCTGGGGAATGCAGCGTCAGCAGTTCGGCGAGCAAAAACACTGGATGCTGGTAACGCTTGCCGCTATGTTAGGGCAAATTGGCACGCCCGGCGGCGGTTTTGGCCTCTCGTACCATTTCGCCAACGGGGGAAACCCGACGCGCCGCGCCGCCGTACTGGCTTCAATGCAGGGCAGTCTGCCAGGCGGCACCGATGCGGTAGACAAAATTCCGGTGGCGCGCATTGTCGAGGCGCTGGAGAATCCCGGCGCGCCCTATCAGCACAACGGTATGAACCGCCATTTCCCGGATATCCGCTTCGTCTGGTGGGCTGGCGGCGCGAACTTTACGCATCATCAGGATACCAACCGTCTGATTCGCGCCTGGCAAAAGCCGGAACTGGTGGTGATCTCCGAATGTTTCTGGACCGCCGCGGCGAAACATGCCGATATCGTGTTACCTGCCACGACCTCTTATGAACGTAACGATTTAACCATGACCGGCGACTACAGCAACCAGCATCTGGTGCCGATGAAGCAGGTTGTGCCGCCGCGTGATGAGGCCCGTAATGACTTTGACGTGTTTGCCGAACTGAGCGAGCGCTGGGAAACGGGCGGTCATGCGCGCTTCACCGAAGGGAAAAGCGAGCTTGAGTGGCTGGAAACCTTCTACAACATCGCCGGGCAACGCGGCGCCAGCCAGCAGGTGACGCTGCCGCCGTTTGCACAGTTCTGGGAAGCCAACGATCTGATTGAAATGCCGGAGAATGCGGCCAACGCGCAGTTTATCCGCTTTGCGGATTTCCGCCGCGACCCCGACGCGCATCCACTGAAAACGGACAGCGGCAAGATAGAGATCTATTCCCGGCGAATTGCGGACTACGGCTATGCGGACTGCCCAGGACACCCAATGTGGCTGGAGCCGGACGAATGGCACGGCAATGCCGAACCCGGTCAGCTACAGGTGCTGTCCGCCCATCCGGCGCATCGTCTGCACAGCCAGCTTAACTACAGCCAGCTTCGTGAACAGTATGCGGTGGCGGGGCGCGAACCGATTACTCTGCATCCGCAGGATGCGCAGACGCGGGGCATTGCCGACGGCGACACGGTGCGGGTCTGGAATCACCGAGGACAAATTCTGGCGGGCGCGGTGGTGACGGAGGGCATTAGACCCGGCGTTATCTGCATTCATGAAGGGGCATGGCCGGATTTAGAGGTGTCGGCTGGCGGCATCTGTAAAAATGGCGCGGTAAACGTGTTGACCAAAGATCTCCCCAGCTCGCGACTGGGGAACGGCTGTGCGGGCAACACCGCGCTGGCGTGGATTGAAAAGTATACCGGCCCTTCGCTGACGCTTACGGCGTTTAATCCGCCTGCCAGCCCATAATCCATGTCGGATGCTGTGTATCTTCCTGCCATGCGCTGTCTTCGATACGAAAACCCAGCGCATGGTAGAAATTCACCGCCGACTGATTTTTCTGGTAAACCTCCAGGCTGAGCGCGGTAAAGCGCTGCTGAACATGCTGCACCAGCGCCTTGCCAATCCCGCGGCGGATCGCGTCCGGCGTGACAAACAGCGCGCCCAAAAAGCGCGCTTCCATCACGCTGGCAAAGCCTTTCAGTAAACCTGCTTCTTCCCACACCCAGGTCTGCGCGGCGGGCAAGTACACGTCACGCACTATCGGTTCGCTTTCGCGCCAGTAGCGCGCTTCGATAAACGGGTGGGCATAGATCGTGCTTTCCATCCAGAGCGTCAAAATTGACGCCATATCCTCAGTCCGGGATTCGCGAATCATGCTGACCTCCAGGATGGCAGAAACAGCCCGTGATATGGTCGTTGACCAGCCCGCACGCCTGCATAAAGGAGTAGCAAATGGTGGTGCCGACGAACTTGAAGCCGCGTTTTTTCAGCGCTTTTGCCAGCGCATCCGACGCGGGGGTTGAGGTGGGGATCTCGCTCAGGCTGGCGGCGCGCGTTACCTGCGGCTGGTTTTCGACAAAAGACCATACGAATTCAGCAAACGGTTCGCCATTTTGCTCCATTGCGAGATATGCCCTGGCATTGCCGATGATGGCCTGAATTTTCCCCCGATGGCGAATAATGCCCGCATCCTGCAACAGACGCTCAACGTCGTCTTCCTGCATCGCCGCGACGCGAACGGGATCAAAGTGGTGGAAGTTTGCGCGATAGTTTTCCCGTTTCTTCAGCACGGTGATCCAGGAAAGCCCCGCCTGCTGGCCTTCAAGGCAGATCATCTCGAACAGCTTTTTGCCGTCGGTTTCGGGAATGCCCCACTCCTTGTCGTGATAGGCGATGTATAGTGGGTCCTGACTGACCCATCCGCAACGCTGCATACTCTTCCTCGCTGTTTTGACTACCGCAAAAATTTCATTCGGCCCGCCTTGACGCGCCAGCTAAAAAGACAATATTTAATACAGGGCTAATAAGCCCTGGAACCGCCAAACAATGACAATAATATCGCCGAATTCGGCTCTTCTCTGGAGTCGCGTTGATGATTATAAAAAAATGCAGTGGTCGCCAGGTGTGGTGCTGCCTGGCGAGCGTTATCGTCTGTGCAATTTTCACTAACACAGCATATGCCTGGCAACAAGAATATATCGCTGATGCCGTATCGGGTCATACGACAGAACGCTATACATGGGACAGCGATCACCAACCAAGTTACAACGATATTCTGGCGGAGCGGATTCGGTCCAGCCAGAATGCGCCTGGCCCTGTGCTGAGTCTGGCCGATCAAACGCCACTGGATGCGGCCAGCGGCATGAGCGTGGGCTGGAATTTTCCGCTTGCCGGGCGCGTGACGACCGGGCCGGTCGCCAGCCTGCATTACGACGGCTCAACCACCTCGATGTTTAATGAATTTGGCGACAGCGTGACGGCGCAGGCGCTGACCGACCCTCTGTGGCATGCCAGCGTCAGTACGTTGGGCTGGCGGGTGAATTCGCAGTTTGGCGATATCCGTCCCTGGGCGCAAATCAGCTATAACCAGCAATACGGCGAGAACATCTGGAAAGCGCAGTCGGGGCTGAGTCGAATGACGGCGGCGGATCAGAATGGCAACTGGCTGGATGTGACGGTGGGGGCGGATATGCTACTGAACCCGCATATCGCGGCGTATGCGGCGCTCTCTCAGGCAGATAACAGCGCAAGCAATAGCGACTACCTGTACACCCTGGGCGTTAGCGCCAGATTTTAACGAGAATACGCACGTAATAAAAACAAGTTTTTTACAATTGAGTCTCTTTAATAACAAGACATACAGCGATAGTAGGTACTAACTGACCTTAAAAAAATCACGCCACGCAGTCTTTGTCTCGTCATTCATTCCTCAATCCAGGCATTTCATTCCGCTCTGATGGCATTTCATGCCGTTTTTCCCCTGCATAAAAAGCACTTCGTTATTGTTGTCGGCAGTGAATTTCTCCTTTGTTTATGCAGGAAGACTGCCATGAAAACTTCTGATTATCAGCGTACCCGTTGGCTGACGCTTATCGGCACCATCATCACGCAATTTGCGTTAGGTTCTGTTTACACCTGGAGCCTGTTTAATGGCGCGCTCTCTGCGAAACTGGATGAGCCCGTCAGCCAGGTGGCCTTTTCATTTGGCTTGTTGAGCCTGGGACTGGCGATCTCCTCTTCCGTGGCGGGTAAATTACAGGAACGTTTCGGCGTAAAACGCGTCACGATGGCGTCAGGTGTTTTACTGGGCATCGGCTTCTTTTTAACGGCGCATTCCAACAACCTTATGATGCTGTGGCTGAGCGCCGGGGTGCTGGTTGGCCTGGCGGACGGGGCGGGATACCTGTTAACGCTGTCTAACTGCGTAAAATGGTTCCCGGAACGTAAAGGGCTGATTTCCGCCTTCGCGATTGGTTCTTATGGCCTCGGTAGCCTAGGCTTCAAATTCATCGACAGCCAGCTGCTGGCGACGGTCGGTCTGGAAAAGACATTTATGATCTGGGGCGCGATTGTGCTGGTGATGATTGTCTTTGGTTCAACGCTGATGAAAGACGCGCCGAATCAGGATGTTAAAGCGGTAAACGGGGTGGTGGAAAACGACTTCACCCTGGCGCAGTCCATGCGTAAACCGCAGTACTGGATGCTGGCGGTGATGTTCCTGACGGCCTGCATGAGCGGTCTGTATGTCATCGGCGTGGCGAAAGACATTGCTCAGGGGCTGGCGCATATGGATGTTGCTTCGGCGGCCAACGCGGTCACGGTGATTTCCATCGCTAACCTGTCAGGCCGCCTGGTGCTGGGCATTCTGTCTGACAAAATCGCCCGTATCCGCGTGATTACCCTCGGTCAGGTTGTCTCGCTGGTCGGGATGGCAGCGTTACTGTTCGCGCCGCTGAATGATGTGACGTTCTTTGCCGCGATTGCCTGCGTCGCCTTTAACTTCGGCGGTACGATCACGGTGTTCCCGTCGCTGGTGAGCGAGTTCTTCGGCCTGAATAACCTGGCGAAAAACTACGGCGTGATTTACCTGGGCTTTGGGATTGGCAGTATTTGCGGGTCGATTATCGCCTCGCTGTTCGGTGGATTCTACGTCACCTTCTGCGTTATTTTCGCTCTGCTGATCCTCTCTCTGGCGCTCTCGACCACGATTCGCCAGCCTCAGCGCCGCGTCTTTAAAGAGGCTCACGCCTGATTTTATTCATCATTTAACCACTTCCCGGCCCGGATATTTTTGTAAATATCCGGGCCGCTTGCTTATTCTTCCGACACTTTTACGCTTCCCTGTGGTCTACATACCCGCGCGTGTAGACTGTCTGACATCTGCTGTTACCGCATTTATCCACCTGCCCGGTCTGGAATGGCCTTTTGCGGGTGGTTTTTATCCCGATTTCCAGGGTTTGCTTGCATGAAATACATTAAATCGATGACGCAGCAGAAGCTGAGCTTCTTGCTTGCGCTCTATATCGGCCTGTTTATGAATTGCGCAGTGTTTTACCGCCGGTTCGGCAGCTATGCGCAGGAATTTACCGTCTGGAAAGGCCTCTCGGCAGTGGTTGAACTTGGGGCCACGGTTCTCGCCACGTTCTTCTTACTCCGTCTGCTTTCCCTGTTTGGTCGCCGCGTCTGGCGGGTTCTGGCTACGCTGGTGGTGCTGTTCTCCGCGAGCGCCAGCTATTACATGACCCTCCTGAACGTGGTGATCGGCTACGGCATTATTGCCTCCGTGATGACCACGGATATCGATTTATCGAAAGAGGTCGTCGGCTGGCACTTCATTTTGTGGCTGGTGGCGGTGAGTATTCTGCCGCTGGTCTTTATCTGGAGTAACCGCTGTCGTTACACCCTGCTGCGGCAGTTACGCACGCCGGGCCAGCGCGTTCGCAGCGTGGCGGCGGTGGTTCTGGCTGGGGTGATGGTGTGGGCGCCGATTCGCCTGCTCGACGTTCAGCAAAAGAATGTTGAACGAACAACGGGTATCGATTTGCCGAGCTATGGCGGCGTGGTGGCGAACTCTTATTTACCGTCGAACTGGCTGTCGGCTTTAGGGCTGTACGCCTGGGCGCAGGTGGATGAGTCGTCGGATAATAACTCGCTGATGAACCCGGCGAAGAAGTTTACCTATGTTGCGCCAGAAGGCATTGATGACACGTACGTTGTGTTTATCATCGGCGAAACCACGCGTTGGGATCATATGGGCATCTTCGGCTACGAGCGGAATACGACGCCGAAGCTGGCGCAGGAAAAAAATCTCGCGGCGTTCCGGGGTGAGTCGTGTGATACCGCGACCAAACTTTCGCTGCGCTGTATGTTTGTGCGCGAGGGTGGCGCGTCGGAGAATCCGCAGCGTACGCTGAAAGAGCAAAACATTTTTGCGGTGCTGAAGCAGTTAGGGTTTAGCGCCGATCTGTATGCGATGCAGAGCGAAATGTGGTTCTACAGCAATACGATGGCGGATAACATTGCCTACCGCGAGCAAATCGGCGCAGAGCCGCGCAACCGGGGTAAGACGGTTGATGATATGTTGCTGGTGGATGAAATGCAGCGTTCGTTAGCGCAAACCCCTGACGGGAAACACCTGATCGTGATGCATACCAAAGGGTCGCATTATAACTATACGCAGCGGTATCCCCGCAGCTTTGCGCAGTGGACGCCTGAGTGTGTCGGTGTTGACGATGGTTGCACAAAAGCGGAGATGATCAACTCTTACGATAACTCGGTGAGCTATGTTGATCACTTTATTACCCGCGTGTTCGATCAGCTGCGCGATAAGAAAGCCATTGTGTTTTACGCCGCCGATCACGGCGAGTCGATCAATGAGCGCGAGCATTTGCACGGCACGCCGCGCAAGATGGCGCCGCCAGAACAGTTCCGGGTGCCAATGCTGGTGTGGATGTCGGATAAGTATCTGGAGAACCCGCAGCATGCGCAGATGCTTGCGCGCCTGCAACAGGCGGCGGCGATGAAAACGCCGCGCCGTCATGTGGAGCTGTATGACACGGTGATGGGATGTCTCGGCTACACCTCGCCAGATGGCGGAATTAACGAAAACAACGACTGGTGCCATATTCCGGCTGAACAGAATGCAGTAGTGCAGTAAGCGGTCTGCTGACTTTCTCGCCGATTGAATGGCATTTTCAAACTAAGGGATTGACGGGCGCGCACCTGAGCAGTAAGATGCGCCCCGCATTCGGTGATTGGCGCAGCCTGGTAGCGCACTTCGTTCGGGACGAAGGGGTCGGAGGTTCGAATCCTCTATCACCGACCAATTCAGAAAAGCCAGCCCACGGGCTGGCTTTTTGCTGTCTGGAATTCAGCATTGTAGGCCTGATAAGCGAAGCGCCATCAGGCAGGATCGGTCGCCCACTTTCGGCAACGCCGGATGGCGGCGCAAGCGCCTTATCCGGCCTACGGCGCAGCATTGTAGGTCTGATAAGCGCAGCGCCATCAGGCGGGATCGGTCGCTCACTTTCGGCAACGCCGGATGACGGCGCAGGCACCTTATCCGGCCTACGGCGCAGCATTGTAGGCCTGATAAGCGCAGTGCCATCAGGCGGGATTGGTAGCCCACTTTCGGCAACGCCGGATGGTGGCGCAGGCGCCTTATCCGGCCTACGGCTCAGCATTGTAGGCCTGATAAGCGCAGCGCCATCAGGCGGGATCGGTTGCCCACTTTCGGCAATGCCGGATGGCGGCGCAGGCGCCTTATCCGGCCTACGGCTCAGCATTGTAGGCCTGCGCCATCAGGCAGGATCGGTCGCTCATTTTCGGTAACGCCGGATGGCGGCGCAAGCGCCTTATCCGGCCTACGGCGATTTCGCCATTGGCAAAAAATGTGCATCACTTCTCACTGTTTGTTCACGTTTTTGTGACATATTCCATTGTCTTTTTTTATCTTTGCTTAAATTTTTTTTTGCGTTACTTATGGCTGAGCCCAGCATTTTCCGCTGTGCGTTTTAGCGTTCGTGATATTAATCGCTCAGATATGCAGCATTTCGTCAGAAATTTTTCACAATCTGCACAAACGTTAATCACCAAATGTTGCGAAATATGAAGCGATTAATTCTGGTGTTAACGGAGTAGCACAAATTTCCCTGCTGAAAATAGTCGTTTGAAGTTTTTTTAATCTTTGTTTGTGAATTCTCACCGTTGTTGTAAATCATGGTTGCCTGTATTGACGTTTTCACATTCTGTTGACAGATTGTAGGGCATGAGGGGCATTTCATGGAGAATCCGCACTGCAACTCAGGCGCTTATGTGAACGGAATCCCCATCCTCTTAACGCCGACCCGGCCGGGTAAAAAACAAAAAAGGCCAGGCGGTGCAAACCCACTGCAAAGGGTAAAACAACAACATCACATTTGGAGCAGAAGAATGAGTATTTCCTTGAAGAAGTCAGGGATGCTGAAGCTTGGTCTGAGCCTGGTGGCCATGACCGTCGCAGCAAGTGTACAGGCTAAAACTCTGGTTTATTGTTCAGAAGGTTCTCCAGAAGGCTTCAACCCGCAGCTGTTTACCTCCGGCACCACCTATGACGCCAGCTCAGTACCTATCTATAACCGTCTGGTGGAATTTAAAATCGGTACAACCGAAGTTATTCCAGGCCTCGCTGAAAAGTGGGATGTCAGCGAAGACGGCAAAACCTACACCTTCCACCTGCGTCAGGGCGTGAAGTGGCAGGACAGCAAAGACTTTAAACCGACGCGCGATTTCAACGCCGATGACGTGGTGTTCTCGTTCGATCGTCAGAAAAATGCCGAAAACCCGTACCACAAAGTGTCTGGCGGCAGCTATGAATACTTCGAAGGGATGGGTCTGCCAGACCTGATAAGCGAAGTGAAGAAAGTGGACGATAGCACCGTTCAGTTCGTGCTGACCCGTCCAGAAGCGCCGTTCCTCGCTGACCTGGCGATGGACTTCGCCTCCATCCTCTCTAAAGAATATGCTGACAACATGCTGAAAGCCGGTACGCCGGAGAAAGTGGATCTGAACCCAATCGGTACGGGGCCGTTCCAGCTGTTGCAGTACCAGAAAGACTCCCGCATTCTGTATAAAGCGTTTGATGGTTTCTGGGGCACCAAGCCGCAGATCGACCGTCTGGTGTTCTCCATTACGCCTGACGCGTCCGTGCGTTACGCCAAGCTACAGAAAAATGAGTGCCAGGTGATGCCGTACCCGAACCCGGCGGACATCGCGCGCATGAAGCAGGACAAAAACATCAACCTGATGGAGCAGGCGGGTCTGAACGTCGGCTACCTCTCTTTCAACACCGAGAAGAAACCGTTTGATGACGTGAAAGTCCGTCAGGCGCTGACCTACGCGGTGAACAAAGAAGCGATCATTAAAGCGGTTTATCAGGGCGCGGGCGTTGAAGCCAAGAACCTGATTCCGCCGACCATGTGGGGCTATAACGACGACGTTAAAGACTACAACTACGATCCAGAAAAAGCCAAAGCGCTGCTGAAAGAAGCGGGCCAGGATAAAGGCTTCACCGTTGAACTGTGGGCGATGCCAGTACAGCGTCCGTACAACCCGAACGCTCGCCGTATGGCTGAGATGATTCAGGCTGACTGGGCGAAGATTGGCGTACAGGCCAAGATTGTCACCTACGAGTGGGGTGAATACCTCAAGCGTGCGAAGTCAGGTGAACATCAGGCGGTGATGATGGGCTGGACCGGTGATAACGGGGACCCGGATAACTTCTTCGCGACCCTGTTTAGCTGCGCTGCGGCGAAAGACGGTTCTAACTACTCTCGCTGGTGCTACAAGCCGTTTGAAGACTTGATTCAACCGGCGCGCGCCACTGACGATCACAACAAGCGTGTTGAACTCTACAAACAGGCTCAGGTGGTGATGCATGACCAGGCGCCTGCGCTGATCATCGCTCACTCCACTGTGTACGAACCTGTGCGTAAAGAAGTCAAAGGCTATGTGGTTGATCCTCTGGGCAAACACCACTTCGAAAACGTCTCTGTCGAATAATTAAAAGCCAGGGGTGCCTGAGCACCCCATGCCCGGCGGCGCTGCGTTTGCACGAACCTACGATCGTAGGCCGGGTAAGCGCAGCGCCACCCGGCGTAATGCTTTACCCCACGGCGGCGTATGCCGTGGGATAAGATTTGTGAGCAATACAGACGCACTGTCACCAGGCGGCGCGTCATTAGAGAGAATCCGGGTTATGTTGCAGTTCATCCTCCGACGTTTGGGACTCGTCATCCCCACGTTTATCGGTATCACCCTTCTCACCTTTGCCTTCGTCCATATGATCCCGGGCGATCCGGTCATGATCATGGCAGGTGAGCGTGGTATCTCTCCTGAGCGTCATGCTCAACTGCTGGCTGAACTCGGTCTGGATAAACCGATGTGGCAGCAGTACCTCCATTACATCTGGGGGGTGATGCATGGCGATTTGGGCATCTCGCTGAAAAGCCGTTTGCCGGTGTGGGACGAGTTCGTGCCTCGCTTTAAAGCGACGCTGGAACTTGGCGTCTGCGCCATGATTTTCGCCACTGCGGTAGGGATTCCGGTCGGCGTGCTGGCCGCCGTGAAGCGCGGTTCCATTTTCGATCATACCGCTGTTGGCCTGGCGCTGACCGGTTACTCTATGCCTATCTTCTGGTGGGGCATGATGCTGATCATGCTGGTATCAGTGCAATGGAACCTGACGCCGGTTTCCGGGCGCGTCAGCGATATGGTGTTCCTTGATGACTCCAATCCGTTAACCGGCTTTATGCTGATTGACACGGCTATCTGGGGCGAAGAGGGCAACTTTATTGATGCTGTCGCGCACATGATCCTGCCTGCGATGGTGCTCGGTACGATACCGCTGGCGGTTATCGTGCGTATGACCCGCTCCTCCATGCTGGAAGTGCTGGGTGAAGATTATATCCGTACCGCGCGCGCCAAAGGTCTCACAAGGATGCGCGTCATCATCGTACACGCGCTGCGTAACGCGATGCTGCCGGTCGTGACCGTGATCGGTTTGCAGGTAGGGACGCTGCTGGCAGGGGCGATCCTGACCGAAACCATCTTCTCGTGGCCTGGCCTTGGCCGTTGGCTGATTGATGCGCTGCAACGACGCGATTATCCGGTTGTACAGGGCGGGGTGTTACTGGTAGCGACGATGATTATTCTCGTCAACCTGCTGGTCGACCTGCTGTACGGCGTGGTGAACCCGCGTATTCGTCATAAGAAGTAAGGGGCCATCATGTCACAGGTTACTGAAAATAAAGTTATCTCTGCACCGGTGCCGATGACCCCGTTGCAGGAGTTCTGGCACTATTTTAAACGCAATAAGGGTGCGGTTGTCGGTCTGGCGTATGTCGTCATCATGATCCTGATTGCGGTGTTCGCGAACGTCATCGCGCCGTATAACCCGGCAGATCAGTTCCGCGATGTGCTGCTGGCGCCGCCTGCGTGGCAGGAAGGCGGCAGTATCGCGCACCTGCTGGGAACGGATGATGTCGGTCGCGATGTGCTGTCGCGCCTGATGTATGGCGCACGTCTGTCGCTGCTGGTGGGCTGCCTGGTGGTGGTGCTGTCGCTGGTGATGGGGATTGTGCTCGGCCTGGTTGCGGGTTACTTCGGCGGCATTGTTGATAACATCATCATGCGCGTCGTCGATATCATGCTGGCGCTGCCAAGCCTGCTGCTGGCGCTGGTGCTGGTGGCGATCTTTGGCCCTTCTATCGGTAACGCCGCGCTGGCGCTGACCTTCGTGGCGCTCCCGCACTATGTGCGTCTGACCCGCGCCGCCGTGCTGGTGGAGGTGAACCGCGATTACGTTACCGCTTCCCGCGTGGCGGGCGCAGGCGCGATGCGCCAGATGTTCGTCAATATCTTCCCGAACTGCCTTGCGCCGCTGATCGTTCAGGCGTCGCTCGGTTTCTCTAACGCCATTCTCGATATGGCCGCCCTGGGCTTCCTCGGCATGGGTGCGCAGCCGCCGACACCGGAGTGGGGCACCATGCTCTCCGACGTGTTGCAGTTCGCACAAAGTGCCTGGTGGGTCGTGACCTTCCCGGGTCTGGCGATCCTGCTGACGGTGCTGGCATTTAACCTGATGGGTGACGGTCTGCGTGACGCGCTCGATCCCAAACTGAAGCAGTAAGAGGTTCGAGATGGCGTTATTAAACGTAGATAAATTATCGGTGCACTTCGGTGACGAAGGTACGCCGTTTCGCGCGGTAGACCGCGTAAGCTACAGCGTAAATCAGGGCGAAGTCGTTGGTATTGTCGGTGAGTCCGGCTCCGGTAAATCGGTTAGCTCGCTGGCGATTATGGGGCTGATTGACTTCCCGGGCCGCGTGATGGCGGAAAAACTGGAATTCAACGGCCAGGACTTGCAGCGCATCTCTGAGAAAGAGCGCCGCAACCTGGTGGGCGCGGAAGTGGCGATGATCTTCCAGGACCCGATGACCAGCCTGAACCCGTGCTACACCGTAGGTTTCCAGATTATGGAAGCGATTAAGGTGCATCAGGGCGGCAACAGGAAAACCCGTCGGCAGCGGGCGATTGACCTGCTGACTCAGGTGGGGATTCCCGATCCGGCGTCGCGTCTGGATGTCTACCCGCACCAGTTGTCCGGTGGGATGAGCCAGCGCGTGATGATTGCAATGGCGATTGCCTGTCGTCCGAAACTGCTGATTGCCGATGAACCGACCACTGCGCTGGACGTGACCATCCAGGCGCAAATCATCGAACTGCTGCTGGAATTGCAGCAGAAAGAAAATATGGCGCTGGTGCTGATTACCCACGATCTGGCGCTGGTGGCGGAAGCCGCGCATAAAATCATCGTAATGTATGCCGGACAGGTGGTAGAGACAGGGGCGGCGCACGATATCTTCCGCGCGCCGCGTCATCCGTATACGCAGGCGTTGCTGCGCGCACTGCCGGAATTCGCGCAGGATAAAGCGCGCCTGGCGTCGCTGCCGGGCGTGGTGCCGGGAAAATATGACCGCCCGAACGGTTGTCTGTTGAACCCGCGCTGCCCGTATGCCACGGATAAGTGCCGTAGCGAAGAGCCGGATCTGAATCTGCTCGGCGACGGCCGCCAGTCCAAATGCCACTATCCACTCGATGATGCCGGGAGGCCCACACTATGAGTACGCACGAGGCCACCTTGCAACAGCCGCTGTTGCAGGCCATCGATTTGAAAAAACACTACCCGGTGAAGAAGGGGCTGTTTGCGCCCGAGCGCCTGGTAAAAGCGCTGGATGGCGTATCGTTCACCCTTGAGCGCGGCAAAACGCTGGCGGTCGTGGGCGAGTCCGGCTGCGGGAAATCCACGCTGGGCCGCCTGCTGACGATGATTGAAACGCCGACCGGCGGAGAACTGTATTATCAGGGGCAGGATCTGCTCAGGCACGATCCGCAGGCGCAAAAACTGCGTCGGCAGAAAATCCAGATTGTGTTCCAGAACCCGTATGGTTCGCTGAACCCGCGTAAGAAAGTGGGGCAGATTCTGGAAGAGCCACTGCTGATCAACACCTCGCTCAGCAAAGAGCAGCGTCGTGAAAAAGCGCTGGCGATGATGGCGAAAGTCGGCCTTAAAACCGAGCATTACGATCGCTACCCGCACATGTTTTCCGGCGGCCAGCGTCAACGTATTGCTATCGCCCGCGGTCTGATGCTTGACCCGGACGTGGTGATCGCCGATGAACCGGTCTCCGCGCTGGACGTTTCCGTGCGCGCGCAGGTGTTGAACCTGATGATGGATTTGCAGCAGGAGCTGGGGCTGTCTTACGTCTTTATCTCGCACGACCTGTCGGTGGTCGAACACATTGCCGATGAGGTGATGGTGATGTATCTCGGCCGCTGCGTGGAGAAAGGGACGAAGGAGCAGATCTTTACCAACCCGCGCCATCCGTATACGCAGGCGCTGCTCTCCGCGACGCCGCGTTTGAACCCGGATGACCGCCGCGAGCGCATCAAGCTGACCGGCGAGCTGCCAAGCCCGCTGAATCCGCCGCCGGGCTGCGCCTTCAACGCCCGTTGCCGTCGTCGCTTTGGCCCCTGCACCCAGTTGCAGCCGCAGCTTAAAGATTACGGCGGTCAACTGGTGGCCTGTTTCGCCGTCGATCAGGATGAGAACCCACAGCAATAACTGTTGGTTATTGCCTCATAACCGGAGCCTTGTGCTCCGGTTTTTTTATAATCCTTTTTTGGCTCCACAATGTGAGTCCATCGGCAGAACATTATCCCATAGCGACTAGAATGTAAGCAGATTTCTGATTGCCACAGAAATATCTGGAGCCAACGTGGTCACGATACGCTGGGATATTAAAACAATCGATCGTCTGTCTATGGTTGAGGATGTCCTCAAGGAGTTTTCCTGCCGCGATATTAATATTATCTCCATGAAGGTCACGCCGGGTCGGATTCTGATTAAATCCTGGTGCCGCCATTTGCAGGATATTTCCAGCGTCCAGACCTGCCTCAATCAACATGCCGACATTATTAATGTCGCTTATCTCTCTGAGAATCTTTCTGAACTGGCCACGCCCGAACTGACGCGACCGCGCTATTTCTCCGACATTATCTGTAGCAGCCAGAGTATGCAGGTGCTGATTGAAAAAGCGCTAAAAATCGCTGACAGCAAATATACCGTCCTGATCCGTGGTGAGACCGGCACGGGTAAAGAGTTGCTGGCGCGCGCCATTCATAATTCCGGGCAGCGGCGCTTTTATCCGTTTATCCCCGTCAACTGCTCAACGCTGCCTGAGGCATTGATGGAGAGCGAACTTTTTGGTTATGAAAAAGGGGCGTTCAGCGGTGCGGACGGCAGAGGGAAAAAAGGGTTGTTTGAAATGGCGGATAAGGGAACGCTGTTTCTTGATGAATTTGGCGAAATGCCGCTGAATTTACAGGCCAAGCTGCTGCGGGTGCTTCAGGACGGCGGCATCCGCCGCGTCGGCGGGGCGCAGGTGATCCCGGTTAACGCGCGTATTATTGTCGCCACCAACGCGAACCTGGAAGAGATGGTCGAACAGCGCCTGCTGCGCGCCGATCTCTGGTATCGCATTAACGTACTGACGCTCACGATTCCGCCGTTGCGCGAGCGCCCTTCGGATATCACTTTACTGATTCGCCATTTTGTACAGAAATATGCCAAAGAGTTTCAACGGCGGCTGATACTGGACAAAGCCTGTTTTGAGTCACTGCGTCACCACCACTGGCCGGGCAACGTTCGCGAACTGGAGAACACCATTATCCGTCTGATGCTGATGTCAGAAAGTGATGTCATCACCTGCGATGATTTGGGGCTTTCAACGGTGTCACAAGCGTTGCCGGGGCATCCCGACCGTCCCTTCAAAGAGCAGGTGCAACATGCTGAGCGACAGCTGATTGAGCAGATGGTGGAAGAGAATGTCTCCTCCCGGCATATCGCGAAAGCGTTGGGGGTTTCGCACACGACGGTGCTGAATAAAATACGCAGCTACCAACTGGAAGGGGTGAGTTAAGCGCCGCCAGGAATCGACGGCGCACGGAACGCGTTATTCAATCAGCTTCAGGAGCGGCGACAGGCACAGCAAAATCCCATACAGCAGAATCAGCCAGGTTTTCAGGCCGCGCAGTTTTTCCAGTTGCGTGACTTTATAGATCAGGAAAAAAGGGATGATGCACGACACAATGCCGTACAGCGGGCTGCCCAACTGGAAGAACACCAGCACCGAGACGCGGAACGATACCCAAATGACCAGCGTGATAACGATAAAGGTACAGATGCCAAGCGTCAGTACCAGCGGATTGATCTTCTCCACGTCGATAACCCGGCTCAGCACGTTGAGAATGATGCCCTTAATCGCTTCATGAAAACCCAGGTAAATACCGAAGAAGGCGGTGAGAACCGCAAAGATATTCAGTACCGTTGAGGTGAAATGAATGATCTGTCCGGGAATGACCTGCGCAGCCAATGCCAGCGCGGAGATATTCTGCTCAAAGGCGGAAACGGCTTCTTCGTGGCTGATGGAGAAGGTAAACGAAAACGAGAAGAACAGGATCACGGCAATCAGCGTGATATAGCTGATGCGGTGGGTACGAATGGCCATGCGCGTCGCCAGCACTCTGTCGGCTTCTCGTTTGCGGTAGGCAATGTTCATTGGGTTTAGCACCTGAATAAACACCGCCGAGAAAAAACAGAAGGGGACGGTGAGCAGCACATCGCGGAAGAAGACCGACGCCTGCGGGAAGGCCGTAATATTGCTGAAGTTCCAGTGCGGAATCATCGCGAAACCGAAGATCAGGATGATGCCTACTTTCACCACCACCATAGGGCCGGAGATTTTAAACAGCAGCTTTTCTCCACCGGAGGCGATAGCGACCAGTACGGCGAAGATCGCCACTTTATAGAGGATGGACTGCGAGAGATCGGCATCGGTCAGACCGAAGGTTTTAATGTACGACGCGCTGTCGAAAACCACGGATAAAGAGTAGATAAAAATGCCGTGGATAATCATCAAAAAGTAGATCACGCCGAGGAAGACGCCCCAGTTTTTCCCCAGGTAATGACTGATAATATCGGTGTAGTCATTACAGGTTTCACTTTCTGATAACGTCTTTAAGTAAATATCCTGCACGATATAGGTTGCGGGGTAGGCGATAATAAACGCGGTGATAAAGACCCAAATTCCTTTTAGCCCAATCTGTACCGGCATTAGCACCGTTCCGGCGCCAATGGCCATGCCGATACATAACAGCACCCAGCCAAAATCGTATTTCGTAAACGGTAGTTTTCCTGAGAACGCTGCGGTGGTCGCTTTACTGTTGCTTAATTGTAATGTGTTGTCCTGCATAGAGCCCCCTGCCCAAAATACGCGTCACCCCGGGAAGGATGATGCGTATAGCCAGGCCGTTGTGCCTTGATTCTCAACAGCCGGAGCCGACGCAGGCCAGCTCCGACCGTAATGGTCAGAATGTCGCCTTTCTGATGGCGTGTTCAAGGTCGTTAATAATATCTTCTGGATCTTCAAGACCCACAGAAAGACGGATTAGCCCGTCGGTAATACCTGCTTTAAGCCGTTCCTCTGGCGCAACAGGCGAATGTGTCATAGACGCAGGGTGCTGAATGAGGGTTTCGGTATCACCGAGACTGACCGCGAGGAGGCACAATTCTACCGAATTGATCATGCGTCTGCCAGCCTCCAGGCCACCCGCGATTTCGAAGCTGATAATGCCGCCGGGCAGGCTCATCTGGCGTCTGCCAAGTTCATACTGCGGGTGCGAAGGAAGCCCCGGATACCAGACGTGGGTAATCTTCGGATGGCTTTCCAGGAAACGGGCGATTTTCAGCGCGTTCTCGCAGTGGCGTTCCATGCGAATCCCCAGCGTCTTCACGCCGCGCAGCGTCAGCCAGGCGTTAAAGGGGCTCATGCAGCCGCCGGTGATATCCTTCAGCCCGATAAACCGCGCCTGATCGATAAACTCCTGCTTGCCGACGA
The DNA here is from genome assembly GCF_030333225.1 of Citrobacter sp. CK202. Taxonomy (NCBI): domain Bacteria; kingdom Pseudomonadati; phylum Pseudomonadota; class Gammaproteobacteria; order Enterobacterales; family Enterobacteriaceae; genus Citrobacter; species Citrobacter sp. CK202. Next base: position 235,595 of record NZ_JAOWGI010000021.1, read on the forward strand.
TGACCCCGCCAATAACATCCCCGTGTCCGTTGATGTATTTCGTGACGCTGTGAACCACGATATCGGCTCCCTGGAGCAGGGGTTGCTGGCAGTACGGCGACATAAAGGTGTTATCCACAACCAACAGCACGCCCCGCTGATGGGCGATCCCGGCGACCGTTTCGATGTCGACCAGGGAGAGCGTTGGGTTAGCGGGCGTTTCGATGTACACCACTTTGGTTTCCGGGCGGATGGCTTCGCGGATCTCATCCGGGTTGGCGGCATTAACGAAACTCACGTCAATACCGAACTTCGGTATGCTGTGCGACAAAAATGCGTGCGTGCAGCCATAAATCGCGCTGGCTGAGACAATGTGATCGCCCTGCTCACAGAGCGTCAGCAGCGTGGTGGTGATGGCGGAAATACCGGACGCTGTCGCCAGCGCCGCTTCGCCTCTTTCCAGTACCGCCAGCTTTTTCTCCAGCGCGTCCGTCGTGGGGTTGCCCAGGCGGGTGTAAATGTACCCGGACTCTTCGAGCGCAAAGCGGGCGGCCCCCTGTTCGGCGCTGTCGAAAACAAACGTCGACGTCTGGAAGATTGGCGTACTGAGCGCGCCAGTTGAAGGATCGGGTTGTTGCCCCGCGTGAACGATCTGGGTGTTGAATCCGTAAGTACGACAGTCAGACATGATATCTCCTTTGATTCGGAACAGAACAGCTCACACTCAAATAGCAATCGCTGTGCCAGAAAAGGAGTTTTTATATATCAAAGAGTTAGTGGGTTTCGTTTTTTACGGGTCGTCAGAAAAGTTGCCAGCTGGCAAGAATCTTTCCAGCGTGTTGCGGCGCTTGCGCGAGTTTTGCCGGATGGCGACGAAAGCGTCTTATCCGGCCTACAAATCGGCATAATTTCAGGAGATTGTGCCTGACCTGTAGGCCTGATAAGCGTAGCGCCATCAGGCCTTTTTCGTTTACTGCGGATAAGGCACCCAGTCGCCGCCGTTCAGACGCACATACGGTTTACCCTGATACTGGATAACCACCGCGTTGGCGTTTTCAGCGACCGGCGCGGTCTGCGGCAACCCACGGGTGAGCTGATCCCAGTTGACGTTGTCTTCGACAAACAGTTTGCCGTCAAGGGCGCGCACCACCAGTTCGGAAATCGCCAGGTAGCTGCTCGGCTGGTCAATCTCAATCGATGCGCCCTGATGAGGCGTTTTCATGCCGAAGAATTTCACCGCTGCCGGTACGTTGGTGATCGACGGGCTGGGGATGTCGCGTAGCCCGGAAACCTGCATTCTGTCGCCTTTGAGCGCGCCGCCGTGTTCCGGGACCATCACCACCATCACTTTACGGCCCGATTTCTCCAGTTCGGTAAAGAAGGCGTCCAGCTCATCGAACAGCTTTTGCGCGCGAATTTTGTAATCCGCCGTTTTGCTGACGCCAGGGAAGTGGTTCCCGTCGTGCAGCGGCAGCGTGTTATAGAACGTTGCGCTACGCGAGTTCTGATCTTTCTCGGTGGTTTCCAGCCAGCGATTGAGCACGGCGGTGTCGTCATAAACCGGAGAACCGTCAAAGCCCAGCAGCGTGACGGGCAGCCCTTTTTGATCCATCAGCTCCGTCTGCATACCGCCATTCTCACGCACTTCTTTCAGGAAGCCGCCGAATTCGCCGTTATGACCCATCATTAAATGCTGCGTGAAGCCCAGCTTCGACAGGTTATCAAACAGGTAGCAGTCGTTGCCTGCCGGTTGATACAGATTCGTGTGCGACGACTGGCCGCAGCTGGCGCGCAGCAGGCGGATTGCCGCCGGGCCGCTGTAGGAGGTGGCGGAGTTAAAGTGCTTAAACAGAATATCGAAATGCGACCATAACGGATGTGACATCAGGCCTGCGGCTTCAACATCAGACCACGAGAGGGAACAGATGTTGATCACCAGCAGTTCAAACGGCTGCGCATCGGCCGGCAGCGCCGTCGGGAACGGCGTTTTTCGTTTTTCTTCCGCGTTATAGAAGGTGTTCAACCATGCGTTCAGATTGGCTGAGGTTGGAGGCGCGGTCTGCGCCGGGATATCGCCGACCACCGGGGTGTCTCCTGCCGTTGCGACCGTCGCCGCCGCAGAGCCGCCGGTGGTCGTCACCGTGTCGGTCGGCTGGCCGCCAGGCCACAGCGTAAAGACTGGCCCTGTCAGCGTCAGCACGTTCAGCCAGATCATAATGGCGACAACAAAAAGAGTGACCCGAATCCACTGCGATAAAAACAGCCAGGCGACGAGCAGCACAAACACGGCGCCGATCATCTGCCAGTTGATAAAGCGGGTCACCAGATCGAGCATATAGTCCGCGCTAAAACCCGCGACCTGCGAGCCCTGACTGATAATGCTTTGTGGGCCAGGCAGCCAGGTGTCATGCCAGAAAAGCGCGAAGCCGATTGGGATAGCGACCCAATGGCGCAGACGGTGCAGGCTGAGTTTGGGGACTGGCATTAACAAAAAGGCCATGAAGACCAGGTTCTGCAACGGATGGAAGTTGAGATATCCCGCCCAGAGCAGGCCAAACTTTACCAGAAAGTAGAAATTCCAGCCTGCAAGGCCGCGCCAGTATTGCCAGAGTGGTGAAGGCATGGATGAGGTTTGAGTATGCTGAGTCATTTTTTGTCTGCCTTGACGTTTGTTGCACGGCGCAAGGTTCCGGCGGGTTTTACATAACGGGGTCTGGCGAATAACAGTCGGGCTGTGTTACGGATGCGGCGAAGCGAATGGCGCGCCAGATAGCCCAGAGGAAAAAAGATCAGCGCGCAAAAGACGATGATCTGGATGATATCGTTGACGTTCATCATTGTGGGCGCTCCACGCTGTCATCCAGCAGTCGTAAGGGTTCGGGAATACGTCGCCAGACTCGCCCGTCATGCTCGGCATTGAGCACAGGGTTCGGCCCCTGGGTCAGCGGCAGCGGTGTGCCCCACAGTTCAGGCGACAGCAGGCGCATTTGCACGAGTTCAGCGCTGATTTGGTTATCTTCGAACCAGACCATGCGGTTGGAAAAGATATCGCCGGTCGGCAGCGGGAAGATATGGTTCAGCGCAGTGTCCAGATCGTTGACCCGACAGAATGATAAAAACAGCACCAGCCGGTTGCCGCCGATAGTCATGATATCGCCGGTACGGTTTGGGCGGCAGAGCGTCAGCGCCTGCTCGATGCGGATACCCGGCACCGGGCGCAATGCGACCATCACGCCTTTCCCGTCAGCGGGCAGCAGCGTGTTGCTCATCATGTTATGTACGGCTTCGCAGAAGACGTCCCATGTCTGGAAACCGCGCAGCTTCATGGGCTGCGTCATCGACAGGAGTGTGGCGATCTCTTCCGGGACGTAGCGGCTGAATTGCTGTCCCTGCACGCTTTCAATCAGCGTCAGGCAGCGGGAAAGCGGCGCATTCCACGGAATAACCATATTCGCGCCGCAGCCTAACAGCAGTCGCTCGTCGGTCGCTCGCAAACTGGCGAGATTTTCGCGGACGATAATTTTCAGCGCGCTTCCGCGCTGGCGGCGCAGCGTATGGATATTTCGCGCCATGGGTTCGATTTGGCTATTTTGCGTCAGGGAGAAGATGATCGTCGCCGCCTGTGCAGTTCGCGCTTCGTTGAACAAGGTTTGGTTATTATCAAAAAGCGCCCAGTGTTCCGACAGCGGCGGAGCGCCTTCAAGAACGGCGATATTGCTGAGGATGCGTTTTTCGTCGCTGCGCGGCTGGATGTTCGCCTCTTCCTTGTGAGCCAGCTCCCAGTGCGCATCTTTATGGCGCAGCGTCAGTTGTTGCCGGGCGCTGACCCCTTTTTCGCTGCACCAGAACGCGATGTCGAACAGATGCTGGTCGCCCTGAAAACGTAAGCTGGCAAGGCCGAAAAGCGAACGATACTCCCCCATCAACAGGGAGAACTGTTTGTCATTATTATTTCCAGGGTTAATAACCAGAAGCGAACAGTGATGGAACCGGGTCCATTTATTCATTTTTTCCAGCCACTGATGAAGGCGTTCCCCTGATATATTTTGCCAGGCGTTATTCGCGCAAAGAAGAATGAAAAAGTAATGTGTAGGATCAACAGAACAAAGCAAATCGCGGGGCAAAAAGTATAACCCCTTTTCAGAATCCGGCATTGAAAATAACTGGATTTTTTCCGGGCCGTGAGATTCATCTAATTTGATTAATTCACCCGGATCGCTGCCCATACAAATGACCGCGACTTTCGCGTTCCCTGCCTGCGAGGCAATCGTTTGATTCACCAGGCTGATGGCATCTTCATTGCGATCAGCGTCAACCCACCAGACACCGCCGGCAGGCATGTGGCGTAGTTCATCCCATAATGATGAGATGCCGATAGAAAATACGGGGTCCACAGCGTCCCTCTTGTCGCTATTTTATCTGTTTATCAGTTTACTAGCGAAAGCTCAGAAATAAACCTAACATTGAAATTAAAACACATCAGATTTAGCATATGAATCAATTCGGCGGGCAGGAAGCCTTGCGACCTCGGTCATGGTGTTTTCTTTACTCTTACAGTTTGCGTAACGGAAAGGCGAGAAATGAACGATCCCCTGCATTGAAGATTAACAGTGAAGAGGGGGGGATGCTGCCAGAAAAATTGTCTGAAGCATGGTGAGTATATTCAAAAGGGACACAATACAGAATGTATAACAACAACGAACCTGACTCTCAGTTTGATTCAGCATTGGGCTATACCTTTCAAAATGATTTTCTGGCGTTAAGTCAGGCTTTCTCCTTGCCCGAAATAGACTATACCGATATTTCCCAACGCGAACAGCTGGCTGCGGCGATTAAACGTTGGCCTTTATTGGCTGAATTTGCGCAACAACCATCATAAGGGAGTCAGGGATGTCCATTCTGGGATTGCAGGGCGTGCGCGGCGGTGTAGGCACCACATCAATCACTTCGGCGCTCGCCTGGGCGCTGCAAATACTCGGGGAAAATGTGCTGGTCGTTGATGCCAGCCCCGATAACCTGCTGCGTATGTCATTCAATGTCGATTTTGCCCATCGCGACGGCTGGGCCAGGGCGCTGCTGGACGGTAAAGACTGGCGCGATGCCGGACTGCGTTATACCACCCAGCTCGATCTACTGCCGTTCGGACAGCTTACGGTGGAAGAGCGGGAGAATCCTCAGGAATGGGCGGAAAAGCTGGGAGCTATTTGCGCTGGCCTGCGCGAACTGAAAGAGAGCCGACGCTATTCGTGGATTTTGCTGGATCTTCCCCACGGCGTCTCACCGCTGACGCAACAGTTGGTCAGCCTCTGCGATCATACGCTGGCGGTGGTAAAAGCGGACACCAATTGCCATATCCGGCTGCATCAACAGGCGCTGCCCACGGGCGCGCATATCCTGATTAACGATTTACGCATTGCCAGCCAGTTGCAGGACGATCTGTACCAGGTCTGGCTGCAAAGCCAGCGTCGTTTGCTGCCGATGGTGATCCATCGCGATGAAGCGATGGCGGAGTGTATGGCTTCGAAACAGCCGCTGGGCGAGTACCGTGGCGATTCGCTGGCGGCAGAAGAGGTGCTGACGCTGGCGAACTGGTGTTTGCTGCACTATGCGGGTAATCGCGCCCCTGCCGGGAGCGCATCATGAACATCCTGACCCGGTGGCTTCTCATTCCGCCGGTCGGCGCACGCCTGAGCGAGCGCTATCAAGGGTATCGCCGTCATGGCGCGTCGCCGTTCAGTGCGATGCTGGGCTGCCTGTGGGTGATTCTGGCGTGGACTTTTATTCCGCTTGAGCATCCGCGCTGGCAGCGCATTCGCGCGCAGCATAAAGCGCTCTATCCGCACATTAACGCCAACCGACCGCGTCCACTGGACCCGGCCCGCTATGCCATTCAAACGCTCTGGTTGATGGCCTTCTCGCCGCGTAAAGAGAAGAAGGTCGAACCGCGCTGGCGATCGCTCTCCCGCCTGCTGGGCGTGCGCGGTCGCTATCATCAGTGGATGGACACGCTGCCCGACCGCGTCAGTAAAAAGACCACGCACCTGGAAAGCGAAAAAGAGCTGGGCCATCTTAGCAACGGGGTGCGCCGCTTTATCCTCGGCGTCATCGTCACTTTTTCCCTGATTCTGGCGATCATCTGTATTACCCAGCCGTTTAACCCGCTGTCGCAGTTTATCTTCCTGATACTGCTGTGGGGCGTCGCGCTGCTAGTGCGGCGGATACCGGGGCGTTTCTCCGCCCTGATGCTGATCGTGCTGTCGCTGACGGTGTCATGCCGTTATATCTGGTGGCGTTATACCTCGACGCTAAACTGGGATGACCCGCTGAGCCTGGTTTGCGGGCTGATTTTGCTGTTTGCGGAAACCTACGCCTGGATTGTCCTGGTGCTGGGGTATTTCCAGGTCGTCTGGCCGCTTAACCGCCAGCCCGTGCCGCTACCGAAAGAGATGGCGCAGTGGCCGACGGTGGACATTTTTATTCCGACTTACAACGAAGACCTCAGCGTGGTGAAAAACACCGTTTACGCCTCGTTGGGCATCGACTGGCCGAAAGACAAGCTGAGCATCTGGATTCTTGACGACGGTGGGCGCGAAGAGTTCCGCCAGTTTGCCCAGACCGTCGGCGTACAGTACATCGCCCGTACCACGCATGAACACGCCAAGGCCGGCAACATCAATAACGCGCTGAAATACGCGAAAGGCGAGTTTGTCTCGATCTTTGACTGCGACCATGTACCGACACGCTCGTTCCTGCAAATGACGATGGGCTGGTTCCTGAAAGAGAAAAAGCTCGCCATGATGCAGACGCCGCACCACTTTTTCTCGCCGGACCCGTTTGAACGCAACCTCGGTCGTTTCCGTAAAACGCCGAACGAAGGCACGCTGTTTTATGGGCTGGTGCAGGATGGCAACGACATGTGGGATGCGACGTTCTTCTGCGGATCGTGCGCGGTGATTCGCCGTAAACCGCTGGATGAGATTGGCGGCATTGCCGTTGAGACCGTGACCGAAGATGCGCATACCTCGCTGCGCTTGCACCGTCGCGGCTACACCTCGGCCTATATGCGCATTCCACAGGCGGCAGGCCTGGCGACGGAAAGCCTGTCCGCGCACATCGGGCAGCGTATTCGCTGGGCGCGCGGCATGGTGCAAATCTTCCGTCTGGATAACCCGCTGTTCGGCAAAGGCTTAAAGCTGGCGCAGCGTCTGTGTTACGTCAACGCCATGTTCCACTTTTTATCGGGTATTCCACGGCTCATCTTCCTGACGGCGCCGCTGGCTTTCCTGCTGCTGCACGCCTATATCATCTATGCGCCCGCGCTGATGATTGCGCTGTTTGTGTTGCCGCACATGATTCACGCCAGCCTCACCAACTCGAAGATTCAGGGGAAATACCGCCACTCCTTCTGGAGTGAAATCTACGAAACGGTGCTGGCCTGGTATATCGCGCCGCCGACGATGGTGGCGCTGATCAACCCGCATAAAGGGAAATTCAACGTTACCGCGAAAGGCGGGCTGGTAGAGGAAGAGTATGTCGACTGGGTGATTTCCCGGCCCTATATCTTCCTGGTACTGCTCAACCTGCTGGGGGTCGTGGTGGGCGTCTGGCGTTACTACTACGGCCCCGCCAACGAAATACTTACGGTGATCGTCAGTCTGGTGTGGGTTTTCTATAACCTGATCATTCTGGGCGGCGCGGTGGCGGTCTCTGTGGAAAGTAAGCAGGTACGCCGGGCGCACCGCGTTGAAATCTCCATGCCGGCGGCCATTGCCCGTGAAGATGGCCACCTGTTCTCATGCACCGTGCATGACTTCTCCGACGGCGGCCTGGGGATTCGGATCAACGGGCAGGCGCAGGTGCTGGAAGGGCAAAAGGTTAATTTATTGCTTAAACGCGGCCAGCAAGAGTACGTCTTTCCTACTCAGGTCGTGCGCGTGTTGGGCAATGAGGTCGGGCTGCAATTGCTGCCGATGACCACGAAACAACATATCGACTTTGTGCAGTGCACATTTGCCCGCGCGGATACGTGGGCGCTCTGGCAGGACAGCTTCCCGGAAGACAAACCGCTGGAAAGCCTGCTGGATATTCTGAAGCTGGGCTTCCGTGGCTACCGCCATCTTGCGGAATTTGCTCCGTCTTCCGTCAAAGTAATTTTCCGTTCTCTGACGACGCTGGTTTCCTGGATTGTGTCGTTTATTCCGCGTCGCCCGGAGCGGCAGCCGGATCAGGTGATGGCTCAACAATGATGATAACGCGATGAAAAGAAAACTTTCCTGGGTTTATGCAGTGGCTATGGGGATAAGCGCTTTCCCCACTTTCATGACGAATGCGACGCCTGCAACGCAACCATTGATCAATGCTGAGCCAGCGCAAGCGCCGACAGCGCCTGCGCCAGAAACGCCGGAGCAGCCGGTCGGCCAGGTAATGCCGGGCGCCGATGCGCCCGTGGTGGCGCAAAACGGGCCTTCCCGCGATGTGAAGCTGACCTTCGCGCAAATCGCGCCGCCGCCGGGCAGCATGGTGCTGCGTGGTGTGAACCCGAATGGCAGCATTGAGTTCGGTATGCGCAGCGATGAGGTGGTGTCGAAAGCGATGCTGAACCTGGAATACACCCCGTCGCCGTCGTTGCTGCCGATCCAGTCGCAGCTGAAGGTCTACCTCAATGATGAGCTGATGGGCGTGTTGCCGGTCACGAAAGAGCAACTGGGCAAAAAGACGCTGGCCCAGATGCCGATCAACCCGCTCTTTATCACCGATTTTAACCGCGTGCGGCTGGAGTTCGTCGGGCACTATCGCGATGTTTGCGAAAACCCGGCCAGCAGTACGCTCTGGCTGGATGTTGGCCGCAGCAGCGTGCTGGATCTGACGTACCAGACCCTGCCGGTGAAAAACGATCTGTCGCACTTCCCGGTGCCGTTCTTTGATTCGCGGGACAACCGCCAGGTTACGCTGCCTGTGGTCTTTGCCGGTTCGCCGGATCTGATGCAGCAGCAGGCGGCATCCATTGTCTCTTCATGGTTCGGTTCGCGCGCAGGCTGGCGCGGCCAGCATTTCCCGGTGATGTACAACACGCTGCCGGATCGTAATGCCATCGTCTTTGCCACGAACGACAAGCGCCCTGATTTCCTGCGCGATCATCCGCCGGTAAAAGCGCCGGTGATTGAGATGATCAGCCACCCGGACAACCCATATGTGAAGCTGCTGGTGGTCTTTGGCCGCGACGATAACGATCTGTTGCAGGCGGCGAAAGGCATTGCGCAAGGGAATATCCTGTTCCGTGGCGACAGCGTGGTGGTGGATGAGGTGAAGCCTCTGCTGGCGCGTAAACCTTATGATGCGCCGAACTGGGTACGTACTGACCGTGCGGTGACGTTCGGCGAGCTGAAAACCTATAAAGAGCAGCTCCAGTCCACCGGGCTGGAACCTGCGGCGATTTCGCTGTCGCTGAATCTGCCGCCGGATCTCTATTTGCTGCGCAGCAACGGTATTGATATGAACCTCAACTACCGTTACACCACGCCGCCGAGCAAAGACAGCTCGCGTATGGATATCAGCCTGAACGATCAGTTCCTGCAAGCGTTCAGCCTGAACAGCACCCAGGAAAGCAATCGCCTGCTGCTGCGTTTGCCGGTATTACAGGGGCTGATTGACGGTAAAACGGACGTGTCGATCCCGGCGCTGAAGCTGGGGGCGATGAACCAGCTGCGCTTTGACTTCCAGTACATGAACCCGATGCCGGGCGGCTCGGTGGATAATTGCGTGACGTTCCAGCCGGTACAAAACCATGTGGTGATTGGCGACGACTCCACCATTGATTTCTCGAAATATTATCACTTTATCGCGATGCCGGATCTGCGTGCCTTCGCCAATGCGGGCTTCCCGTTCAGCCGGATGGCTGACCTTTCAGAAACCATTGCCGTGATGCCGAAAAACCCGAACGAAGCGCAGATGGAAACGCTGCTGGATGTGACCGGGACGATTGGCGCGCAGACCGGTTTCCCGTCGATTAACCTGAATATCACCGACGATAGCCGCCAGATTCAGGGTAAAGACGCGGATATTATGGTGATCGGGACAATCCCCGACGCACTGAAAGATGACAAACGCATCGACCTGCTGGTACAGGCGACGCAAAGCTGGGTGAACACGCCGATGCGCCAGACGACCTTCCCGAGCATCATGCCGGATGAGGCCGACCGCGCGCCGGATGCGAAATCCACCATCACCTCTGCTGGCGCGATGGCGGCGGTAGTGGGCTTCCAGTCGCCGTTCAACGACCAGCGTAGCGTGGTGGCGCTGCTGGCAGACAGCCCGCGCGGGTATGAACTGCTGACCGAAGCGATGAACGACAGCGGAAAACGCGCCGCCATGTTTGGCTCCGTGTCGGTGATCCGCGAGTCTGGCGTCAACAGCCTGCGGGTGGGCGATATTTACTACGTCGGGCATTTACCGTGGTTCGAACGCCTCTGGTACGCGTTATCGAATCATCCGGTGCTGCTGGCGGTACTGGCGGCGGTTAGCGTCGTGCTGTTGGCCTGGGTTCTGTGGCGTCTGCTGCGCATTATCAGCCGTCGTCGACTCGATCCCGATAACGAGTAATCGATGATGAACGCGCTGCGTGGATGGATGTTAACTGCCCTGATGCTGGCGACCGTCAGCGTACAGGCGGCCTGTACGTGGCCGGCATGGATACAGTTCAAAAAGGACTATATCAGTCAGGAAGGACGGGTGATTGACCCCAGCGACGCGCGCAAAATCACGACGTCGGAAGGGCAAAGCTATGCGCTGTTCTTTGCCCTCGCCGCCAACGATCGGCCGGCATTTGACCTGATCCTCGACTGGACGCAAAACAACCTGGCGCAGGGTTCCTTACAGGCGCATCTGCCTGCCTGGTTGTGGGGGCAGAAAGACCCCTCGACCTGGGCGGTGCTGGATGCAAACTCCGCTTCCGACGGCGATATCTGGATGGCCTGGTCGCTGCTGGAAGCCGGGCGCTTATGGAAAACGTCGCGCTATACCGACACTGGCGCCGCGCTGCTAAAACGCATTGCGCGTGAAGAGGTGGTAACGGTGCCGGGGCTGGGTTCAATGCTGCTGCCGGGGAACGTGGGTTTTGCGGAAAAGACGCGCTGGCGCTTTAACCCGAGCTATTTACCCCCGCAGCTGGCGCAATATTTTACCCGCTTTGGCGCGCCCTGGACCACGCTGCGTGAAACCAATATGCGTTTGCTGATGGAAACCGCCCCGAAAGGGTTCTCGCCGGACTGGGTGCGCTATGAAAAAGACAAAGGCTGGCAGCTGAAACCGGAAAAAACGCTGGTCAGCAGTTACGATGCCATCCGCGTTTATTTATGGGCGGGGATGATGCACGACGGCGATCCGCAAAAAGCGCGGCTGCTGACGCGCCTGAAACCGATGGCGACGCTGACGACAAAAAACGGCGTTCCGCCAGAGAAGGTGGATGTCGCCAGTGGTAAAGCCCAGGGCGACGGGCCGGTGGGCTTTTCGGCTTCTTTATTGCCTTTCCTGCAAAACCGTGATGCTCAGGCGGTGCAGCGACAGCGCGTGGCGGACAATTTTCCCGGTAGCGATGCCTACTATAGCTATGTGCTAACGCTTTTCGGACAAGGATGGGATCAGCATCGTTTTCGCTTCACCGCTAAAGGTGAATTACTACCTGACTGGGGCCAGGAATGCGCAAGTTCAAATTAAGTCTCATCCATCTCCTTTTGCCGGGTGGCGGTAACGCCTTATCCGGCCTACGGGATGCCGCTGATTGTAGGCCGGATAAGACGCTAAAGCGTCGCCATCGGGCAGTGCTCGGCCTGACGCTCGGCATCGCCTGGATGCCGTTTGCCGAGGCGGCGCCTTCCGCGCAACAGCAGTTGCTGCAACAGGTTCGGTTAGGCGAAGCCTCGCACCGTGAGGATTTGGTGCGCCAGTCGCTTTATCGCCTGGAACTGATCGACCCGAACAACCCGGAAGTGGTCGCCGCCCGGTTTCGCTACCTGCTGCGCCAGGGCGACAATGACGGGGCGCAGAAACAGCTCGACAGGCTTTCCCAGTTAGCGCCGAGTTCCAGCGCGTATCAGTCCTCCCGCACGACGATGATGCTTTCCACGCCGGAAGGGCGCCAGTCCTTGCAGGAGGCGCGTTTACAGGCGACCACCGGTCATACCGAAGAAGCGATTGCCGCTTACGACGCGCTGTTTAAAGGTCATCCGCCGCAAGGCGATCTGGCGGTGGAATACTGGACGACGGTGGCAAAATCTCCCGCGAGACGTAACGAGGCGATTAATCAGCTTAAAAGAATTAACGCCAGTACGCCGGGCAATACCGCCCTGCAAAACACGCTGGCGCAGTTGCTGTTTGACGGCGGGCGACGCGATGAGGGATTTGCCGTATTAGAGCAGATGGCGAATTCCAGCGCCGGGCGCACGACGGCTTCCGCTCTCTGGTATCAGCAGATTAAAGATCTGCCTGCCAGCGACGCCAGCGTAAAAGCGCTGCAAAAATACCTGACGGTGTTTAGCGAAGGCGACAGCGTCAATGCCGCGCGCAGCAAGTTGAGTGAACAGCAGCAACAGCTTTCCGACCCGGCGTTCAGAGCCAGAGCGCAAGGCCTGGCGGCGGTGGAGGCCGGACAGGGCGGCAAAGCCGTAACGGAATTGCAGCAGGCGGTAAGCGCGGATCACCGCGACAGCGAAGCCGTCGGCGCGCTGGGGCAGGCCTATTCGCAGCGCGGTGATCGTGCCCGTGCGGTGGCGCAGTTCCAGAAAGCGCTGGCGATGGACCCGAACAGCAGCAGTCGCGGTAAATGGGAAAGCCTGCTGAAGGTAAACCGCTACTGGCTGGCGATTCAGCAGGGCGACGCCGCGCTGAAAGCGAATAACCCGGACCAGGCGGAACGCCTCTACCGGCAGGCCAGGAGCATCGACAATACCGACAGCTATGCCGTGCTGGGGCTGGGCGACGTGGCGATGGCGCGTAAAGATTATCCCGCCGCCGAGCGCTACTATCAGCAGACGCTGCGAATGGACAGCGGCAACAGCAACGCCGTGCGCGGCCTGGCGAATATCTATCGTCAGCAGTCCCCGGAGAAAGCCTCGGCGTTTATCGCGTCGCTCTCCAGTCGTCAGCGGCAAAGTATTGATGATATTGAGCGTAGCCTTGAAAACGACCGGCTGGCGCAGCAGGCCGAAGCGCTGGAAAACCAGGGGAACTGGGCGCAGGCGGCGGAACTGCATCGTCGCAGGCTGGCGCTGGATCCCGGCAGCGTCTGGGTAACGTATCGTTTGTCCCGCGATCTGTGGAACGCCGGGCAGCGCAGCCAGGCCGATGCGCACATGCGCGCGCTGGCGCGTCAGAAACCGAACGACCCAGATCAGGTGTATGCCTATGGGCTGTACCTCGCGGGCAACGATCAGGATCGCGCGGCGATGGCGCATATCAATAATCTGCCGCGTAGCCAGTGGAACAGTAACATTCAGGAACTGGCGGACAGGCTGCAAAATAATCAGGTGCTGGAAACCGCCAGCCGCCTGCGTGATAGCGGCAAAGAGCGGGAAGCGGAAACGCTGCTTCGCCAACAGCCCGCCTCTACGCGCATTGATTTAACCCTTGCCGACTGGGCGCAGCAGCGGCGCGATTATTCTTCGGCGCGCGCCGCCTATGATGCGGTTCTGGCGCGGGAGCCGGGTAATGTCGATGCCCGGCTTGGCCTGACGGAAGTCTATATTGCGCAGGGCGATAACGCGGCGGCGCGGGCGGAACTGGCGAAACTTCCCGCCCCGGCAACCGGGGAGCCGCTGTCCATCAATATGCAGCGCCGTATGGCGCGGGCCCAGGCGCAACTGGGCGATACCGTCGCGGCGCAGCAGACCTTCAACACGATTGTGCCGCAGGCGAAGTCACAGCCGCCTTCTATGGAAACTGCGATGGTGCTGCGCGACGCGGCGGGTTTTCAGGCGCAAAACGGCGAACCGCAGCAGGCGCTTGAGACGTACAAAGACGCGATGGTGGCTTCCGGCATTACGCCGACCCGCCCGCAGGATAATGACACCTTTACTCGCCTGACCCGTAATGACGCGAAAGATGACTGGTTAAAACGCGGCGTGCGCAGCGATGCGGCGGATTTATACCGACAGCAGGATCTGAACGTCACGCTGGAGCATGATTACTGGGGATCGAGCGGCACCGGCGGCTACTCCGATCTGAAAGCGCATACCACCATGTTCCAGGTTGACGCGCCGTTGTCAGATGGCCGGATGTTCTTCCGTGCTGACCTGGTGAACGTGGATGTCGGCAGTTTCTCGACCCATGCGGACGGCACCTGGGACAAGAACTGGGGCACCTGTACGCTGCATGACTGTAGCGGCAACCGCAGCCAGTCTGATACCGGCACGAGCGTGGCGGTCGGCTGGAAAAACGAGACCTGGAGCTGGGATATCGGGACCACGCCGATGGGCTTTAACGTTGTCGATGTGGTTGGCGGCGTGAGCTACAGCAATGATATCGGGCCGCTGGGCTATACGCTGAACGCGCACCGTCGGCCAATCTCCAGCTCTCTGCTGGCCTTCGGCGGGCAGAAAGACGCGCCGAGCAACACGGGCACAAAATGGGGCGGCGTGCGTGCGGACGGCGGCGGTGTGAGCCTGAGCTATGACAAAGGTGAAGCCAACGGCGTCTGGGCTTCGCTGAGCGGCGATCAACTGACCGGTAAGAACGTCGCGGATAACTGGCGCGTGCGCTGGATGACGGGCTATTACTATAAAATCATCAATGAGAATAACCGTCGCGTCACCGTCGGCCTGAACAATATGATCTGGCACTACGACAAAGACCTGAGCGGGTATTCGCTGGGGCATGGCGGTTATTACAGTCCGCAGGAGTATGTGTCGTTCGCCGTGCCGGTGATGTGGCGGCAGCGTACGGAAAACTGGTCGTGGGAGCTGGGCGGTTCGGTATCCTGGTCGCATTCACGCACCAAAACCATGCCGCGTTATCCGCTGATGAATTTGATCCCGACGGATTACCGCGAAGAGGCGGCCACGCAGACGAATGGCGGCGGCAGCAGTCAGGGCTTTGGTTATACGGCGCGGGCGCTGATCGAGCGACGGGTGACGTCTAACTGGTTCCTCGGAACGGCAATTGATATTCAGGAAGCGAAGGATTATACGCCGAGCCATTTCCTGCTGTATGTGCGTTATTCCGCTGCGGGATGGCAGGGCGATATGGATTTACCGCCGCAGCCGCTGGTGCCGTACGCGGACTGGTAAGCGCCGAACGCCTGATGGCGACGCATTCGCGTCTTATCAGGCCTACAACGCGCGCTTGCGGCCACGCCGTCATCCGGCAATGCGCTCTTTCGTAGGCCGGATAAGGCGGTCACGCCGCCATCCGGCAGTGTGCGCTTTCTGTAGGCCGGATAAGGCGGTTACGCCGCCATCCGGCACTGATGATTCGGAAAAGTCCTTTTCAGATACGGCCTCTCTTTATGTCTGCGCGATCGGGTATACTCTGGCGGCAGCCTGGGGATAGTCATGGAGAGTCAATTTGCGCGTCAGCCGCTCGTTAACAATTAAGCAGATGGCAATGGTTGCGGCCGTTGTCCTGGTGTTTGTATTTATTTTTTGCACCGTTTTGCTGTTTCATTTAGTACAGCAGAACCGCTATAACACGGCTACGCAACTGGAAAGTATCGCCCGTTCTGTCCGCGAACCGCTGTCTGCCGCAATCCTGAAAGCGGATATCCCTGAAGCGGAAACCATCCTGGCGCGCATTCAGCCTGCGGGCGTGGTCAGCCGCGCCGACGTGGTGCTGCCGAACCAATTCCAGGCGCTACGAATGAGTTTTATTCCTGAGCGCTCCGTCCCGGTGACGGTGACGCGTCTGTTTGAACTGCCGGTGCAGATCTCGCTGCCGGTCTATTCCCTTGAGCGGCCAGCCAACCCACAGCCGCTGGCGTATCTGGTGCTCCAGGCGGACTCGTTCCGCATGTATAAGTTCGTGATGAGCACGCTCTCGACGTTAGTGACCATTTACTTACTTTTATCGCTGATGCTGACGGTGGCGATAACCTGGTGTATGAACCGCCTGATTGTGCATCCTCTGCGCAAAATCGCCCGGGAGCTTAACGATATCCCGCCGCAGGAGCTGACAGGCCATCAGCTGGCGCTGCCGCGTCTGCATCATGATGATGAGATCGGTATGCTGGTGCGTAGCTACAACCTGAATCAGCAGATTGCCCAGCGTCACAGCATTGAGCAAAACGATCATGCGATGCGCTTTCCGGTTTCCGAGCTTCCCAACAAGGCTTTTCTGATGGGGCTTCTGGAACAGGTTGTGACGCGTCAACAGACGACGGCGTTAATGATTGTCACCTGTGAAACGCTGCGCGATACCGCAGGCGTGCTCAAAGAGACGCAGCGGGAAATCCTGTTGCTTACGCTAGTGGAAAAACTGAAATCGGTGCTGGCGCCGCGAATGGTGCTGACGCAGGTGAGCGGCTTTGATTTCGCCATCATCGCGCACGGCGTAAAAGAACCGTGGCACGCGATTACGTTAGGTCAGCAAGTGCTCACTGTCATTAATGAACGGCTGCCGATCGAAAGCATCCAGCTACGCCCCAGTTGCAGCATTGGGGTGGCGATGTTTTACGGCGACCTGACGGCCGAGGCGCTTTATGGTCGCGCCGTCTCCGCCGCCTTTACCGCCCGCCGCAAAGGTAAAAATCAGATTCAGTTCTTTGACCCGGCGCAGATGGAAGCCGCGCAGCAGAGATTGACGGAAGAGAGCGATATTCTCAACGCGCTGGATAACCACCAGTTCGCTATCTGGCTGCAACCGCAGGTGGAGATGTCCAGCGGTAAGGTCCTGAGCGCAGAAGCATTATTACGCGTGCAGCAGCCGGATGGCAGTTGGGAACTCCCGGAAGGGTTAATTGACCGTATCGAATCCTGCGGTCTGATGGTGACGGTTGGGTACTGGGTGCTGGAAGAGTCCTGTCGCCAGCTTTCCGCCTGGCAGGAGCGTGGCGTGATGATGCCGCTCTCGGTGAATCTTTCCGCATTGCAGCTCATGCACCCGAATATGGTGTCGGATCTGCTGGAGCTGCTAAGCCGCTATCGTATTCAGCCGGATACATTGATTCTGGAAGTAACGGAAAGCCGACGCATCGACGACCCGCATGCCGCCGTCGCCATCCTGCGCCCGCTGCGCAGCGCGGGCGTACGCATCGCGCTGGATGACTTTGGTATGGGATACGCAGGGTTGCGTCAGCTTCAGCACATGAAATCGCTGCCGGTCGATATACTAAAAATCGATAAAATGTTTGTTGAGGGATTGCCGGAGGATGACAGCATGGTTACGGCGATTATCCTGATGGCGCGCAGCCTTAACCTGAAAATGATTGCGGAAGGCGTGGAGACCGAAGCGCAGCGCGACTGGCTGGCGCAGGCAGGGGTGGACGTGGCGCAAGGTTTCTTGTTTGCCCGCGCGGTTCCGCCGGATGTGTTTGAAGAACGTTACCTGAAGAACGCGCAGCCTGATTACAAAACTTAAAAAAGGTCAGACTTGTGCGAGCCAGCTCAAAGTTTTTAACATTTTTGTTTCAATTATGATCCAGGTGCATTTCTGTCATGTTGTGTGGGTGTTATTTTAAGGCCGCAGGTTAACCATAACCTTACAAGACCTGTGGTTTTTACTTCAAGGACACCCTATGAAAACCTCTCTGTTCAAAAGCCTTTACTTTCAGGTCCTGACAGCAATTGCCATTGGTATCCTCCTTGGCCATTACTACCCTGAATTAGGCGCACAAATGAAACCGCTTGGCGACGCGTTCGTTAAGCTGATTAAGATGGTCATCGCACCGGTTATCTTCTGTACTGTCGTTACCGGCATTGCAGGTATGGAAAGCATGAAAGCGGTGGGCCGCACCGGTGCGGTTGCGCTGCTTTACTTTGAGATTGTCAGTACGATTGCGCTGATCATTGGTCTCATTATCGTCAACGTCGTTCAGCCTGGCTCCGGGATGAACGTCGATCCGGCGACGCTGGATGCTAAAGCGGTGGCGATCTACGCCGAACAAGCAAAAGACCAGGGAATCGTGGGCTTCCTGATGGATATCATCCCGGGCAGCGTCATCGGCGCGTTCGCCAGCGGTAATATCCTACAGGTTCTGCTGTTTGCGGTGATGTTCGGCTTTGCGCTGCATCGTCTGGGCAGCAAAGGCCAGCTGATTTTCAACGTGATTGAAAGCTTCTCGCAGGTCATTTTCGGCATCATCAACATGATCATGCGCCTGGCGCCTATCGGTGCTTTCGGTGCGATGGCCTTTACTATCGGTAAATACGGCGTGGGTACGCTGGTGCAGTTGGGGCAGTTGATTGTCTGCTTCTACATCACCTGTATTCTGTTCGTGGTGGTGGTGCTTGGCTCGATTGCCCGCGCAGCTGGCTTCAGTATTTTTAAATTTATCCGCTACATCCGTGAAGAACTGCTGATTGTGCTGGGGACGTCCTCCTCCGAATCCGTGCTGCCGCGTATGCTGGATAAGATGGAAAAGCTGGGCTGCCGTAAGTCGGTGGTGGGGCTGGTTATTCCCACTGGCTACTCGTTTAACCTGGACGGAACCTCGATCTATCTGACGATGGCGGCGGTGTTTATCGCCCAGGCGACCAACAGTCATATGGATATCTTCCATCAGGTAACCCTGCTGGTGGTGCTGCTGCTCTCCTCGAAAGGGGCGGCCGGGGTAACGGGGAGCGGATTTATCGTGCTGGCTGCGACGATCTCTGCGGTGGGCCACTTACCGGTTGCGGGTCTGGCGCTGATCCTCGGTATCGACCGCTTTATGTCTGAAGCCCGCGCGCTGACCAACCTGGTCGGTAACGGCGTGGCAACGGTCGTTGTGGCGAAGTGGGTGAAAGAACTGGACCACAAAAAGCTGGATGATGTGCTGAATAATCGTGCGCCTGATGGCAAAACGCACGAATTATCCTCTTAATCTCACCTCTTATGCCCGCAGTCCCTTCCAGGACTGCGGGTGTTTGCGCATAATTGACCCCTGCACCCGAATCACTCAACATGTGGCTTCGGGATTTTTTCACTTCTGGCGTGACATTTTTATGTTCGCGCGGTCTAACACGAAGTGTTTTTAACGTCATATTCAGATAAGCCTTCCAGGCTGTCTTTTTATTACCAGGATTGTTGATCAGGGGTTTACATGCAGGGCACAAAAATTCGACTCTTAGCGGGCAGTCTGCTGATGATGGCTACTGTCGGCTATGTGCAGGCAGATGCGCTCCAGCCTGACCCGGCATGGCAACAGGGGACGCTGGCAAATGGATTACAGTGGCAAGTATTAGCTACCCCGCAGCGCCCAAGCGATCGTATTGAGGTTCGTCTGCTGGTCAATACCGGTTCGCTCACCGAAAGTACGCAACAGAGCGGTTTCAGCCACGCCATTCCCCGTATCGCGCTGACGCAAAGCGGCGGCCTTGACGCCGCGCAAGCACGTTCACTCTGGCAGCAGGGCTTTGACCCCAAACGCCCTGTGCCGCCCGTTATCGTTTCTTATGATTCCACGTTATATAACCTCAGCCTGCCCAACACCCGTAACGATCTGCTAAAAGAGGCGCTCTCTTATCTGGCGCATACCTCCGGCAAACTGTCCATCACGCCAGAGACGGTTGCGCATGCAGTCAATAGTGAAGATATGGTTACCACCTGGCCTATGGACACCAAAGAGGGCTGGTGGCGCTATCGTCTGAAAGGGTCTGCGCTGTTAGGCCACGATCCGGCCGAGCCGCTGAAACAGCCTGTGGATGTGGAGAAACTTAACGCGTTTTACCAGAAATGGTACACCCCGGACGCGATGACGCTGATTATCGTCGGCAACGTGGATGCGCGTTCGGTTTCTGAGCAGATCAACAAAACCTTCGGCGAGTTGCAAGGCAAACGTGAAACGCCTGCGCCGGTGCCGACGCTTTCCCCTCTGCGCGCCGAAGCGGTCAGCATTATGACTGACGCCGTGCGCCAGGATCGTCTCTCCATCATGTGGGATACGCCGTGGCAGCCCATTCGCGAGTCCGCCGCGCTGCTGCGCTACTGGCAGGCGGATTTAGCCCGTGAAGCCCTGTTCTGGCATGTTCAGCAGGCGCTCAGCAAGAACAACGCCAAAGAGATTGGTCTCGGTTTTGACTGCCGGGTGCTGTTCCTGCGTGCGCAGTGCGCGATCAACGTTGAATCTCCCGGCGATAAGCTGAATCTGAACCTGGGGCTGGTGGCGCGTGAACTGGCGAAAGTCCGTGATAACGGCTTGCCGGAAGAGGAGTTTAACGCGCTGGTGGCGCAGAAGAATCTGGAGTTGCAGAAGCTGTTCGCCACTTATGCGCGTACCGATACCGATATCTTGATCAGCCAACGGATGCGCTCGTTGCAAAATCAGGTGGTCGATATTGCCCCGGAACAGTACCAGCGTTTACGGCAGAACTTCCTGAATAACCTGACCGTTGAGATGTTGAATCAAAACCTGCGTCAGCAGCTATCGCAAGATATGGCGTTGATTCTGCTTCAGCCGAAGGGCGAACCGGAGCTGAATATGAAGGACCTACAGGCAACGTGGGATCAAATCATGGCGCCAGTAACAGCAGCAGCAACAAGCGCAGAAACCGATGATGTCCACCCGGAAGTTACGGATATCCCGGCTGCGCAGTAGCAGTAGGCCGGATAAGGCGGTCACGCCGCCATCCGGCGAGAATGTCATGCCCGATGGCGCTACGCTTATCCGGCCTACAGTGCGGTTATTGCGGCATCGCATCGCGTGGGATAATCGCCCCGCGATGCTGAATGACCGTGCTGGCGGTCAGGTGCCCGCGCTGTGCGGCCCCGGCAGCGTCGCCGCCGGTTAAACGTATTGCCAGATACCCGGCGCTAAAGGAGTCGCCCGCTGCGGTGGTGTCGATCACTTTCTCTTTTGGCAATTTCACCGCCGGAACGTCAATCACCTCTTCGCCTTTGATGGAAACCAGGCAGGAATCTGCGCCGCGTTTCACCACCACTTCCTGGACGCCTGCGTCGTGCGTGCGGGCAATGACCTCGGCAACCGGCTTTTCACCCCACAACGCGTCTTCATCATCCAGCGTCAGGAACGCGATATCCGTGCATTCCAGCATCTGCTGATATACCTGCTGCGTCTCTTCTTTGCTTGCCCACAGGCGCGGGCGATAGTTGTTGTCAAAAATGACTTTCCCGCCGTTGGCGCGGCATTCGCGCAGCAGCGACAGTAATTTATCGCGGCTGGACGGGCTTAAAATGGCAAGGCTGATCCCGCTCAGGTAGAGGTAGTCGAAGGTCGCCAGCTCTTCGCAGATTGCCGCAGACTGCTCGCTCTCCAGCCAGAATTTCGCTGCCGCCTCGTTGCGCCAGTAATAGAAAGTGCGTTCGCCAGTGCTGTCCGTCTCGATGTAATAGAGGCCCGGTAGACGGTTTTCCATGCGCTGAGTGAGGGAGGTATCGA
The DNA here is from genome assembly GCF_030333225.1 of Citrobacter sp. CK202. Classification (NCBI taxonomy): domain Bacteria; kingdom Pseudomonadati; phylum Pseudomonadota; class Gammaproteobacteria; order Enterobacterales; family Enterobacteriaceae; genus Citrobacter; species Citrobacter sp. CK202. Next base: position 257,094 of record NZ_JAOWGI010000021.1, read on the forward strand.
CATTTTCGCCTTGCCATGAATCCAGCATTTGCTGGCTGAAGCTGTCAGTGCCCAGCGCCGTCACGTAGTGTACGGACAAGGCCGCAGAATCGACCTGACGGGCGATGTAAACGGATGTATTCAACGTGTCGCCACCGAAACCGCGCTGAACGTCTGCGCCTTTCTGTGACAGCTCAATCATGCATTCGCCAATCACGGCAATCTTTTTGGACATAGTCGTGAACCTGCTCTGAAAAAAATTAGCGTTAGTGTGCGCTGTGGTGTATTCAGCGGTCAACTATATTAAAACATCGTTCCATTATTTTTTTGAGCCAACGCGTATTCTGTGTTGATTTTTGTCATGCTGTTTCTATTTTGCGGGACGCTGAACATAAAGTTCTTTGCCAGAGCGCCGATAACCTTTGACGAGTCCGGGCAGTCACACTCTCATTAACAGGACATCTGAGATGATAAAGCAGGTTATCCAGCAGCTAAGCATTCCTGAGGCAAGCATTGAAAGCTTGCAGGAGCGGCGCTTTTGGTTGCAGTGCGAACGTGCTTACACTTATCAGCCAATCTACCAGACCAACGGGCGATTGATGGCCGTGGAACTGCTGACGGTTGTGGTACACCCGGATAACCCTTCCCGGCGCGTTGCCCCGGATCGCTATTTTGCCGAACTGGCGGTAAGACACCGCGTGGATGTGGTGAAAGAACAGCTCCAGTTTCTGGAGCAGAAAGCCGATTTTTTCATGCGTCATGACCTGCTGGCCTCGGTCAATGTCGATGGCCCGACGCTGATCGCGATGCGTCAGCAGCCAGAGGTATTGAAAACGATTGAGCGCCTGCCCTGGCTGCGATTCGAACTGGTGGAACATATTCGTTTACCGAAAGACTCTTCGTTCGCCTCAATGTGTGAATTCGGTCCGCTCTGGCTGGATGATTTCGGCACCGGCATGGCGAATTTCTCTGCCCTGAGCGAAGTGCGTTACGACTACATCAAAGTGGCGCGGGATCTGTTTGTGATGCTGCGCCAGACGCCGGAAGGGCGAAACCTCTTTACGCTGCTGCTGCAACTGATGAACCGCTATTGCCGCGGCGTTATCGTCGAAGGCGTGGAAACACTGGAAGAGTGGCGCGATGTACAACGTTCGCCCGCTTTCGCGGCGCAGGGGTATTTTCTGTCGCGTCCTGTTCCGCTGGAGAACCTTGAACAGGTGATCCTGATGCTGTAATACCCGCTGTTTCCCGGAATGGCGCGTCTTTCACGCGGTATTCCAGGACGCAGCCTGCCTCTCTTTTCCGTTTGCTGGACTATCTTTAGGACTGGCAAGGAAAGAAGTGAGGAAGTAAAACATGACGAAAGCAGGCAAAATAACCGCTGCCGTATCAGGGACTTTGTTGTTGTTGATCGTCGTACTCATCGTCCTGATTGCGACATTTGACTGGAATCGCCTCAAACCGACCATCAACCAGAAAGTCTCTACAGAACTCAACCGGCCATTCGCCATTCGCGGCGATCTGGGCGTGGTGTGGGAACGTCAAAAACAGGAAACCGGCTGGCGAAGCTGGGTGCCCTGGCCGCACGTTCATGCCGAAGACATTATCCTCGGCAATCCGCCGGATATCCCCGAAGTCACGATGGTGCATCTCCCGCGCGTTGAAGCCACGCTGGCGCCGCTGGCGTTGCTGACCAAAACCGTCTGGCTGCCGTGGATCAAACTGGTGAAGCCTGACGCCCGCCTTATCCGCCTCTCGGAGAAAAACAATAACTGGACCTTCACTCTTGCGGCTGACGAGAAAAACGATCCCAATGCGCAGCCGTCTGCCTGGTCGTTCCGTCTGGATACGATTTTGTTCGATCAGGGGCGCATCGCCATTGACGATCAGGTCAGCAAAGCCGATATCGAGATCCTGGTTGATCCGCTGGGTAAACCGCTGCCTTTTAGCGAAGTCACGGGAGCCAAAAGCAACAACGACAACAACAACGTGGGGGATTATGTTTTCGGCCTTAAGGCGCAGGGGCGTTATAACGGGGAACCGCTGACCGGCACGGGCAAAATTGGCGGTATGCTGGCGTTACGCAGCGAAGGCGCGCCTTTCCCGGTGCAGGCTGACTTCCGCTCGGGCAATACTCGCGTGGCCTTTGCCGGGGTGGTCAACGATCCGCTGAACATGGGCGGCGTCGATCTCCAGCTTAAGTTTTCCGGCGACTCGCTGGGCGAATTGTACGATCTGACCGGCGTACTGCTGCCGGACACGCCGCCGTTTGAAACGGACGGTCGCCTGGTGGCGAAAATCGATACGGAGACATCCTCGGTTTTTGACTACCGCAATTTTAATGGCCGCATCGGCGACAGCGATATTCACGGCTCTCTTGCTTACACCACCGGCAAGCCGCGCCCCAAACTGGAAGGGGATGTGGAGTCGCGCCAGCTTCGCCTGGCTGACCTGGGGCCGCTGATCGGCGTGGATTCCGGGAAGGGGGCGCAACAGTCGAAACGCGCCGAGCAAAGCAAGGGCGAAAAGAGCATTCAGCCTGCCGACAAAGTGCTGCCTTATGACCGCTTTGAAACCGATAAATGGGACGTGATGGATGCCGACGTGCGTTTTAAGGGCGGGCGTATTGAGCACGGCAGCAGCCTGCCGGTCAGCGATCTCTCTACCCATATCATCCTGAAAAATGCCGATTTAGGTTTGCAGCCGCTGAAGTTTGGCCTGGCTGGCGGCAGCATTGTCTCCAGCATTCATCTGGAAGGGGATAAAAAGCCGATGCAGGGAAGGGCGAATATCCAGGCGCGTCGTCTTAAACTGAAAGCGCTGATGCCGGATGTCGAACTGGTGCAGAAAACATTGGGCGAAATGAACGGTGACGCGGATATCCGGGGAAGCGGCAATTCAGTGGCGGCGCTGTTAGGTAACAGTAATGGCAACCTGAAGTTGCTGATGAACGATGGCGTGATCAGCCGCAACCTGATGGAGATTGTCGGCCTGAACGTGGGTAACTTTATTGTCGGGCAGATATTTGGCGACGATGAGGTACGGGTCAACTGCGCGGCGGCTAATCTTGACATCGTTAATGGCGTTGCGCGCCCGCAAATCTTTGCTTTTGATACGGAAAATGCGTTGGTTAACGTCACCGGAACCGCGAGTTTCGCCTCTGAGCAACTGGATTTAACCATCGATCCAGAGAGCAAAGGGATTCGTATTATTACGCTGCGTTCGCCGCTGTATGTGCGCGGGTCGTTTAAAAACCCGCAGGCGGGGGTGAAAGCCGGGCCGCTGATCGCGCGAGGCGCGGTCGCTGCGGCGCTGGCGACGTTAGTCACGCCAGCCGCCGCGCTTCTGGCGTTGATTTCCCCGTCAGAAGGCGATGCGAATCAGTGTCGGACGATTTTGTCGCAGATGAAGAAATGATGATAGTGCCGGATGGCGGTGTAAACACCTTATCCGGCCTACGGGTGATGGCGGTCAAATCACAACGACTGGTGGCGCGTCTCGTGGGTCAACAGCAGCGCAATCAGCGTCAGGGCGGCCATTGACGCCAGATAGGTGCCGACCGCCGCCAGACCGTAGTTCCCCTGCAACCATGCGGCAATATATGGCGCTACGGACGCGCCAAGAATTGACGACACGTTATACGAGAAGGATGCGCCGGTGTAGCGAACTTCTGTCGGGAACAGCTCCGGCAACAGCGCGCCCATCGGGCCGAAGGTCAGCCCCATCAGACTCAGCCCCAGCAGCAGGAAAACGAATATCAATGCCGGATTACCGGAACCGAGCAACGGTTTAAAGGCAAACAGCGCGAACAGAATGATCATTGTCGTGATAATGACCATGCTCTTACGGCGACCAAAAGCGTCTGCCAGCAGGCCCGCAACTGGCACCATCACGCCAAAGCCGATCACCGCCAGCATCAACATCCACAACACCTCGTTACGCGGTAAACCGAGCCCCGCAGGAGCGGCTGCGGTACTGTACGTCATGGAATAGACCGTCATGATGTAGAACAGCGTATAGGTCGCCAGCATGATGAATGTCCCGAGTACTGTTACGCGTACGTGCCGGGTCAGCAGGGTGCCCAGCGGGATTTTCACCTGCTTTTTCGCCGCAGCGACCTTAGCGAATACCGGTGTTTCATGCAGCGAGACGCGGACGTACAGGCCGATAATGACCAGCACCGCAGAGAAAATGAACGGTAAACGCCAGCCCCAGGTCATGAACTGCTCATCGGTCAGCAGCCAGGAGAGGAGCAGGAACGTGCCGTTGGCGAAGAAGAAGCCGATAGGCGCGCCAAGCTGCGGGAAAGAGCCGTACAGCGCGCGCTTGCGCGGCGGGGCGTTTTCGGTCGCCAGCAGCGCCGCGCCGCCCCATTCTCCGCCGAGACCCAGACCCTGGCCAAAGCGCGCCAGCGCCAGCAGCAGTGGGGCGAAAATGCCAATGGTGGCATAGCCCGGCAGCAGGCCGATCACGACGGTGGAGATCCCCATCGTCAGCAATGACGCCACCAGCGTCACTTTACGCCCGACGCGGTCGCCGAAGTGGCCGAATAGCGCAGAGCCAATTGGACGCGCGACAAAGGCGATGGCGAAGGTGGCGAGGGACTGAAGCGTTGCCGCTGCCGGATCGCCCTGCGGGAAGAAAATATGGGGGAACACGATTACCGCGGCAGTCGCGTAAATGTAGAAGTCGAAGAACTCAATGGCGGTGCCGATGAGGGAGGCAACGACGACTTTATTTCGCGAGTTTACCGGAACGTGTTCCTGTTCGTTGTCGAGTGTGGTGGCGGTTGCTTGCATAGTATTTTCTTATTTTTTGGCGAACGAACGGCCATATTACGCACAGCAAAAGCGACATTTCAATCTGTAACAAAGCGGGATTTCGCTCAAATAATGGTCAAAAAGGGGATAATGTTTAGACCTGTGATTTCACGTCTATGAAATGCTTCACACAATTTTAAACTTAGAGGATAAAACTGGTTTTAGGTTAAATAAAAGTTACGGTCTGGATTTATATGCTGCAATGCGTGCCGTATAAGGCGTAGCGACCTGCCGGGCGGTAGGCCGGATAAGCATCGCGCCATCCGGCATCAAATGATGAACTAGCGGTGGGTTTTCCCTGGCATACGCGGGTCGTCTTTGTATTCGGCGGTGGCTATCCAGGCCGCACAAAACAGCGTCAGGCGGGCAAAGAAGTAGAAGAACGCCATCAGGCCAAGCACGGAACCGAATGCGGCGCCAGACGGGGATTTCACCAGGGAAGGCAGCGTGTAGGTCATGATGATTTTGATCACCTCAAAACCGATCGCGGCGATAAACGTACCGCGAATCAATGCCTTCTTGCGCGGTCGGTGGCGCGGTAGCCGCCAGAAAATCCAGAAGAACAGCAGGTAGTTGGCGAAAATCGAAATGGCCAGCCCAATCAACCGCCAGGCGGGTTTTAGCCACTCAATGCTGTCGAGATACAGCGCGGAGATAATCATCTGCTGCGCAGAACCGGCAATCGAGGTAATGGACAGCGTGATAATCAGCGCAACCAACAGCCCAATCAGCGAGACAAAATCGCGCAGGTATTTTATCCAGATTTTTTCCTGATCCTGCGGGGTGCGCTCCCACACGTCCCGAGACTGGGCGCGAATCGCTTCACGCAGGTTGCCCATCCAGTTGATCCCGGAATAGAGCGCAATGCCCAGCCCCACCAGGCCGACGGTGGTTCGCTGCTGAACGGCGGTGTTGATAGTGCTTTTCAGCGTGGACGCCAGCGTAGGGTCGCTGACGTTCATCAGGATTTTATTGAAAATGTCCTCTAATAGCGTGGGATGCGACGCGAGAATAAAACCGGCGGCGGCAAACGACACCATCAGGACAGGGATCATCGACAGAAACGAGAAATAGGTGATCGCGGCGCCAAACTGGTTGCCCAGCCGATCGTTAAAACGCTCTGCGGCGCGGATCAGGTGGGCAATCACCGGCTGACGCTGGATTCTCGCTGCCGTCGTGGAGACCGTTTTGAGCGCCTGGGTGGCCTTGTTGTTTGTTTCTGGTTCGTCACGATCGTGCGTCTCCACTTTGGGCACCGGCGCATGGTCGAGTTCCTGAATAGGGCGTTTTACGTCTTTTTCCTGCGTCATCAGGTCGATAGTCCTTCTTTTGTTAACTCTCAGAACAGTATAGCGTGTCAGTCCACGTAGTCTTTCATTACGCCGGTCAGCCACTCCATAAACAGGTGCACCCGGCGGGAGAGGTTGCGGCGATGCGGGTAGAGCAGGGACACCGGCATTGGGTCAGCGCGATACTGCGGCAGGATCTCGATGAGCGTTCCGGCGCGCAATGCCTCGCGAACGCCGATGCGCGGCACCTGAATGATTCCCAGCCCCGCCAGGCAGGCGGCATGGTAAGTCTCGGTGCTGTTGACCGTCAGAATGCCGCCGGTTTTAATCCACTGCGTGCCGTTTGCCGTTGCCACTTCGAAGCCTTGCGGGCGCGTGCCCAGATTGACGGAATAATGAACCACCGCATGCGAGGCCAGATCGTCCAGACCTTCTGGGTAGCCAAAACGCGCCAGATACTGCGGACTGGCGCAGTTAATGACCGACAGCTTTCCCAACGGGCGGGCGATCAACCCGGAATCCTTTAGCGCCCCGACCCGCACCACGCAGTCGAACCCTTCCCGTATCAAATCCACCAGGCGATCGCTGCTGCTGAGTTCCAGCTCAATACCCGGATATTGCTGTAAAAACGCGGGCAGGCGCGGTATCACCAGGTTCTTAGCGACCCCAACCGGCATATCGACCCGCAGCTTGCCGCTGATGCTGGCCGGGTCGTGCTGGAATAAACCGTCCAGCTCGTCCAGGTTCGTCAGCAGATCTTTCGCACGTTCGTAATACACCATTCCGTCCTGAGTAAGCTGAACCCGCCGGGTGGTGCGGTGCAGCAACTGCGTGCCGAGGTGGTTTTCCAGCGCCTGTATCTGGCGGGATACGCTACCTTTAGGAAGGCCTGATGTTTCGGCGGCGCGGGAAAAACTCTCCAGTTCAGCGACGCGAATGAACAACTGCATTGCGTGAATTTTATCCATCGCGAGGTCCCGGTGTTGTTCTGAATGAAACAGTGAAGCGCATTTCGCTACATTTATTGTTTTTCTAACACCTAATAAGCTCTTTCTCAATCTTCACAACACCTGAAATGAGGTTTCTTATGACGCAACGTATCGCATTAGTGACCGGCGGCAGCCGAGGGCTCGGTAAAAACGCGGCGCTTAAGCTGGCGAGCAGAGGAATCGGGATCATTCTGACGTGGAACAGCAATGAAAAAGAGGCGCAGCAGGTCGTGCATGAAATTACGCAATCAGGCGGGAAAGCCGCAGCATTGCAGTTGAATGTCGGGGATATTTCGGGATTCCCGGCGTTTGTTGAAAAGGTGCGGGAAACCCTGAAAACGGAGTGGCAGCGTGATTCGTTTGATTATTTATTGAACAATGCCGGAATCGGCATCAACGCGCCGTATTCGACCTTCACTGAAGCGCAGTTTGACCAGCTTTTGAACATTCAGTTTAAAGGGCCGTTTTTCCTGACTCAGGGGCTGTTACCCCTGCTGAAGAATGGCGGCAGGATCCTCAATGTGTCGACGGGGCTGGCCCGTTTTGCGTTGCCTGGCTACAGCGCTTATGCCGCGATGAAGGGGGCGATGGAAGTGCTGACGCGTTATCAGGCAAAAGAGCTGGGCGAGCGCGGCATTAGCGTGAACATTATTGCGCCGGGAGCCATTGAAACTGATTTTGGCGGCGGCAATGTGCGGGACAACGAACAACTGAATGCGTATATCGCGTCACAAACCGCCCTGGGACGGGTCGGTTTGCCGGACGATATTGGTGATGCCATCGCCGCGTTGCTCAGCGATGAACTGGGCTGGATGACCGCGCAGCGTATCGAAGTGTCGGGCGGCATGTTCTTATAATCAGGATGATAATATTAAGCGGGTGGTTTACACCCGCAACATTAATTTAGATTAAGGATAAACTTATTTCAGAAACGCTGTTTTATTCCTGACGTTAATTTTAATATTCCGCGATGACTGTTCATCGACTCCTCTTTATTTCCCTCGCCGCCCACAATAAATTTCTCAACCTTTGCGTTATAGTCACTGTAATGCCAAAAAAATCTGTTATATCTATCAAAACAGATAATTAAAATAATATTAAAAGCCTTCTTTATGGAGGGGCTTTTTTAGGGACGATCATGACGAATAACGCTTCGCAGGCGATGCATTCGCCTTTTGAACACTGTCTGGGCATCATCCGTCAGGCGTCAGTGGAGATCCTGCTGCTGCTGGGCGTACATGTTGCGGAAGGAAAAGAACCGCGCTGGTTTATGGAACAACTGGATCAAGCCCGCCTTAATTTAGGCGGCTGGAGCGTGGTGGCAAAAAAATTACATATAAACGATGCGCAACTGAGCCAGTTTATGCTGCATTTGCGACATCTCCAGCAGTATGTTCCGCAATATGACAGCGGGAAGGATGTCAGTGAAAACCAACTGCTTGCCGCCCTGCGTTTTGTGGCGTCGCTGGAACAACTGCGCCAGCGGCAGCCGCTTCTCACTTATCAAACTGATATTGATGCAGGCAATCAGGACGCGCAAATACAGGCCCGGCGTCAGCTGCGGGCGATTGAACTCACGCTGAAAGCGCTTATTTCGCAGGTGTGGCCAGATCGTCATCAGTTGAATAGCTACCTGAAGCTGCATTTTGGCGCCGATCGTCTGCGACGCTGGTTAAAACTCAGCGAAGGACAGGATGCGCTCAGCGCGATGCTGTTCAGCGAGCTGGCATTGATGGTGGTCGATAAAAAGTCGTTTGCCCGTCACTATTCCGCATTTTTCAAAGACGCGTCTGCGCTGACGCTGTTTGTTGAGCCGCGTACGACCCTGCGTATGTTCCTTGAGGATTGCCGTCAGGCGCGTAACGGCATCATCGCCGGGCAGCCGCTCAGTTCCGTACAGTTGTCGCTACTGGATTGTCAGTTCCGCCAGATCACCCGCTCGGTACAGCGGGCGTTTAATGAAAAACGCACCCGCATAAATCCGGCTTCGTTTATGGCGTCCGATGAGGGCGTGGTGGAGAAATTCTGGGAGGAGGCGCGAGAAAAAGACGCGCTGGCGGGGGGAGATAACCAGGAAATTGGCGAGAGTATTGAACCGCCTCACAAGCGACAGCAGCGGACGGCTGAAGAGCGTGAGCAGCTGATTTCCGGGGTGTTGTGGGGCGGGGTTGGCGCAATGGTGCTGGCGATTCTGGTGGGGGCGTTTTGGTTGTTCAGCTCACCGCCTCCCTCTGCTGCGCCCGTACAACGCGACGAGGTCATGCAGGATGACGCCCGGCTTGAGGCGCCCTCCGCGCGGGAAACCATGAGCCGCATGGGGATCACCTGGGACCCGTTTAATATGCGCTCGGCGATCGACCGTAATGATACGCGCGTTACGGCGTTGTTCTTACAGGGCGGGATGAACTGGCAGCTGGCCTGGACCGAACAGGCGTTTTCGACGGGCAACGCCGATGTGCTGCAGCTGCTGCTGCGCTACCCTTCGCTGATGGATGAGGTAAAACCCTGCCGACGCTTCCTGACGTCGCTGAGCCACGCCATGCTGAACGGAGCGTCGCTGACGTCGCTGCATAAAAAGTATCTGCAAAGTTTTTGTACCGTTCCGGCGGTGGTGATGCGCCAGCAGCATGATATGGAGCAGGCCCGGCTGCGTGTTCAGGCCGAGCCCAGCGTGGAAAACAAAAAATGGTTAAAGATTCAGACCGCCATTTATAACGTGATTCGGTAACGCCGCTATGGTTCGCCGTATAAACCAATCAAACGGCGAACCACGCCATTGGTCCAGCCAAACCCATCCTGCAACGGATATTCCCCGCCGCCCCCTTCACGCGGCGTGCCGCAGGCAATATGGTACTTTTCGATCAGTTTATGGTGCTGCTGGTAAAAAATATTGACGGTTTTTAACCAGTTGCGGGCAATTTCATCCCCCAGCATATCGTCGCCGTACAGCTTGAAGCCCTGGATTGCCATCCACTGTAGCGGCGCCCAGCCGTTAGGCTTATCCCATTGCTCGCCGGTTTCATACTCTGTCGCCATGATCCCGCCAGGTGTCAGCAGACGGCTGCGAACGGCGTTAGCGAGGCGGTCTGCCTGCTCGTGAGTCGCCATGCCGACGTACAGCGGCACGATACTGGCGGCGGAAAAGAGCGCCATTTGCTCGCGCCGCCAGTCGTAATCCCGATAGCAGCCATTCTCGTCATCCCACAGATAGCGGTTTACGGCGGCGCGGCGATCGCTGGCTTTCTGGCGAAATGTCGCTTCGGTTTCACGGTCGCCTTTCAGGGCGGAAATGTTGGCAATCGCGCTCTCCAGTTTGTAGAGGAAAGCGTTCAGATCGATGGGGATGAACTGGGTTGTGCGGATGCTGGCCAGCCGGCTTGCATCGCGCAGCCAGCGTGATGAGTAATCCCAACCGGAGGCCGCGCCAGCACGGAGATCCCGGTATACCTCATTGGCCGGGCGACCCGAATGTTTGGCGGTTTCCACATCCTCCAGCCACGATTCGTCGCGGGGGGTGTCGCGATCGTCCCAGTAGCGGTTGAGCAGGGAACCGTCCGGCATTCTGATGACGTGGCGATAGGCCTGGTTGAGCACCAGAGATTCCGCGCCGTCCATCCAGAAGGCGTACTCCATTTTCAGATGATCCAGATAGCGCCGCGCCCCGCGCACGCCATCCTCTTCGAACAGTTCGACCATCAGCGCAAAGACCGGCGGCTGCGAGCGGCTCAAATAATATGTGCGGTTTCCGTTGGGAATGTGGCCGTAATTTTCAATCATCCACGCGAAGTTGTCCGCCATACATTTCAGCAGGTCTTCCCGGCCGCTTTCCGCCAGGCCCAGCATGGTGAAATAGGAGTCCCAGTAGTAGGTTTCGCTAAAACGTCCGCCCGGCACGATATAGGATTGCGGCAGCGCCAGCAGCGAGGACCAGGGAATGTGATCCTGCGGCTCACGCGTCAGCACCGGCCAGAGCTGATCAATATGCTCTTTCAGTGAGTTTTCCGGGTTGGAGACATATTCACTGGACCAGGTTTCCGGTAGCCAGAAGTGATTTTCAACAAAGCGCAGCAGGTCAAAGTCGCGGTGTCGTCTGACCTTACGGTAGCGGATCAGAATATCCAGCGGGTCCATTTTCGGCGCGCAGTCGGGGAAAGTTTTACTGTCGGCAAAAAGCCGGGATGATTGCACATGCTCGAACAGCTCAAGATAGCGATCGGCTGGGGTAAGGGCGTCGGAGGCGGGTAGCCCCTCAATCATCTCAGGTTCCGGTTCTGCCTCGATCATTTCATCCAGCTTTAACTCGCACGGATCCGTTTCATAAAGCAGATCGATTTCGATCGTTAATTCGTCGGATGGGGCGGGGTGTAATTTCTGGTTGAGCATAATGAGAAGGACCTCCGGATTGCGTCGTAAATGATACGGGTGTTGCCCGGCTGTCTATTAAGCGTAGACATTCGCTTCGGTATATGAGGTGCAAACTGTGCGATAGATCACGCTTTGTTAATGCGTGAAAAAGAGTCTTTAAATATAGATTACTGATAATAATATAAAAAATATGGAATAGCCGTAACAGGAAGATTTTCACTTTCAGAACATTCGATTGCAACGAGTTATGAATACCGACGCCGAAAGACCCTTCTTATAATAGGGAAAAGCTATCTTATCGATAGTTTATCCCCATGTAATTGCTTGATACTTATCAAAAACCCTTCGCCTGTATTTCCTATGATGGCTATGTCTAATAAAGACATACGCCTGATTTATGTTCATCTTCTGGGCCATAATATCTCACTATAGTGAGGGTAAAATAATGAAAATCATTACCCGTCTTACCGCGATAGCCATAGCAGGCATTGCGATTTGTTATTTAGGATTATCTGGTTACGTCTGGTATCACGATAATCAACGTAGTAAAGAAGCTGATGTGCAAGCCTCAACGCTGGAAGACAATAATAAAATCCTGGGTTTTTTGCGGGAAAAGGGATGCGATTATTGTCATACCCCCTCTGCTGAACTGCCTTTTTATTCCTCTTTTCCCGTTGCTAAGCAGTTGATGAATTATGACATTCAACTAGGCTATAAATCTTTCAACCTTGAAGCAGTACGCGCCGCGTTGGTCGCGGATAAACCCGTCACGCAAAGCGATCTGAATAAGATTGAATGGGTGATGCAGTACGAAACAATGCCGCCAACGCGCTATACCGCGCTGCACTGGGCCGGTAAGGTCAGTGATACGGAGCGGGGGGAGATTCTCGGCTGGATCGCTAAACAGCGCGAGCGTTACTACGCCAGCGCGGATACGGCGGCGGCGCATCGTAATGAGCCGGTTCAGCCTGTCCCCGAAAAACTGCCGGTTGACGATCAAAAAGTCGCACTGGGTTTTACCCTCTACCACGATGCCCGTTTATCGGGTGACAGCACCATCTCCTGCGCGCATTGCCATGCGCTGAACGCGGGCGGTGTGGACGGCAGGAAAACCTCCATCGGCGTGGGCGGCGCGGTAGGGCCAATCAACGCGCCAACGGTGTTCAACTCGATCTTTAACGTTGAGCAATTCTGGGATGGTCGCGCGCCGACGTTGCAGGCGCAGGCTGGTGGGCCGCCGTTAAACCCGATTGAAATGGCCTCTAAATCCTGGGATGAAATCATTGGGAAACTCGATAAAGATCCGGTGCTAAAACAGCAGTTCACGGCGATATATCCGCAGGGCTTCAGCGGAGAAGCGATTACGGATGCCATTGCCGAGTTTGAGAAGACGCTGATTACGCCGAATTCGCCTTTCGATAAGTGGTTACGAGGGGATGAAAATGCGCTGACGGCGCAGCAGAAACATGGCTATGAGCTGTTCAAAGAGAATAAATGCGCGACCTGTCACGGCGGTATTATTCTCGGTGGGCGTTCCTTCGAGCCGTTGGGTCTGAAGAAAGACTTTAATTTCGGCGAAATTACCGCTGCGGACATTGGACGTATGAACGTCACCAATGAAGTTCGCGATAAATTGCGTCAGAAAGTGCCCGGATTACGTAACGTTGCGCTGACCGCGCCGTATTTCCACCGGGGGGATGTGCCAACCCTCGACGGAGCGGTGAAACTGATGTTGCGTTATCAGGTGGGGAAAGAGATTCCGCAGAAAGACATTGATGATATCGTCGCGTTCCTGGAAAGCCTGAACGGGGTGTATACGCCGTATATGCAAGGAAAATAAAAGAATGCCGGATGACGGCTGAGGTTTTATCGGGCCTACGAAAACCGCACGCGTAGGCCCGATAAGCATAGCGCCATCGGGCATGGCGCCAGATGGCGACGTAAACGCCTATCCGGCCGACAGGATCATCACACCATCCGGCGCTTATCGACGATTAACGCATTGTCACGAACTCTTCCGCCGCCGTTGGGTGAATCGCCACGGTGTTGTCGAAGTCTTTCTTGGTGGCTCCCATTTTCAGCGCGACCGCGAAGCCCTGCAACATTTCATCCATCCCGAAGCCGATGCCGTGAATACCGACAATCTTCTCGTCTTCGCCGACGCACACCAGCTTCATACGGCAGGGCTGACGGTGAGACGTCACCGCAGTGTACATGGCTGTGAACGATGATTTGTACACTTTCACCTGGTCGTCGCCGTACTGTTCGCGCGCCTGTGGTTCGGTCAGGCCCACGGTGCCGATCGGCGGGTGGCTAAAGACCACGGTCGGAATATTGCTGTAGTCCAGATGCTCGTTCGGCTTGTTGTTGAACAAACGTTCGGAGAGACGACGACCTGCGGCCACGGCGACTGGCGTCAGCTCAACCGCTCCGGTGTTATCGCCCACCGCATAAATACCTTCCACGCTGGTATTCTGGAATTTATCGACGACGATGTACCCTTTTTCGTTGGTTTTCACGCCGGTGGCGGCAAGGTTAACGTTGTCGGTTGCCGGTTCGCGGCCAATCGCCCAAATCAGGCAATCCACCGTTTCGCTGCGACCGTCTTCCAGTTGCAGGGTCAGGCTGCCGTCGGCGTTTTTCACCACCGCTTTCGGGATCGCGTGGGTGTGAAGCGTCGGGCCTTCCGTGTTCATCACTTCAACCAGTGTTTCGGTGATCATCGGGTCAAAGCTGCGCAGCGGCGCGTGTTTACGCACGAACAGGTGCGTTTGGGCGCCCAGGCCGTTAATCACGCCAGCCAGTTCTACGGCGATGTAACCCGCGCCGACCACCGCAACGCGCTCCGGCAGCGCAGGCAGCGCAAAGAAACCGTCGGAGTCGATACCGTATTCCGTACCCGGAATGGACGGATGGCTCGGGCGACCGCCGGTGGCGATCAGGATGTGATCGGCGGTGATCGTTTCCCCATTCACTTCAAGGGTTCTGGCATCCACGAAGCGGGCGAAGCCTTTGATCACATCCACGTTATTTTTACCCAGCACGTTGTCGTACGAGGTGTGAATACGGTCGATATAGGCCGTGCGGCTGGCAATCAGCGTGTCCCAGTTGAATGCGTTGATGGTGGTGTCAAAGCCGTAGTCCGGGCCGTACATATGGATCGCTTCGCGAATCTGCGCGGCATGCCACATCACTTTTTTAGGGACGCAACCGACGTTGACGCAGGTGCCGCCCAGCTCTTTGGCTTCAATCAACGCACATTTCTGACCGTACATAGCGGCACGGTTAATCGAGGCAATACCGCCGCTTCCGCCGCCGATCGCGATGTAATCATAGTGTTTGGTCATGACCGCTCCTTCATGTTCATTGTAGGGCGAATGAGCGCAATGCCATTCGCCAAAATATTCGCGATTGTATACCTGGAATTAAAAGGTTCCACCGATGGCTGTGATTACTCTGGCACGATCCAGCTGACGGAAGCGTGCCCGGTGCCCGCTGGAACCAGCTTGCTGTGCAGCCACGGCAGCACGTTGTTCATCTGCTGTTCCAGCTTCCACGGCGGGTTAATGACGATCATGCCAGAGGCGGTCATGCCGCGCTGGTCGCTGTCCGGGCGTACTGCCAGCTCAATTTGCAGGATTTTGCGGATTCCGGTGTCTTCCAGGTCGTGAATCATGCGTTTAATTTGCTGGCGTAACACCACCGGATACCACAGCGCATAGGTGCCGGTGGCAAAGCGCTTATACCCTTCGCTGATGCCGCTGACGACCGCCTGATAATCGGTTTTCATTTCGTAAGGCGGGTCGATGAGGATCAGGCCGCGACGTGAAACCGGCGGCAGTTTGGACTTTAACTGCATATAGCCGTCGGCACGCTCCACGCGGGCGCGGCTGTCTTTTTGAAACTCAGAACGCAGCAGCGGAAAATCGCTTGAATGCAGCTCCGTCAGTTGCAGGCTGTCCTGCTCACGCAGCAGCTGGCGGGCGATGAGCGGGGAACCCGGGTAGTAACGCAGTTGCCCGTTACGGTTAAAGTGCTCTACCACGCCGATATAAGGCTCCAGCTCGGTCGGTAAATCGTCCTGCTGCCAGATGCGGGCGATCCCTTCCATATATTCACCGGTGCGCTCGGCGTGTTCGCCGCTCAGCTGATAACGGCCAGCGCCAGCGTGCGTGTCCAGATAAAGAAACGGTTTCTCTTTCTCTTTGAGCGACTCGATAATCAGGCTCTGAACAGTGTGTTTGAGGACGTCGGCGTGGTTGCCAGCGTGAAAGCTGTGGCGATAACTGAGCATGGGTAATTAAATTCCGCTGAAATAGACGATTTGTCACAGTTTACAGCAGAAAAGGGCAGATTACCCGTAGGCCGGTAAGCGCAGCGCTACCGGGTATTTTTCCGCTACGCTCGCCATTGAAATTCACTACACTTACCCCCATCTGAAAAAAATATGCACAGCGCCGGATGCGCGCTTCATTCACCTCATTCAACAGGACAGCGCTTATGACCAATCCATTACTGACGCCTTTCTCGCTACCGCCGTTTTCCCAAATCCAGCCTGAGCATGTGGTGCCTGCCGTGACAAAGGCGCTGAATGACTGCCGTGAAAACGTGGAGCGGGTAGTGGCGCAGGGCGCGCCGTACACCTGGGAAAATCTCTGCCAGCCGCTGGCGGAAGTGGACGACGTGCTGGGGCGCATTTTCTCTCCGGTCAGCCACCTGAATTCCGTTAAAAACAGCCCGGAACTGCGCGAAGCCTATGAGCAGACGCTGCCGCTGCTGTCTGAATACAGCACCTGGGTTGGTCAGCACGAGGGTCTGTACAATGCGTACCGCGACCTGCGCGATGGCGACCATTACGCGACCCTGAACCTCGCGCAGAAAAAAGCGGTTGATAACGCGCTGCGCGATTTTGAGCTTTCCGGTATTGGTCTGCCGAAGGAAAAACAGCAGCGCTATGGTGAAATCGCCACTCGCCTGTCCGAGCTGGGTAATCAGTACAGCAACAACGTGCTCGACGCTACGATGGGCTGGACGAAGTTAGTGACTGACGACGCGGAACTGGCGGGTATGCCGGAAAGCGCTCTGGCCGCCGCGAAAGCGCAGGCAGAAGCGAAAGAACAGGAAGGCTGGCTGCTGACGCTGGATATTCCAAGCTATCTGCCGGTGATGACCTACTGCGACAACCCGGCATTGCGTGAAGAGATGTACCGCGCCTATGTGACGCGCGCCTCCGATCAGGGGCCGAACGCGGGTAAATGGGACAACAGCCCGGTGATGGAAGAGATCCTCACGCTGCGTCATGAACTGGCGCAGTTGCTGGGTTTCGGCAGCTATGCCTTTAAATCGCTCGCCACCAAAATGGCGGAAAACCCGCAGCAGGTGCTGGATTTCTTAACCGACCTGGCGAAACGCGCGCGTCCGCAGGGCGAGAAAGAACTGGCGCAACTGCGCGCCTTCGCGAAAGCGACGTTCGGCGTCGATGAACTGCAACCGTGGGATATCGCGTACTACAGCGAGAAACAGAAGCAGCACCTTTACAGCATCAGCGATGAGCAACTGCGCCCGTACTTCCCGGAAAACAAAGCCGTGAACGGCCTGTTTGAAGTGGTACAACGCATTTACGGCATTACGGCCAGAGAGCGTAACGATGTGGATGTCTGGCATCCCGACGTGCGCTTCTTCGAGCTGTATGACGAAAACAACGAACTGCGCGGCAGCTTCTACCTTGATCTGTATGCGCGTGAGCACAAGCGTGGCGGGGCGTGGATGGATGACTGCGTCGGCCAGATGCGCAAAGCCGATGGCTCGCTGCAAAAACCGGTCGCCTACCTGACCTGTAACTTTAACCGTCCGGTTAACGGTAAACCGGCGCTGTTCACGCATGATGAAGTGATCACCCTGTTCCACGAGTTCGGCCACGGTCTGCACCACATGCTGACCCGCATCGAAACGGCGGGCGTTTCCGGCATCAGCGGCGTGCCGTGGGATGCGGTCGAACTGCCGAGCCAGTTTATGGAAAACTGGTGCTGGGAGCCGGACGCGCTGGCGTTTATCTCCGGTCACTACGAGACCGGCGAACCGCTGCCGAAGGAACTGCTGGATAAAATGCTGGCGGCGAAGAACTACCAGGCGGCGCTGTTTATTCTGCGTCAGCTGGAGTTTGGCCTGTTCGACTTCCGTCTGCATGCGGAATTTAACCCGGAACAAGGGGCGAAAATTCTGGAGACGCTTTCTGAGATCAAAAAACAGGTCGCCGTGGTGCCGGGGCCGTCATGGGGTCGCTTCCCGCACGCCTTCAGCCATATTTTCGCCGGGGGATATGCGGCAGGTTACTACAGCTATCTGTGGGCCGATGTACTGGCGGCGGATGCCTTCTCGCGCTTTGAGGAAGAAGGCATTTTCAACCGCGATACCGGGCAGTCGTTCCTCGACAACATCCTGACTCGCGGCGGTTCGGAAGAGCCGATGGAGCTGTTCAAGCGCTTCCGTGGTCGTGAACCGCAGCTGGACGCGATGCTGACGCACTACGGCATTAAAGGCTGATAGCGTACGTGAAGATCTGCTTAGTTGATGAAACAGGCGCCGGAGACGGCGCCTTATCTGTTCTTGCCGCCCGCTGGGGGTTAGAGCATGACGAAAACAACCCGATGGCGCTGGTGCTGACGACTGCGCATCTGGAGCTGCGTAAGCGCGATGAGCCGAAGCTTGGCGGCATCTTTGTCGATTTTGTCGGCGGGGCGATGGCCCATCGCCGCAAGTTCGGCGGCGGTCGCGGCG
Source organism: Citrobacter sp. CK202 (assembly GCF_030333225.1). Lineage (NCBI taxonomy): Bacteria > Pseudomonadati > Pseudomonadota > Gammaproteobacteria > Enterobacterales > Enterobacteriaceae > Citrobacter > Citrobacter sp. CK202. The sequence goes on from NZ_JAOWGI010000021.1 coordinate 275,313, forward strand.
AAGCGGTCGCGAAAGCGGTCGGCATTAAAGGCGATTACCTGCCGGATGTGGTCGATGCGACGGCGGGACTGGGGCGCGATGCTTTTGTGCTGGCTTCCGTGGGGTGTCGAGTGCGCATGCTGGAACGCAACCCGGTGGTCGCGGCGTTGCTGGATGACGGTCTGGCGCGCGGGTATGCCGACCCGGAAATCGGCCCGTGGTTGCAGGAGCGCTTGCAGTTGATCCATGCCTCCAGCCTGACGGCGCTGACGGATATCACGCCGCGCCCGCAGGTGGTTTATCTCGATCCGATGTTCCCGCATAAGCAGAAAAGCGCATTGGTGAAAAAAGAGATGCGGGTGTTTCAGTCGCTGGTCGGGCCGGATCTTGATGCCGATGGTTTGCTGGCGCCAGCGCGCCAGCTGGCGACCAAACGGGTCGTGGTGAAGCGCCCGGATTACGCGCCACCGTTAGCGAATGTCGCCACGCCGAACGCGGTTGTCACCAAAGGCCACCGGTTTGATATTTATGCCGGTACGGCGTTGGTGGAGTAACAAATTGCCCGATGGCGCTTCGCTTATCGGGTCTACGGTTCAGTGCAGGGTACGCCGCCATCCGGCAAGGCTGACTAAACAAATGGCGCCAGCGGATCGGCAATCTCAAACGCCACGGCTCTGTCGGCCTTCGGTGGATAGATCAGCTCGCTGACAATCGACAGCTTGAGTTTTTTCGCTTCCGCACGCGTCAGTTTTACCTGCTGATCCCAGCCTTCGGTGTAGACCGCGCCCCATGCGCCAAGATCCAGACAGGTGACATAGTTTTCCTGACGATACGGCAGAGGAGCGACCTCCAGCAGGTCAGCGGCCGCGTTATTCCCGGCAAACTTGCCCAGCAGAATAGCGTGCTGGCAGGTCATTAACGCATGATTGCCTTTGTCATCGGTTGCGGCGTACGCCACATCGCCAGTGGCATAAATGTCATCGTGACCCACCACCTGAAGCTGAGCATTCACATGTAAACGCCCCTGACGGTCGCGTGGAGCGTCAATCTGCCCGGTCAGATCGTTCGCCTGAACGCCGACGGTCCAGATGACGGTTTGCGACGCGATGGTTTGCCCGTCTTTCAGCGTGATGCCCGTTGCGTCCACGCTTTCCACTTCCGTATTCACCAGCCACTCCACGCCCAGCTCTGCCGACGCTTCGATAATCACGTTGCGCAGTTCTTCGCTGTAGCGAGCGCCAGGCTGCGGGCCGCGTTCAACTACGACTACTCTGGTCTTAGCATCAGCGCCGAGAATATCACGTAAACGGCCAGGCAACTCCAGCGCCATCTCGATCCCGGTAAAGCCGCCGCCGCAAACAACAACGGTATTGCGCGCGTCGCTTTCTTCTTTGTTCGCCAGATCCTTCAGGTGCTGCTCCAGTACGGCGGCGCTTTCCAGTTGATCCAGATCGAACGCATGCGCATCTGCGCCCGTTACGAGTGAACGGTTAACGTGGCTGCCGCTTGCCAGAATCAAACGGTCGTAGCGATGTAAGTGCGTTTTGCCGGAGGCATCTGCCCAGCTCACCTCTTTTGAGTCGGGAAGGATCTGCGCAACCGTCCCGCGCAGGAAGTTGACGCCGGTTTCGTCGAACAGCGGTTGCAGGGGAGCGACCAGCGTCTGGACGGCATTTTCATAAAAGCGAGGGCGTACGCGAAGTTCGGGTTGTGGGGCGATAACGGTGATATCAATTGTGTCATTCTGGTGTTTATCTGCCAGACGGGCGGCGCTCAGCGCGGCCCACATCCCGGAAAAACCTGCACCAACGATCAGAATTTGTTTACGCATTTAGGTTGCACTCAATGTTAACGATGAAGTTATTTACTCGGATTTTATTTGTCGTAGTTAATGAATGCAATGTCATTTGTGCGATCCAGTGGAAAATGATCCAGATCTGTTGGTTATCATTATGATAAATAATGAATTAAATTTTAATTTCTAATGTGCTGTGGTTCTCTGTCTGGCAAGCGCCTGTCGAAAAAGCTACAATAACTCAGAATTATTTTGGCTGAGATAAGAGCATGGCATTCTACAGTTCCGGGGTTGAGTACGGCATCCATAGCCTGATGTGTATGGTGGACAGCAAAGGCGACGCCCGCGATATGAGCGTTCGCGAAATTGCTGACCTGCAAAGCGTGCCCTACGACTATCTGGCCAAGATTTTTACCCGTCTGTCGAAAGCGGGCCTGGTGCGCAGCATCGAAGGCAAAGGCGGTGGTTTTCAGCTCGCCAGGCCTGCCGAACACATCACGGTGCTGGATGTGGTCAACGCCATTGACGGTGACAAGCGCATCTTTGAATGCCGTGAAATTCGCCAGCGTCTGGCTGTTTTTGATGAGCAGCCTCCGGCGTGGGCCTGCGAAGGTATCTGCGGCGTGCGCTCGGTAATGGACATGGCGCAGCAGCGTATGGAAGAAGCGTTAGGGCAGCATACCATTCTCGATCTGGCGCGTAAGATGTACCGCAAAGCGCCAGAGACCTTTGTGGTTGAAGTGCAAGAATGGATTGACGCGCGTAAAGGGTAAATGCCCAAGCGCAGGCCGGATGCGGCTATGTCCGATAGCGCTGTGCTTATCGGACTATGTTGCGATTAGACTGTTTTGAAAAGATTAACCATCTCTGGATTACGCTCTATCACCCGAAGAACCTTAAGATAAGTTCCGGTAGGGATACGCCTTTTCTGCTCCCAGGCCTGAATCAGGGAAGATGAGACGCCTATTGCCTGTGCAAACTCATTCTGTTTCATATTGGCTTTCTTCCTGATAGCTTTGACATCTGGAAGTTCATATCGGGTGATTCGGGCAGCAGGTTTGCGACCCTGGCTGATTTCAACGGCCTCGCTTGCAGATTCCATCAGATCTTTAAAGAAATCGTTCATAACGAGCCCTCTTTTAGTTGGTGAATGATGGATTTGAGGGCGTTTTTTTCTTCGCCGCTCAGACTATCCTTTTTGTTCTTAGGGTAAGCCATGAAAAGCCAGATACGCCCTTCGCTATTTTGAAAATAGTAAATACTACGAATCCCGCCGCTTTTGCCCTTACAGTGGCTCGCTGGAGCAAAACGAACTTTCCTGCAACCACCTGTACCCTGAATTAAATCACCTTCCAGCGGGTTTATAATGAGCATTTCCTGAAATGCGCGATATTCATCCTCGGTGAGCAGGGCTTCCCGCTGGCGGGCAAAGACAGAAGTCTCAATAAATTCAATGTAGTTCATGGTCATGTCCGTCCATGATGACCTGTTTGTTCAAATTATACTCTTACATTGTAAGAGTTAACAGATAAAAAACCGCGATGTTACTCGCGGTCAGAACTAAAAGTTGACGCTTATTTACTGCTATCCGGCGTATTAATCATCCGGTTCAACCACGGCACCATAATCGCCATCACAACGGTGACCGCCAGTGTGACGAGGCCTATTTTGCTGAACACGCCGGTGTAGATAGGCAGCGTCTGGAGCGGGTCGGTGATGTTTTCCGGTACGGCGGTGAAGGTTGCGACATAGCCGCCCAGCAGGAAAGCCGCCGCCTGCGTCAGGAACCACATCCCGAGAATAAAGCCCATCAGGTGCTGAGGCACCAGCGCGGCAACCATCGCCAGCCCCAGGGCGCTAATCAGCAACTCACCCAGACTCTGGAACAGGTACACCAGCACGATAAACCACGGTGAAGTCAGCCCCTGCGCATCGGCGAACCACATGCCTGCGGCGGCGGCGGTCAAAAAGCCCAGCGAACAGAGGAACATGCCCAGCGTAAACTTCATCGGCATGGTCAGATCTTTGCCTTTGCTCCCCAGACGCGTGTAAATCGCCGCCAGTACCGGACTGGCAACCACCACCCAGAACGGATTCAGCGCCTGGAAGCTGACCGGGTTAATGGTAAAACCGAGAATATCGTGATGTACGTTATTGATTGCGAAGAAATTCAGCGATGTAGGCATCTGTGCGTACAGAATATAAAACAGCACCGCTTCAAGCATCAGGATAAAAGCGACGAACATTTTGTTGCGTCCGGTTTTATCCAGACGAAACGCTTCACGGAAGAAGAAAATGATGACCACGATCGACAGGACGATCAGTACCAGGTTGGCGATTTTTACGTTATGCATCAGCCAGGCGCAGAGGAAAATCATGGCGACGGTGCCGATCAGTACGGCGAGCAGATTACGGAAGCTCAGCGGCTTATGGTCCGGCTCTGAACCGATATCTTTCACCATGCCGCGACAGGCGAAGTAGACCAGCAGCGCGACAATCAGCCCGGCGCCGCACAGGTTATAGGTAACGGCATAGCCGAATTTGTCGGCGATGACCGGGGCGAGGGAGAGCGACAGCAGCGACCCGATGTTAATCGACATATAAAACAGGGTGAACGCGCCGTCCAGACGGGGGTCTTTGGGCAGGTAACACTTGGACAGCAGGCTCGCAGGGTTGGCTTTAAACAGCCCGTTACCGACGGCAATCGTCCCCAGCGCGATAAAAATCAGGTTCGGTTTCAGTAACGATAACCCGGTCATGAAGTAGCCGATCGCCAGGACAATCGCCCCCAGTACCAGGGTACGCTTAGTTCCCAGCAGGTGATCGCCAACGTAGCCGCCAATGGATATCAGGCCGTACACCAGTGCGGCAAATGCGCCAAAGGTGATAAATGCCTGTTCCTGAGAGAAGCCAAGCTGTTTAACAAAGAAAACCGCCAGGATGCCCTGGACGCCGTAATAGCCGAATCGCTCCCATAATTCTACAAAAAAGATCATGAAGAACGGACGGGGTTGCTGTAGCAAGCCCGTAGGTGCAGTTGTATTCATATTCCTTCGCCTTTCAATGCCATCCCGAAAAGTATGAACGCGTATGCCAAAACGCGCCGAAAAAGTCTGACTCTGTTATAGACTGCGGTCATTAACCGAATGAATAGATTATTATAGAGATGGTTTTCGATCTAATTAGTTGATCACACTAATTATGATTTGTGGCCTGGAATGTTGTACTGGAATGTGTTCGAGGGAAGGCATAAACAAAAACGCCCGCATTGGCGGGCGCTGTGTATATCGGGCTGATGAATGTCTGGCCGGATAAGGCGTCAGCCGCCATCCGGCACAACAGGAACTTACTCTTCTTCGTCGCGCAGCGGAACAATCAGCATGTCGACATGCACGGTATTAATCAGCTGGCGTGCTGAAGACATCAGTTTGCTCCAGAAGTCCTGATGATGACCACAAACGACCAGATCCATATCGTATTTTTTGATCGCGTCAACCAGTACCTGACCCAGATCGCCGCTGCCGCTCAGGGTTTCGGTGATAGGGTAACCGGCATTGGTGGAAAGTTCGGTCAGCGCATGGTGTGTTTCTTCAGAGATGCGTTTTTGCATATCGCCCAGATTCACGTCGATCAGGCCGGTGTACAGGTCAGAGTAATTGACATCAACGTGGATAAGAGAGACTTTCGCGTTGTAAGGACGCGCCATTGAAACCGCTTTTTCTACCAGAACTTTACTTTCCGGGGAAAGGTCAACCGCGATGAGAATGTGTTTGTAAGCCATAGTGTTACTCCTTCCATAAGTTGTCGATGACTAGCCAGCTAGCGTTTCTTGTGCCGCCACGTCACCCGCGTCCTGCGAACTACAGCGCGGGGCTAGCCCAGCCGAGAAGTGAATGTAAAGACTATCCTTACATTATAGCGACCTGGATAATCCGTCAATCCGCCTTGCTTGCCAATCAGTTAAACAAAATTTTCAGTTAATTGCATTGATAGCGGTTAACCTTCTGGCAAAAAAATTAACTGATCTCCTACACTATTTAATAGAGCCGTTCGGATGCAGGGCACTGGCGTGAACGGTTTAGCAGGACTCTTTCACTGAACTGTCTGGCTGAGTATCGGGGGAGCGGTAGTCCCGGAGAGGAGCTCCGTGGGCGGGTCGCCGGGGAGGAGGTATGATAAGCACCGTCGCATTATTCTGGGCTTTATGTGTCGTTTGCATTGTTAATATGGCGCGCTATTTCTCATCGTTACGCGCGCTGTTAGTGGTACTGCGTGGTTGCGATCCATTGCTCTACCAATATGTGGATGGAGGTGGCTTCTTTACCTCGCATGGTCAACCCAACAAACAGATGCGTCTGGTGTGGTATATCTACGCGCAACGTTATCGCGATCACCACGATGATGAATTCATCCGCCGTTGTGAACGCGTTCGCGGCCAGTTCATCCTCACCAGCGCATTATGCGGTCTGGTGCTGATCAGTATGGTTGCGCTGTTGATTTGGCACTGAGCAAAAAAAGCGGGTCAGTTTCCTGACCCGCTCAATACGGTTGATTCTGCATTCCTTTGCCTGATGGCGCGTCGCTTTAAGGCCTACGTGCTGCGTTTTTGTAGGCCGGATAAGGCATCGCCGCCATCCGGCACGGTCGCGCTTAGATAATCTTCAGCGAGATCCAGTACAGCACGCCGGACAGAATAATCGCCGCTGGCAGGGTAAACACCCAGGCCATCAGAATGCTGGTGACCGTTTTGCGCTGTAGACCGCCACCGTCCACAACCATTGTCCCCGCGACGGAGGAAGAAAGGACGTGCGTGGTGGATACCGGCATACCGGTGTAGCTGGCGAGACCGATAGAGACTGCGGCCGTCATCTGCGCCGACATCCCTTGCGCATAGGTCATGCCTTTCTTACCAATCTTCTCACCGATGGTGGTCGCCACGCGGCGCCAGCCGATCATGGTGCCAATACCCAGCGCCAGCGCGACGGCCATGATGATCCAGATCGGCGCGTACTCAATGGTGCTCAGCATATCGGTTTTCAGTTTTTTCAGCAGACGCTGATCGTCATTGCTTACGCCAGGCAGCTTCACGACTTTATCGGTCGTGTCGGAGATGCACAGCATAATGCGACGCAGCTGGCTACGCTGGTCAACGCTTAACGTGTCGTAGCTTTCCAGATTTGCCAGCATACCTTTCGCGCGATCAAGCGCATTGATGGTATTCGCCGGGTGGCAATGGAACTCTGCGGGTTCTGTCGCGCCCGGTTCCGGTGCGGGAATCAACTGATCCACGCCGGTGACTTTTTTCAGCAGATCAGGGTGCTGCTGGAAGTACGTTTCGACGTTGTTGATGGCGTCGCGGGTACGGGTAATTTCATAGCCGGATGCGTTCATATTGACGACGAAGCCCGCAGGCGCCACGCCAATCAGAACCAGCATGACCAGACCAATGCCTTTCTGACCATCGTTAGCGCCATGAGAGAACGCCACGCCGATAGCCGAGAGGATAAGTGCGATACGCGTCCAGAATGGCGGCTTTTTCTTACCGTCTTTCTTTTCACGTTCAGCAGGGGTCAGGTGGATACGTGCGCGCTTTTTAGTGCCGCTCCAGTAGCGACGCAGCAAAAAGATCAGACCGCCAGCAAACACCAGGCCTACGATAGGGGAGACAATCAATGACCCAAAGATATTGATAACTTTAGGTATATTTAGCGCATCCACCACTGAAGTGCCGGTCATCATTGCATTGGTTAAACCGATACCAATGATGGCGCCAATCAGCGTATGGGAACTGGAGGCAGGAAGACCAAAGTACCATGTACCGAGGTTCCAGATAATGGCCGCCAGCAACATAGAGAACACCATAGCGAGGCCATGTGCGGAACCCATGTTAAGCAGCAAATCCGTAGGCAACATATGCACGATGGCATAGGCTACACTCAGACCGCCCAGTAGAACGCCAAAGAAGTTAAAGACCGCAGCCATAACAACCGCCAGTTGCGAACGCATCGCACGGGTATAAATCACGGTTGCCACTGCGTTGGCTGTATCATGGAAGCCGTTAATCGCTTCGTAGAACAGCACAAAAGCCAGAGCAAGCAATAATAAAAGCCCGGTATGTAAATCCAGGCCAGCAAACAAATGTAGCATAGGACGTTACGCCATTTTGAGGACATGAACGCGGCGCATTATCAGTGACTTTCGCGGCGCGGGCAAAGTGAAATATAGACTTTTTTTGATATAACGCCTGCTTAATGTCATGCCACTAAAGAATTATCTTATAGAATTCAATTAAATACTCATATCCATCGATTTTGTCGCTGGTGCGACCACTGAGGAATCTTTACAATTCACGCCCTGTTTTCAGAGAGGATCGCAAAGTGGAAAGGTTTGATGCCGTTATTATAGGCGCTGGCGCGGCGGGTATGTTCTGTGCGGCGCAGGCCGGTCAGGCGGGGCGCCGCGTGCTGCTCGTCGATAATGGTAAAAAACCGGGGCGTAAGATCCTGATGTCCGGCGGCGGGCGCTGCAACTTCACGAATCTGTATGTCGAACCTGCTGCCTATCTGAGCCAGAACCCCCATTTCTGCAAATCGGCGCTGGCGCGTTACACCCAGTGGGACTTTATCGATCTGGTGGGCAAACACGGCATCGCCTGGCATGAAAAAACGCTCGGCCAGCTGTTCTGCGACGACTCTGCGCAGCAAATTGTCGATATGCTGGTGGAGGAATGCGAAAAGGGCAACGTGACGATGCGCCTGCGCAGCGAAGTGCTCAGTATTGCGCGTGATGACGAAGGGTTTACCCTGGAACTGAACGGCATGACGGTCGCGGCGAAAAAAGTGGTGATCGCCACGGGCGGTCTCTCCATGCCGGGTCTGGGCGCGTCGCCGTTGGGTTATAAAATTGCTGAACAGTTTGGTCTGGATGTCCTGCCGACCCGCGCCGGGCTGGTGCCCTTCACGTTGCATAAACCGCTGCTGGAGCAGCTTCAGGTGTTATCCGGCGTTTCGGTGCCTGCGGTGATCGCGGCGCAGGACGGTACGGTATTCCGTGAAAATCTGCTCTTTACCCACCGTGGGCTGTCAGGCCCGGCGGTTTTACAGATTTCGAGTTTCTGGCAGCCCGGCGAATTTGTCAGCATCAATTTGCTGCCGGAGGTCGATCCTGATGATTTCCTCAATGAACAACGTTGCGCGCACCCGAATCAAAGCCTGAAAAATACGCTGGCGATGCAGTTGCCGAAGCGCCTGGTGGAATGTTTACAGCAGCTTGGGCAGATCCCGGATGTTTCCCTGAAACAGTTGAACGCACGCGAGCAGCAAGTGCTGATTGAAACGCTGACCGAATGGCGCGTACAGCCTAACGGTACGGAAGGCTATCGCACGGCGGAAGTGACGCTTGGCGGCGTGAACACCGATGAACTTTCTTCGCGCACGATGGAGGCCCGAAAAGTGCCGGGACTTTATTTTATCGGCGAGGTGATGGATGTCACCGGTTGGCTGGGGGGCTATAACTTCCAGTGGGCCTGGTCGAGCGCGTGGGCATGCGCGCAGGCGCTGAGCGAAGGATAACGGGTTTGCCCGACCAGAGAGCGGTCGGGCGCAGTTGTCAGTTCAGGCCAAGAAAATACTGGGCGATTTTAAAGTAGATAATCAGTCCGGTGCCGTCGATCAGCGTGGCGATAAACGGCGCGGAGACCACCGCAGGGTCGATGCCGATGCGCTTGAGCACCATCGGGATCACCGATGACACCACCGCGCTCCACAGCGTAATGCATACCAGCGTCAGGCTGACGATCAGCGTGATTTCCACGCCGATACCCATCATCCAGGCGCGCAGACAACCCGCCAGGCCCAGCGTTATGGCGATCAGCAGCGAGGTCGACGCCTCTTTGCGAATGACCCGCCCCATGTCGCGCAGTCGCACTTCGCCCAGCGCCATTGCGCGCACCAGCGTAGAGGTTATTTGCGTGCCGCTGTTGCCGCCGGTGCCAATCAGCAGGGGAATGAAGAAGGCCAGCGCAATCGCTGACTCCAGCGCCTCTTCGAAATGTTGCAGTACGCTACTGGTATAGGCTTCCGCCACAAACAGCAACAGCAGCCACACAGAACGTTTCTTCCACAGCGTCCACGGGCTGATGTCCAGATACGGTTTCTCCAGCGGCAGCGTCGCCCCCTGGCGCTGCACGTCTTCAGTGACGTCATCTTCCAGAAGATGGGCAATCTCTTTTTCCATCAGGCAGCCGACCAGCTCGCCTTTATCGACGACCGGCACCAGATCGAGCTGGCGTTCGGTCAGCTCGGCAATGATGTGTGGACGTTCGTCGTCAGGTTTGACGCGAAACAGGCAACTGTCCATTAAGGCGTGGATAGATTGCGCCGTGTCGCTTGCCTGTAAAAGTTTCTTGATGGATAAAACCCCGCGCAGCTGTTTTTCCGCAACCACAAACACCTGGCCGGGAATATCATCTGAGGTGAGTTGCGACACAAAGAATTCACGCGCCTCATGAACGCTGAGATGATCCGGCAGCGTAATAAAATCGGTACGCATATATTGCGCGATAGCATCGCCGTCAAAAGCCGGAGCCGGGTGATGTGCGTTGCAAACGTGGATGGATGACATTGATGTAATTCCCTATAAAAAGCTCTCATAGGGGCGAACAAGACAGGATGAGCACAGGCAGATCCCTACGTCCTGGTTTTAGCACTGCACAACGTATCTGTCCGGTGTTTACGCCGTCAGAAGTTACCTTGGCAACACCTTGATTCGATGGATGCCTGTATTTCCCTGAGTGGTCTCTCTCGATACCAGCAGGGCGGTAACTTATATTTGTGCAGGAGCCTCGCCATAACGAGATCGATAAAATGAGCCGCCAGTATAGAGAATGTTAACCATTCACAATGTTTATAATTTAGATGGTTTATCAACGGTTGATATACCACATCGTCTCTCTGCCAATAAAAGCCAGCGAAACCCATTAAAGAATGAAGTGAATAGACATCACGGGTATTGGTGTTAGTATTTCATTGATAGTACATATGAGTATGCGTGTTTCATTTACGGCCAGGAACGCTGATGATGACAACATTAGTACCCGTTTTTCGAGCATTTCCGTCATTCACTTTCCTTTACGGCGAGCGCCGCGCTGACGCCTGCATGCCGTCTGGCCATTTTCTTTTTTTCCTTCTTATCCCGGATGGAATATCCCGCTGAACATGTGTTCGGGGGTGTTGTGACACGCATTGTTGGCTAACAGGGATCACGGCGGGTCGGATATGGACAAAATAAAGCGTCATCTGGTGTGGTGGAGTGTTGGCATCCTGGTGGCAATAGCAGCCGTAGCGTGGTGGATGCTACGTCCTGCTGGCGTACCGGATGGCTTTGCCGCCAGCAACGGCAGAATTGAGGCAACAGAAGTCGATATTGCCACCAAAATCGCCGGTCGAATTGACACCATTCTGGTGTCGGAAGGGCAGTTTGTACGCCAGGGCGAGGTGCTGGCGAAGATGGACACCCGCGTGTTGCAGGAACAGCGGCTGGAAGCCATCGCGCAAATCAAAGAGGCTGAAAGCGCGGTTGCCGCCGCGCGCGCCCTGCTGGAGCAACGCCAGAGCGAAACGCGCGCCGCCCAGTCGGTGGTGAAGCAGCGTGAAGCCGAGCTGGATTCGGTCTCCAAACGTCATGTGCGTTCCCGCTCGCTGTCGCAGCGCGGTGCGGTTTCCGCTCAACAGCTGGATGACGATCGCGCCGCTGCCGAAAGCGCTCGCGCCGCGCTGGAATCCGCCAAAGCCCAGGTCTCTGCGACGAAAGCGGCGATTGAAGCGGCCCGCACCAGCATTATTCAGGCGCAGACCCGCGTAGACGCGGCGCAGGCTACCGAACGACGCATTGTGGCGGACATCGATGACAGTGAATTAAAAGCGCCGCGAGATGGCCGCGTCCAGTACCGCGTTGCCGAACCGGGAGAGGTGCTGTCTGCGGGCGGCCGGGTGCTGAATATGGTCGATCTCAGCGATGTCTACATGACCTTCTTCCTGCCGACCGAGCAGGCCGGCCTGCTGAAAATTGGCGGGGAAGCGCGCCTGGTGCTGGATGCCGCGCCCAGCCTGCGCATTCCGGCCACCATCAGTTTTGTCGCCAGCGTCGCGCAGTTCACGCCGAAAACCGTCGAAACCAGCGATGAACGGCTGAAGCTGATGTTCCGCGTGAAGGCGCGTATCCCGCCAGCGCTGTTACAGCAGCATCTGGAATACGTGAAAACCGGTTTGCCGGGTATGGCATGGGTGCGGCTGGATGAACAGCGCCCCTGGCCTGACGATCTGGCGGTGAGGCTACCGCAATGACGAACCTGGCGCGTCTTCCCATTCCTCCCGTGGCGCACCTTGACGGCGTGAGTCAGCATTACGGGGCAACGGTGGCGCTGAACAACATCACGCTGGATATCCCCGCTCGCTGTATGGTGGGGCTGATTGGCCCGGATGGCGTCGGTAAGTCGAGCCTGCTGTCGCTTATCTCCGGCGCGCGCGTTATCGAACAGGGCAATGTGCGGGTGCTGGGCGGCGACATGCGCGACGCGACGCACCGCCGCGATGTCTGCCCACGGATAGCCTGGATGCCGCAGGGGCTGGGAAAGAACCTCTACCATACGCTGTCGGTGTATGAGAACGTCGATTTCTTCGCGCGTCTCTTCGGGCATGATAAAGCGGAGCGTGAAGCGCGAATTACCGATCTGCTGAACAGCACCGGGCTGGCGCCGTTTCGCGATCGCCCGGCGGGGAAGCTCTCGGGCGGCATGAAACAAAAACTGGGGCTGTGCTGCGCGCTGATCCATGACCCGGAACTGCTGATTCTTGATGAGCCTACCACCGGGGTCGACCCGCTTTCCCGCGCCCAGTTCTGGGCGTTGATCGACAGCATTCGTCAGCGCCAGACTAACATGAGCGTGCTGGTCGCCACGGCCTATATGGAAGAAGCCGAGCGTTTCGACTGGCTGGTGGCGATGAACGCAGGTGAAGTGATGGCGACGGGCAGTGCGCAAGAACTGCGGGACAAAACCGGCAGCGCCACGCTGGAGCAGGCGTTTATCGCCCTGTTGCCAGAGGCGCAGCGCCAGGCGCACAAACCCGTTGTTATCCCGCCTTATGATGCGACGCAGGAAGAGATCGCCATTGAGGCGAAAGATCTGACCATGCGGTTTGGCAATTTCGTCGCCGTCGATCACGTCAATTTCCGCATCCCGCGCGGAGAGATTTTTGGTTTTCTGGGCTCGAACGGCTGCGGCAAGTCCACCACCATGAAAATGCTCACCGGGATGCTGCCTGCCAGCGAAGGGGAAGCCTGGCTGTTCGGACAGTCGGTTGACCCGAAGGATATCGAAACCCGCCGCCGGGTGGGTTACATGTCGCAGGCGTTTTCACTCTACAGCGAGCTGACCGTGCGGCAAAACCTGGAGCTACATGCCCGCCTGTTCCACATCCCGGACGCAGAGATTCCGCAGCGCGTAGCGCAGATGAGCGAGCGTTTTATGCTCTCTGACGTCGAAGATATGCTGCCGGAGGCGCTGCCGCTCGGTATTCGCCAGCGCTTGTCGCTGGCGGTGGCGGTGATCCATCGCCCGGAAATGCTGATTCTGGATGAGCCGACCTCCGGCGTGGACCCGGTTGCCAGGGATATGTTCTGGCAGTTGATGGTGGATCTGTCGCGCCAGGATAAGGTGACCATTTTTATCTCCACCCACTTTATGAACGAAGCGGAACGCTGTGACCGCATGTCGCTGATGCACGCCGGAAAGGTGCTTGCCAGCGGCACGCCGCAGGAACTGGTAGAGCGGCGGGGCGCAGCCAGTCTTGAAGAGGCGTTTATCTCCTGGTTACAGGAAGCCGCAGGGCCAGCGCCAGTATCACCGCTGCCGCCAGCGGACGCGCCAGACGTGCATAAAGCGGGTAAACCGCCGCGCCAGGGTTTTAGTCTGCGATGCCTGTTTAGCTACAGCCGCCGTGAAGCGCTGGAGCTGCGCCGCGATCCGGTACGATCAACGCTGGCCTTGCTGGGGACGGTCATTTTGATGCTGATCATGGGCTACGGTATCAGCATGGATGTGGAAAACCTGCGCTTTGCCGTGCTCGATCGCGATCGGACCGTCAGCAGCCAGGCCTGGTCGTTGAACCTGGCGGGGTCTCGCTATTTTATCGAGCAGCCGCCGCTCACCAGCTATGACGATCTTGACCGGCGTATGCGCTCGGGCGAGGTGGCGGTCGCGATAGAACTTCCGCCCAATTTTGGACGGGATATCGCCCGCGGCACGCCGGTGCAGATTGGCGTGTGGGTGGATGGCGCAATGCCCAGTCGTGCGGAAACGGTGAGGGGATACGTACAGGCGATGCACCAGAGCTGGCTACAGGATGTGGCGAGCCGTCAGCCGAATGCCAGCAGCCAGGGCGGGCTGATGACCATTGAAACGCGCTATCGCTACAACCCGGATGTGAAAAGCCTGCCAGCGATTGTGCCGGCGGTGATTCCGCTGCTGTTGATGATGATCCCGTCGATGCTCAGCGCCCTGAGCGTGGTGCGTGAAAAAGAGCTGGGATCGATTATCAACTTGTATGTGACGCCGACCACCCGCAGCGAATTTTTACTCGGTAAACAGTTGCCGTACATCGCGCTGGGGATGCTGAACTTCCTGTTGCTCTGCGCGCTGTCGGTGTTCGTTTTTGGCGTGCCGCATAAGGGCAGCTTCCTGACGCTCACCCTGGCGGCGCTGCTCTACGTCACCATCGCCACCGGAATGGGGCTGCTGATTTCGACGTTTATGAAAAGCCAGATCGCCGCGATTTTCGGCACCTCGATCATTACGCTGATCCCGGCGACCCAGTTCTCCGGGATGATCGACCCGGTGGCGTCGCTGGAAGGGCCGGGGAGATGGATCGGCGAGATCTACCCGACCAGCCATTTTCTGACGATCGCGCGCGGTACGTTCTCGAAAGCGCTGGATCTGATGGATCTCTGGCCGCTGTTCGTGCCGTTGGCGATCGCCATTCCGCTGGTGATTGGCCTGAGCGTATTGCTGCTGAAAAAACAGGAGGGGTGATGCGCCGATTACGCAATATTTATAACCTCGGCATCAAAGAGTTACGCAGCCTGCTGGGGGATAAGGCAATGCTGACGCTGATTGTCTTTGCCTTCTCGATTTCGGTGTACTCCTCCGCCACCGTTCTGCCGGGCTCGCTGCACCTTGCGCCAATCGCGATTGCCGATATGGACCAGTCTCAGCTGTCGAATCGCATTGTGAACAGCTTCTATCGCCCGTGGTTCCTGCCGCCGGAGATGATCACCGCCGATGAGATGGACGCCGGACTGGATGCCGGACGTTACACCTTTGCCGTCAATATTCCGCCCAATTTCCAACGGGATGTGCTGGCGGGGCGGCAGCCGGATATTCAGGTGAACGTCGATGCGACGCGCATGAGTCAGGCGTTTACCGGCAACAGCTATATCCAGAACATCATCAGCGGCGAGGTGAACAGCTTTGTGGCGCGTTACCGCGACAATAGCGAGCCGCTGGTCTCGCTGGAAACCCGGATGCGCTTCAACCCGAATCTGGACCCGGCATGGTTCGGCGGCGTAATGGCGATTATTAATAACATCACCATGCTGGCGATTGTGCTGACCGGCTCGGCGCTGATCCGCGAGCGGGAGCACGGGACGATTGAACACCTGCTGGTGATGCCGATCACCCCGTTTGAGATCATGATGGCGAAGGTCTGGTCGATGGGGCTGGTGGTGCTGGTGGTTTCCGGGCTGTCGTTGATGCTGATGGTGAAGGGGGCACTCGGCGTGCCGATTGAGGGCTCCATTCCGCTGTTTATGCTGGGGGTCGCGTTAAGCCTGTTCGCCACCACGTCTATCGGCATTTTTATGGGCACCCTGGCGCGTTCGATGCCGCAACTGGGGCTGCTGATGATTCTGGTGCTGCTGCCGTTGCAGATGCTCTCCGGCGGTTCCACGCCGCGTGAAAGTATGCCGCAGGTGGTGCAGGACATCATGCTGACGATGCCGACCACTCACTTTGTCAGCCTCGCGCAGGCGATACTTTATCGCGGCGCCGGGTTTGGCATCGTCTGGCCACAGTTTCTGACGCTGCTGGCGATCGGCAGCGCTTTCTTCCTGATAGCGCTACTGCGTTTCAGAAAGACGATTGGCACGATGGCGTAAACATTATTGCCGGATGGCGGCTGCGCCTTATCCGGCCTACGAACTACCAACGGAAACGGACGTAGGCCGGGCAAGCGAAGCGCCTTATCCGGCCTGTGAACTACCAACGGAAACGGACGTAGGCCGGGCAAGCGAAGCGCCCCCGGCAACGAAACAGGCAATCACTCTTCCTTCGGCAAACACTGCAAATGACCGTGGCGCACGCCGCGCTGGGCGATGACGTCATCGGCAAAATGCTGAACGTCGCCCATATCGCCTTTCAGTACGGCGATCTCCAGACAGTCGTCGTGATTAATGTGTACATGCAGCGTCGCCACCGACAAATCATGGTGATGATGCTGAGTGGAAACGATGCGGCTGGCTAAATCGCGTTTCTCATGCTCATAAACATACGAGAGCACCGCGAAGCCCTGGGTGCCGTGCTCCTGCGTGGCCTCCTGCGCCAGCGCGCCGCGCAGAATGTCACGAATCGCTTCGGAGCGGTTGTTGTAGCCCCGGCGCTGGCTCAGGCTATCCAGCGTTTCGAGTAAATCGTCATCGAGAGTAATAGTGACACGTTGCATCTGAATTAAACCTTTTCTGTCGCGCGACGGCGCACGGGAAATGCGGGAAGTACCGCATTTTGTAACACACGCCCGGCGTCAGAGGAAAAGGTTAATGTGTCACCTACGGTTCGCGTCTCAACAATCTGCCCTTCATCCATCACCATTACCCGGTGGCAAAAACGTTCCACCAGACGTAAATCGTGGGTGATAAACAGACAGGCGGTGCCGAACTGCTGTTGCAGCTTTTTGAGCAGACGAATGACGCCCGCCTGCAATACCAGATCGAGGTTAGAGACCGCTTCATCCAGAATCAGTAATTTGGGTTCGACCGCCAGCGCCCGCGCCAGGCAGACGCGCTGTAATTGCCCGCCGCTCAGCTGTGGCGGACGTTTATCCAGAAGCGTGTCGTCCAGGTCCACCGCCCGCAGCATCTCGCTGGCGCGCGCGATTTGTTCGGCTCTGGAAAGCGACAGCAAATGGCGCATCGGTTCACGCAGGATCTCGCGTACGGTTTTACGCGGGTTTACCGCGCTGATTGAGTCCTGAAACACCATCTGGATATCACGGCGAAACGCTTTTTGTCTGGCCCGGTTAAGCGTGGAGAGCGGCTCGTTCCGCCAGCAGACGCGGCCCTGCGTCGGCGATTCCAGCCCGACCAGCAGGCGGGCAAGCGTGCTTTTCCCGCAGCCGCTACGCCCCAATAACGCCACGGTTTCGCCGCTTTTCAGGCTTAATGATACCTCTTTCAGCACCGTGTGATGCTGATGTTTGCCGCTGAGGTTAGCGTGCGCGTATTGATGGGAAATACCGCTTACCGTCAGTAACGTCATGAGGCTAACTCCATACCGTACAGCGCGAGATGCGCCGAAACCAGATTACGCGTCACGCTATGCTGCGGGGTGCGGAATAACGTTTCCACGTCACCCAGTTCTACGATCTTGCCGTTGTCCATTACTGCCACATCGTCCGCCAGTCGCGCGACGACGCCCATATCATGAGTGACCAGCAGCATACCGGGCGCGCGGCTGCGCATAATGCTTTCCAGGAGATCGAGGATTCGTGCCTGGGCGACCACGTCCAGGTCGGTTGTTGGTTCGTCCGCGATGATGAACGGCGCGTCACACAGCAGCGCCATTGCAATCATCATGCGTTGCAGCATGCCGCCGCTCATCTCGAACGGGTAAAGCTTCAGCACCCGCGCGGCATTTTCCAGACCTACCGCCTCCAGCGCCGCGATAAGCGTGGCGTCATCCGCCGGTTTACCTGACGCCAGGCAGGTTTCTTTTGCGTGGGCCGCCATCGTGTGCAGCGGATTAAAGGCGCTGCGCGGGTTCTGCATGATGGTCGCGACCTTAATTCCACGCAGCTTGCAGGGGGAAATCGGCTGACCATCGGCCAGAATGGCGCCCGCTGTCTGACGCACGCCTGCGGGCAGGATGCCCAGCGTCGCCGCGCAGGTCAGCGATTTACCGCTGCCGCTGCCGCCCACCAGCGCCAGTACGCGCCCGCGCCTGAGCGCTAACGACACGCCGTGCACCAACGGTCTGTCTGCTTGCAACACAATGTTTTGTAATTCAATTTGTTGTGGCATCAGTGGGCATGCTCCGTCACCAGATGAGGGTCGAGGTGATCGCGCAGGGCGTCACCCACCATGTTAAAGGCCATCACGCTGATAAACAGCGCCAGTCCCGGCCAGAACATCTGTAGCGGCTGAGTCCAGATATACTGGCGCGCATCGTTAATCATTACGCCCCATTCCGGCGTTGGCGCAGTGACGCCGAGGCCGAGGAACGACATCCCGGCGACGTGCAGCATCATATGGCCGATATCCAGCGTCGCCAGCACGAGCAGGGAGGGGATCACCGCCCCGGCCAGGTGGTCGATAAACACGCGCACATGCCCGGCGCCGGAAAGGCGCGAGGCGAGCACAAATTCACGCTGGCGCAGGGAGATCACCAGGCTGCGCACCATCCGCGCATACCAGGCCCAGTGCGACAGGGCGATTGCGATGATGACGTTGGTCAACCCCGTCCCCAACACGCCCACGAGGAAAAAAGAGAGGATGGAGGTCGGGAACGTCATAAAGATATCCGCGACGCGCATGGTGAACTGATCGACGCGACCGCCCATCAGCCCGGCGCTGCCGCCGACGATCAGCCCCAGCGCTAACACCAGCAACAAACAGGCGATTACGGAACCGAGCGAGACGCGGGTTGCCGCCAGCAGGCGGGAGAAAATATCGCGCCCCAGATGGTCGGTGCCCAGCCAGTGCTGGCTGTCCGGCGACAGTAAACGTGACGGTAAATCAATCGCCTGCGGATCGTACGGCAACCACCACTGGCTGGTGAGCGCGATGATCGCCAGCAAAGCGATAATGAGGAGCGCCAGGCGCACCGGCCAGCGTGCAGAGAGAAAAAAATTCACGAATGCGCTCCTTCATGGCGACGAATGCGCGGGTCCAGCGCGGCGTTCAGCAGGTCAACAATCAGGTTACAGACCACGAAAACCACCACCATAATGAGCGTAAAGCACTGAATGACCGGGTAGTCGCGGTTAAAAATGGCTGACACCGCATAGCGCCCGACGCCCGGCCAGGCGAAGATGTTTTCGATAATCATCGTGCCGCCAATCAGTTCGCCAATGTGCATCCCGACGGCGGTAATCATGGGTAGCGACGCGTTACGCAGAATATGGCGGCGCTCGGTTTGTTTCGCGTTCAGGCCGCGCAGACGCGCCCATGTGACGTGGCGCTGACCGGCGACTTCCAGCATGCTGGCGCGCAGCAGGCGGGCGTTAATCGCCAGCGACATAAACGCAATCGACACCGCAGGCAGAATGATGTGCTGCCAGCCGCCGTAGCCCATTGCCGGTAGCCACTTTAAATACACCGAGAAGAACATCACCAGCAGGAAGGCGAGCCAGAAGTTGGGCATTGATACGCCGAGAAACGCGATCAGCCGTACGATGAAGTCCGGCAGACGGTCACGATGGCGCGCCGCCCAGATCCCCAGCGGTACAGACGTGAGCAGGATCAGCACCAGCGCCGCGCCCGCCAGCTGTAGCGTGGCGGGCAGAAAGTTCAGTACGTCCTCCAGCACCGGGCGCTGAGTGGCGAAAGAGATGCCAAAATCCAGATGCAGCGCTTTCCACAGCCAGGAGCCGTACTGCACGACCAGCGGTTGATCCAACCCCAGCATAACCCGCGTGGAGGCGACCATCTCTGGCGTTGGCGGTAAGTTAGAGAGCCGCAGATAGTCGAGCGCCGGGTCGCCGGTGCCCATGCGCAGCATCAAAAAGATAATCACCGACGCGGCGAAAATCATCGGGATCAGCAGCAAAATGCGCCGCACAATATAACGCAGCATCAGGGTTTCACCGGGTTGATCTGTTCAAATGGGATCTCGGAGGTGATGGGCGCATAAGGAATTTTCCCCAGCTCGGGTTTCGCCACCACCATCATCGACATATAGCTGATGGGCAGATACACCGCATCGTTATGCAGACGCGTCAGGATGTCGCGATACAGAGACTTACGCTGCGCCTCATCGGTGGTGGTGAGCACCTCGCCAATTTCTTTATCAATTTGCGCTTTGTCCGGCAGCCCGAGCTGCGCCTGATAATCGGCGTGGGACGGTACGCGCATTGAGCTCATAAACGCATGCGGATCGTACGGCGCGCCCCAGGTGCGGGAGAAAATCATCCCGAAACGGCCATCGCGCATACGGGCATAAATACTGCTCTCTTCCTCGCCTACCAGCGACACATCGACGCCCACTTTGCGCATATCGGCCTGGATGATTTCCGCCATTGATTTGCTCAGCGCGTCGGTGCCGATATAGGCCAGCTCAACGTGCAGCGGCTGACCGGCTTTTTCACGAATGGTTTTCCCGGCGGGCAATGTCCAGCCCGCTTTTTCCAGCAGCGCGTTAGCCTGTTGGGGATCGTACTGGCGTGGTTTCAGGCCAATGTCGGCGTAAGGCACGGAGGGGGCAAACAGCGTATCGGCGATCTGCTGGGTGCCGTACAGGGCATTATCGATCAGCGATTTTTTATTTACCGCATAGTTCAGCGCTTCACGCACCGCCAGCTCGTTGGTTGGCGCTTTGGCGGAGTTCAGCGCCAGCATGACGGTCTCAACCGGCGCGGAAAGCTGGGTACGGTATTCCGGCGTCTGGCTGAAACGGGCGAAGGTATCGAGCGGCAGCAGTCCTTCATTGCCATACAGCAGGTCAATATCGCCGGTCTCAAAGGCCACCGCGCGGGTCGTCGGGTCCGGGATCACTTTAATCGTTATCTGGCGGATCGCGGGTTTCTCGCCCCAGTAGTGGTCATTGCGTACCAGCACGTCGTACTGGTTGAGCTTCGACGCTTTCAGAACCCACGGCCCGGTTCCGACAGGCGCTTTAATGCCGTTCATCGTTTCGTTGTTTTTAAACTGGGACGGGGCGATAAAGCGGAAAGGGCGCGGCAGGGCGAGTTCTTGCAGGAAAGGATAATAGGCGCTTTTCAGGGTGATTTGCAGTTCGGTTTTACTCAGCGCTTTGACGTCGGTGATTTGGTTCGTCAGCTCCAGCCAGGCATGGCGCTGGCGGTTATCAAGCACCGCGCGGAAGTTCTCTGCTGCGGCCTGGGCGTTAAATGCTTCGCCGTTAGAGAAGGTTACGTCATCGCGCAGCGTAAACACCCAGGTTTTGCCATCTGCTGAGTGGGTCCAGCTTTTTGCCAGCCAGGGTTTTACTGAACCATCCGCTTGATACTTCACCAGCGGTTCATACACCATGCTCTGGGCGAACATCTGGTTAGGCGTATAAAGGTGCGGGTTTAGCGGCCCTACGTTTACCGGCCATGCGGTGGTGATCTCGTCAGGTGCGGCGGCATGCGCGAGGAATGACGCACAGGCCAGCAGCGCAAAAAGTGTGCGGCGTAGTCTGGACAAAATGGTGGCCCCGATTAAAAAGAGGTACGACTAAATGAGTATGACGATTCTAAAGATTCATCATACTTTTGACGTGTTCTGGATCAATAGTTGGGCGGTCAAAGGGGGAAGGTATACGAAAATCATATGGTAGCGGATGTTTTCTATGAGGAGATTATTTCACTCTGAAATATTGTTCCGTTCACTTTAGGTTCAGCATTTATCTGGAGCCTCGTCACCTGTGAACGTGCAAGGGAGGCTCGCCGCCGCCTCCCTTGCAACCCTGGCTCTCCGGCAAGGAAAATCGCCGCTGCGCGGTTTATTCGCCTTATTCCGTCTGCCTTTCGGGTCGGGGCCGAGCCTGCATCCCGGCAGGCCGTCCCCTCCGCCCGCGTCCCTGCGGGCGGACCCGGTCAGCCGTCAACGTCTCATCGATTTTCAGCCGGAACAGGGGCATTGCTGCAATGCTCTGATTTTCAGCCGCACCGGTTTTGCTGTTAAAAAAAAACCGTGGAAATGGTCAGGTGTGGGCGGGTCCGGCTGAAAATTGCCGACGTGTTTCCGTAAGGCCGGAGGAACCCGCATGGATGCGGGTTCAGGGCGCGTTTTGCAGGGACGCTACCTCGCGCCCGCCCCGGTAGCCTGAAGGAATAAGCGGAGGGTATTACGAAGCAACAATTTTCCTGCCGGGAGCGGGGATTGTTAAGGGGGCAGCGATAGCCCCCTTAACGCGTTCACGGGTGATGAAATTCCAGAGAAATGCTGAACCTAAAGTGAACGGAATCACGCGTCAGAATGAAATGTTCTCCGTAAAGATTTAACGGCAGGCATGACATACAAATTTACGCGATGGATTCCAGGCGCTGCACGCAATCGGCGGTCAGCGTGAACGGTGTCGGCGTGCAGACCGCCAGACTCAGGGTATCGAGCTGGCACTGGCTGACCGACAACGCCGAGTTGAGCGTGCTGTCCACGCTGACGATTTGCCAGGCGCTGCCGCCGCGCTGTTTTACGATAGCCTCTTTGCGCGTCCAGATGCGCCAGAACGCCGTCAGCTGTTGTTCGGGATGTTCGGCTTCCACTTCCGCATGTTCGCCAAGGCTGAACACCGCGTTGGCCAGCGACCGCCAGTTATCTCGCGGGCGGATCACTTCAATGTCGCAGCCGACTTCGCCCTCGTCGCTCAGCAGCAGGGCGATATCGTCCCCGCTATGACTCAGGTTAAACCAGAGCCGGGTGTCAGGAGAAAAAGCAGGTTTTCCCTGTTCGCCATACACAATCTCCGGCAATGGCGAAAGGGCATGGGAAAGCAGTACGCGACCGGCCAGCCAGCGCGCGCGGCGAGCGCCCTGCGGCGCCTGTGCGTACAGTGGCGACGGCAGCGCGCCTGTGCTCAGTGTCGAAACTTTTCCCAGAACAATCCGGTACATATCAGGGCCAACGTTTAATAATGATAGAAGTATTGATGCCGCCAAACGCAAAGTTGTTGCTTTGCAAAAATTCACAATCAATCTTGCGGGCTTCACCCATGATGTAATCCAGCGCGCCGCATTGGGTATCCGGCTGACTCAAGTTTAGCGTAGGTGCAAACCAACCTTCACGCATCATTTGCAGACTCATCCAGGCTTCCAGTGCCCCGCAGGCGCCAAGGGTATGCCCAAAGTAGCTTTTTAGCGAGGAGATCGGCACATTATCGCTATAAATTGCGGCCGTTGCCTGACTTTCTGCGATATCGCCCCGATCGGTCGCCGTGCCGTGGGCGGAAATGTACCCTATATCCCGTGCGCTTAAGCCTGCTATTTTCAGCGATTGTTCCATGCAAATCTGCATGGTTTCACGCTGTGGCTGGGTGATATGCGCGGCGTCGCAGTTAGTGGCAAAGCCGATGATTTCGCCGTAAATGGTCGCCCCTCGGGCTTTGGCATGTTCCAGCTCTTCGAGAATCAGCGTCCCTGCGCCTTCGCCAATTACCAGACCATCGCGCTTTTCATCGAACGGCGAAGGCGTCGTTTTCGGTTCGTCATTGCGCTGGCTGGTGGCAAACAGCGTGTCAAAAACCGCCGCTTCAGACGGGCATAACTCTTCTGCGCCGCCGGCGACCATCACCGTCTGGTAGCCGTGACGAATCGCTTCCCAGGCATAACCAATCGCCTGACTGCCGGAGGTGCAGGCGCTGGACGTCGGGATCACGCGGCCCCGCAGGCCAAAGAACAGCCCGGTGTTGACGGCGGTGGTGTGCGGCATCATCTGCACGTAAGTGGTGCCGGTGATGTTGTTGGTGTGTTTTTCCGTCAGCATGGTGGCGAATTCGCTCACCGGGCCGGTACTGCCGGTAGAAGAACCATAGGCAATCCCGGTTTCGCCGTTGGTCAGCACCGCATCGTCGATAAGCCCTGCCTGTTCCAGCGCCAGTTCGGTGGCGCGGGTGGACATGAGCGACACGCGGCCCATCGCCCGAATACGCTTGCGGGTATAGTGTGCCGGTAGGGTGAAATCATCGACTGGCGCGCCAAGCAGCGTATGCAGTCCGTCATAAACCTGCCATTCCGGCATCTGGCGCACAGCGTTTTCGTAAGCTTTCAGTCTGGTGGAAACGTCCTGCCAGTTCTCGCCAAACGCGGTGACGCCGCCCATGCCTGTAATCACAACGCGACGCGTCATAACATCCCTCCATTGATGGATATGACCTGGCGGGTAACGTAACCCGCAATATCCGACATTAAATAACTGGCCAGCCCTGCCACTTCATCTGCCTGGCCCATACGTTTCATTGGGATGATGGACATCGCCTCTTTCAGCGCGGCCTCTTCCATTGCGATCATGCCGGTGTCAATCAGCCCCGGCGCGATGCAGTTGACGGTGATTTTACGTTTTGCCAGCTCAATCGCCAGCGCTTTTGTCGCACCGATAATGCCCGCTTTTGCGGCGCTGTAGTTAACCTGACCACGGTTGCCCATCACGCCGGAAACGGATGACAGGGTAATGATCCGTCCACCCTGACGTGCGCTAATCATCGGCATGATGCACGGCTGAATCACATTGTAAAAGCTGTCGAGATTGGTGTGGATCACGGCATCCCAGTCGTCGTCGCTCAGCGCCGGAAAGGCAGCGTCGCGGGTGATCCCGGCGTTGCTGACTACGCCATACCACGGGCCATGCGCGTCGATATCCTGCTCCAGCACCTCGCGGCACTGCTCGCGACTGGCGACGTCAAAACTGAGCAGACGGCCTGCGCCGCCGACGGCGAGAATGGCGTCCAGCGTTTCTTGCGCGCCCTGCGCGTCACGGTGATAGTGAACCCCGACAACAAAGCCGTCAGCCGCCAGTTGACGGGCGATGGCGCGACCGATGCCTTTGCTGGCCCCGGTAACCAGAACGGAACGACTCATGTTGCAGCTCCCTGTTGAAATAGCGTGGTGAGTTCTTCCTGCGTGGGCTGGAACGTATTTACGCGGCCTGTCGCCAGCGTGTTATCCCCCACGTCGATTGTGCATTCAAAGCTGCCGAAACGCTCATCCTGCATGAGTAATGTGGCCCTGATGGTCAGCGTTTCCCCGGCGGGGAGGGCGCCTGCGGCGCAGACGAGTTCACGCGCGCCGAGCACCATGCCCAAAGAGATGGCGCTCTGACCCTGTTGATGACGATGCCAGCCTGACCAGACGCCGACGGTTTGCGCCATCAGTTCCAGCGCGAACCAGCCGGGCAGATTGCCCTGCGGGTCAAGAAACGGGGCCAGCACGCTGCCTGGCGCCACGGTGACGCGGCAGGCGGCGGACTCGTCCGTGACGTACTCGACGTCTTCGAGCAGCAACATGGGGGCGTCATGCGGCAGATACTCGCCGGGTGATAAATAGCGACTCATGAAACCCTCCCGAGCAGAATGCTGGCGTTGTTGCCGCCAAAGGCGAACGAGTTAGATAAGATCACCGGGCGTTCAAGCGCGCGCGGTTGTTCGATGATGCCGCAGCGCGGCAACGCCGGGTCACGCGGCGAATCGCTGAAATCCTGCGGCGGCAGCGGCAAGTCGCGTTGCAGAATCAACATGCTGAGGGCGGCTTCGGTGATTCCTGCTGCGCCCAGTGTGTGCCCGGTCAGATGTTTGGTGGAGCTACAGGGCACATTCTCGCCAAACAGTTCACTCACGACTTTCGATTCGATCTGGTCGTTGAGCGGCGTGGCGGTGCCGTGCAGGTTGATATAACCCACCTGCGTCGGCGTGATGCCTGCGTCATTGAGCGCCTGGGTAATCGCGCGAATCGCGCCTTCACCTTGCGGATGCGGCGCGGAAATATGGTACGCGTCGCTGGACTCGCCGACGCCCAGCAGCGCGACAGGCTGCGGTTCGCGGGTCAATAGCATCAGCGCGGCCCCTTCGCCGATGGTAATGCCGCTGCGATCCCGGCCGAACGGCAGGCATCGCGTTGGAGAGAGCGACTCCAGGCTGTGGAAGCCGTTAATCGGCATCCGGCTTAAGGTGTCCGCGCCGCCGACAATCGCCACGTCCGCCAGACCAGCTTCGATCAGTCGGCGTCCGCTGATGATCGCTCTGGCGCTGGAGGAACAGGCGGTGGAAAGGGTAAACGCCGGGCCATCAAGCGCCAGCCAGTGGCTGAGAAAGCGCGACGGATCGCCCAGCTCCTGCTGCGGGTACTGCCAGGAGAGGCTTTCCTGGCCGTTTAGCGTCAGGTTGACATGGGCATCACCCTCGTCGAGGCCGGAGGTGCTGGTGCCGAGCACCACGGCGACGCGATCGCGGCCATACTGCGCGATGGCTTCATCCACCCGGGGCTGGATCTGCGCGAGCGCGGCCAGCAGCAGCTGATTGTTGCGCGAACGGTGAGCTGCAAAGTCATCGGGGATGGCGGGCAGTTCGCCGTCAACACCGGCGAGCACCGCCTGTGGATGCCCCTGTAGCCAGCCGGGGCGAGGGCGCATACCAGGCGCCACGCCGCGTGTCAGGTTCGTGGCGATCTCATCCGTATCGTTGCCCAGTGCGTTGATCATACCGATCGCAGAAATATAGATCATATCAGTCACCCAGATATTGAATGGTGATGTGGTATTTGAACACATGCTGCTCAATGCTGATCGGCTCGCGTTTGCCTTTGCGGTTCAGATAGACAATTTCCGTCACCAGCTTACCGCTGGCATTGCGCAGCTCGCGTTTGTCGCCGTTGTCGGTGAGCGTCCAGCCCGTCGGCAACTGCGGCTGCCAGGCGCTAATCGGCCAGTGGCTGAGCATTACGTCGGCCAGAACCTGGCTGGCGGGCGGCAACTGCGGCACCACGATGGACTGCTCGGTGTGCAGCCCTTTCTCATCATAGGTGACAAGGAACAGGCGGATGCCAACCGACGACAGTCCGGCAAGGGTGATTTTTTGCTCGTCGGCATTGAGCATCACCAGCAGCGACTGGGTTTTGCCGTTAAAGCTGCCGGTGAGCAGTTGTTGCGAACTGACCACCGGAGAGATGCCCGGCGCAGGCAGCGTGACGCGCGCGCCGGGTTCCAGCCACGCCTGCGGTCGGCCTTCCGGCGCTTTCTGCGAGTGGCTGCATCCGGTCAGAATGAGCGCTGCGGTCATCAGCAAAAACTGCCGGATGGCACTACGCTTATCCGGCCTGCGGTTTGTGCGCTGGCGTAGGCCGGATAAGGCAAAGCCGCCATCCGGCAAAAGGTGTCTCAACCAGTGCGCTGTTTGTTTGATCATCTTCTTTTTTTCTCTTTTTTACCGGGCATTGCCAGAGGCGATAACAGAAATGCGGTGAAAATCCCGCTGACCAGTACGATACCGAAACTGCTGATGGCCTGGGTGGCGCTAAAGACCAGCATGCCGAGGGTCAGCAGCGTGGTCATCATCGCCAGCGTAATCGCCAGCAGCGAGGTCAGCGGCGTTCCGCGTGGGTTGCTGAAAAACAGCGTATAGTTGATGCCAATCCCCAGCACCAGCACCAGCGCCAATAGCGAGAACAGATTGACCGCATGGCCGCTCAATGTCAGCGCCGCCAGACCGCAGCCCAGCGACAGCACTGACGGCACCAGGCTTACCAGTCCTTTGCGCCAGCCAAGCCTGATCATCGCGCCGCAGGCAATGACCGCCAGCGCCACAAACAGCAGTCCCGTCAGCACATTGCGATAGAGGGCGAACAGTGTGTCGAAGGTGCTTTTTCGGTCAACCCACGCCACGCCGGAATATTGCGTGGCGAGGGCGTTCAGCGCGGCGCTCCGCTTCACGCCGTCTACCGGCACCAGCACGCCGCTTTCGCCACTCTCCCGCGTCAGCCACAGCAGCCGCCAGCCTTCGCTGGCCGGGCTGGCAAGCCAGGCGTCCACCGTTACCGGCATGGCGTTCAGATCCGGGTTAACCGTGGAAAGCCCGGCATTCTGTAGCGCGCGGCTCACCGCCGGAGCGGCGTTTTTCAGTAGCTTCAGATCCTGCTGCTGACGGGCGAGCGAGTTGATCGGAAGCGTGCGATAGCCGCTGAGCAGCCCGTCACGCTTTGCCTGTTCCAGCGCTGGGGTAAAGGCTTCCAGCCGCTCCAGCGTTTGCTGTGCGGACTGACCGTAAACCACAAACCATTTCTGATCGACGCTCTGCCCGGTCAGGGCGGTGATCGCTTTTTCCTGCGCCAGTATTTGCTGCGGCAGCGCCTGTAGCTGTGAAATATCGTCATCCACATGCAGCGTTGCGATGCCCGCCAGCGAGAAGATCGCCAGCGCCACAGGCAGGCCGATGGACAGTTTTTTATTGCGCCGCCACGCCGCCAGCCAGCGCAACATCAGCACCATTGCCGGAACGGGGCGCACAGGCAGCCCGCGACACAGCCACGGATGCCAGAAAATGACCGTCAGGCAGGAGGCGCTTAATCCCACGGCGGCAAATACCGCCATCTGGCGAATGCCGGGGAAAGGGGCGAGCATCATGATCAGATACGCCGCGACGGTGGTCAGCAGCGCCAGCAGCAGGGCGTTACGCACTTTGGCGAGGCTCTGCCACGGCGACGCGTCGTTGCCGTGCACCATGCGCTCGGTCAGGTAATAAAGCGTATAGTCGGCCGAAATGCCGATGATGCTCATGCTCATCACCAGCGTCATCAGGTGCAGCTCGCCGAAAATCAGCAGGGTGACGACGGTTCCGGCCAGCGCGCCGACGCCAATTGATATCAGGCACAGCAGCAGCGGGCGCAGCGAGCGAAAGACCGCCACGATCAGCAGAATCACGCCCAGAACCGTCGCCACGCCAAGGGTGGAGATATCCTGTTTCGCCTGCTGGCTGGCGTAATCACTGTAAAAAACCGTACCGCGCGACAGCAGCTGCGCCTGTGGATAACGCGTTTTTAGTTCACCTTCCAGCGCGCTGAGCGTGGTGACGAGTTGGTGCGTTTGCTGCATATCAAACGACGAACCGGCCAGCTCGCCGTGCAGCAGATACCAGTAGTGCCCCTGCTCATCCTGAGTGACCAGCCAGCCGTCCATCAGCCGCAGACGCTGGCCGTTTTTCGCCATCGCCAGCTGCGAACCGCGCATCAGCATCAGCGGATCGTTTTGCAGCTCTTTACCGCTCAC
This sequence comes from Citrobacter sp. CK202, assembly GCF_030333225.1. Taxonomy (NCBI): domain Bacteria; kingdom Pseudomonadati; phylum Pseudomonadota; class Gammaproteobacteria; order Enterobacterales; family Enterobacteriaceae; genus Citrobacter; species Citrobacter sp. CK202. Next base: position 304,321 of record NZ_JAOWGI010000021.1, read on the forward strand.
CCCGGAGAAGGCGGAATACAGCTGAGACAGAATCCACTGCGCCTGCGCGTCGCCGCCGTTTTGCAGACGAGCGCGGGTGGCCTCATCGATCAGGCCGTTGCGATGCTGCCAGAAAAAGGCGCCCCATGCCTGCTGGCTGTCGGCGTCCATCGGGCCTTTGACGTCCGCCAGCGCGTGGGATTTTTGCAACAGCGCGAGCCAGTCGCGCGCCACCTGCGGATCGGCCTGTTTACCCGGGCTTACCAGCCAGACCAGCTGTTGGTCGAGGCGCTGCATGAAACCGTCGTTCAGGCCAGGCGGAATGTTCCCTAAAGCCTGTTTTGGCAGCATTGCCAGCACGCTGCTGTTCAGCCGTGACTGGGGCAGCAGCGTCAGCAATGCGCCCAACATAATCAGGCAGGCGACACCCCATAGCAGCGCGAGGCTTTTACGGTTATTGCGCGGTAAAACGTTGGCGTTCGTCATCGGTCAGTTGAGCGGGCGTCAGTTGGTGTTGAGTGAGTGCGATATCCGTGCGATCGCCTTGTTTATCATTCAGTTGGATTGACTCCAGATACGTTTGTCCGGCCAGGTCAATCGTGGCGAAAATCTTGTCCAGCGGCGTGGTGATCGGCGTTAGCCGCAGCGCCCAGCGCCCCTCGCCTTTATCGGCGAAATCGACGCGGAAGTTCTGCTCCAGCACGCTGCGGTCAGCCTGGAACAGCGCGCGCAGCAGGTGATTAAACTGGAACATCTGCGGGTTGTTTTCGGCGGTGATGACCTGCGGCGGCTGGCCGTTGATCACCTGTACCATCCGTTTGTCGTCCAGCAGCAGTTGCATCGGGAACGGGGCGGTTTGATCCCACAGCAGCCCCTGGTCGCGAGCGATCAGCATCCTGCCCTGGGATCGCAGCGGCTGCGGCAGATCCTTAATCGTCCGGGTTTGATCGAAGTGGGCGCGGACAACCGGCTGTTCGGTAAAGCGCTGTTGCAGATCGTCGAGCGTCAGAGCGCTCACGAACGGGCTGATGATCAGCGCCAGCAGCGGCAGGAATCTCATGGCGTTACTCCCATACGTTCAAACAAAATATCCGGGCTGACGAAGCACATCTCGCGGCTTTTCTCTTCTACCGCCACCTGGATGGTGTAACCCGTCGTGGCGCGTTTTCCCGTCTGCGCATCAAAAATTTCGTAGCCGATGCGCAGGCGGTTTTCGTACTCTTCAAGACGGGCGCGCACCCGAATGCGTTGTTCGAATGTCAGCGCGTTGCGGTACTTCACGCGGGTATCGACCACAGGCCACAGGTAGCCGGACGCTTTCATCTGGCGGTAGCCGTAGTCGAACTGGTTGAGCAGCGCCTCACGGGCAATCTCGAAGTAGCGGAAATAGTTGCCGTGCCACGCGACGCCCATCATATCGACGTCGTGGAACGGAATGGTCAGCTCTACTTCAGCAGTAAAACGGGGATCGTTAAGCACCCTTTACTCCTTGTTTTTGGCATCCGGCAACTGCCAGAAATCGAAAAAATTAAACCAGTCGAGCGGCGACTGTAGCGCGTAGTGCTCAAGGCGTTCGGCGTAGCGGTCGATGGTCTGCTGTAATGCCTGCTGGCGTTCGGCGCGCGGCAACAGCAGCGGGTCGGCGAACGGTTCACAGTGGATATGCCGTTTCCCGTTCTGGCGCAGAGCGAAAATAAGCTGAACCGGGCAGCGCAGGATGGAGGCCAGAATAAATGGCCCCTGCGGAAACGGCGCGGGCTGACCCATAAAACGACTCCAGCAGACGCGCCACTCGCCGCCACGCTGTGGGTTAACCGCAATACGGTCGCCAACAATGGCGATCCACTCGCCGCGTTCCAGCTTCTCTTTCAGCAGGATGGCGGTGTCCGGGCCGATGTCGGTGACGGGCATCAGGTTCAGCCCGGCCTGCGGCGCCATCTCGTCCATAATCTGTTTAAAACGTTGGGCATTGTCGCTGAACACCAGAGCGTTGATGGTTTTGCTGCCCTGCAATTGCGCCAGCGCGCGGCAGGCTTCGACATCGCCCAGATGCGAGGCCAGCAGCAGTTTGCCCGTTGGCGCCGTGATGTTGAGCGTCGCTTCTGCGCCCGGCGCAAAGACCACATCGCGGCCAAACTGTAGCTCCCCGCGCCAGCTGGCGATTTTATCCAGCATCGCCTCGCCAAAACGCAGAAAGTGGTGGAAGCTGGTCAGCCGGGACGGAACGGGGCGCTGGCGTGACGTCAGTTGCGTTCGCACGCGGGCCAGCCAGTGTTGCGATGCTTTGCGGGCGTGCGCTGCCGTCAGCCAGTAGACGCCGACCACCGGATAAAGCAGCAGCGAGAACGCCTTACGCCCAAGCAGACGCCAGACCAGCAGCATCAGACGCATTCCCCACAGCCCTTTAACTTCCTGCTGGCGCGCCCAGTGCGGCGACGAGCGGCGAAACAGCAAAGACGGGATGCGCGGCAGCATGCCGAAGAACAAGCGGGTGTGCATCAGTGAAATTCGGCAGTTGTCTTTTAGCGCGTCAAAATGGGACAGTCCATCCAGCGGATAGGTAACGCGGGTCGGGACAAAATAGCTGGTGTTGCCCTGCCAGTAGAGGCGCACCATGACTTCGGTGTCGAAGTCCATCCGTTTGCCGAGCGTGACGCGTTGCGCCAGTTGTAGCACAGGGGCGACCGGATACACGCGAAACCCGCACATGCTGTCTTTCAACTGGAACGAAAGCGTTTCAATCCATACCCAGACGTGGGTTATCCAGCGACCGTACAGGCGCGAACGGGGAATGGAATCGTCATAGATCGGCTGCCCGGAGATCAGCGCGGCTGGGTTTTCCTGCGCCAGTTTGAGCAGCTTCGGAATATCTTCAATGGCATGCTGGCCGTCGGCGTCCACCTGCACCGCGTGGGTAAATCCCGCGTCTGAGGCCGCCTGTAGCCCACGAATCACCGCGGCGCCTTTGCCCGCGTTTTCCGGCAGGCGGATCAGCGTCAGGTTCGGTTCCTGAGCCGCCAGCTGCGCTAATTGCCGACGTGTTGTTTCGTCACTGCCGTCATCCACCACAATGCAGGACAGATTAAACGGCTGTAGCCGCGCCAGCACCCGCGCCATCATCGCGCCGTGGTTGTAGCAGGGGATGAGCACGCAGGGAGTGAAGGTCAACGGCATAACCGGATCTTCCCGCTGCTGGCGGTATGCCGCGCGTCGCCATCGTGGCGCTGATAGCTAAACGTCAGGAGCTGGCGGGTTTCCTGCCAGCTCAGGGTCAGCGTCACCGTGGTTTCAGGCAGCAGCGGCGCCTGGAATTTGACGTTCTGGATGCTGTGAAAACGCCAGCCGGGCGTGAGCAGCGTGGTGGCATAATGCATCACCCAGTCCAGTTGCGCGACGCCGGGCAGCAGCGGCTGCACGGTAAAGTGGCCGCTGAACCAGAACAAGGAAGGGTCGAGATGCAGGACGATCTCAAGCTGTTGGGGTTGTGCCTGATGGCGCTCAATTTCATGGGGTATCATGAAATAACTCCTGTAATTGCGCATAGACACGCTTGTTCATACTGTTGACCGGGATCTCGTCGATCACGCGCCAGTAGCGAGGTACGGCAACCGGCTCCAGCCACGGCAGCAGCGAACGACGCCAGGTCAGTTCCTGGGCTTTGCCGCCGCAGCGCTGCCATTGTTGGCGGGTTTCGTCATCCAGCACCAGCAGAACGCCAATGCCCTGACGACCGCCGCGTGAAACAGGCAGCGCGACCGCCTCGCGGATGCCCTTCAGCTCCAGCAGCCGCTGTTCAACTTCGCTGAGCGAGATCCGTTTCTCTTCAATTTTGACGACGCGCCCCCGGCGTCCCATCAGGCGGAACTGGCCGTTCTCATCAAACTGGAGGATATCGTCGAGCAACAGGCCGTCCTGCTGCACGATCAGCGGCGAAAAGGCGCGAAATGCTTCGCCCTCCGGCTGGAAATGTACGCCGGGGAAGGGGAGCCAGGCGATCTCCTCCTGCTGGCGGTAGCGCCAGGCGAGAATGCCGGTTTCGGTGCTGCCATAGATTTCATCCGGCCAGATATTGAGCCAGGCGGCGGTTTGCGTGACATCGCCCCAGGGCAGCATACCGCCTGCGGAAAGGATCATGTTGACCGGCGGCGGCGTGAGCCGGTGGTCGAGGCGTTTCAGGAACGCCGGACTGCTGATAAACGCATAGCGGTGGTCGTGGCTTAGCGCGGCAAGCTGCTCTGCGTAGTAGAGCATTGCGGCATGAAGCGGCAGGCCGAGCGCCATCGGCAGGAAAATACGGAAAGTCAGACCGTACAGATGCTGAGGAACGACTGACGCCACGACGCGACAGCCTGCCAGGCGGTCGGCAAAACGCATCGCCAGCAGTTCGGCCTCGCAATCCAGCCGCGCGATGGGTTTGATGATGCGCTTGGGCTGACCGGTGGAGCCAGAGGTAAACAATTCAACGAAGGCATCGGCGGCAATATCGTCGAATGTGAAGGCTTCTGCGCTGAACTGTCGTGATGTATTGACTACCAGCAGCGGGCCGTGCCAGCCAGACGTCTTATCGCTGAGCACGCCGTTGAACAGCGCGCGCTGCTCATCCAGCAGAGAGACGCGGTTATGCCCCGGAATAACGGGCGTTTTTCCGCTATGCAGCGTTGCCAGCAGCGCAACAATAAACAGATAGCTGTTCTCAAAACACAGCGCCCAGCGCTCGCCCTCCTGCTGTTGCAGGTGTTTCACCAACTGCGCGACGTCATGGCGCAGGTGGCCCAGCGTCCAGGTGTCCTCACCCAGCCAGGCAACAGGCGTTTCATCCGGGCGTGGCGCGGTGAGCCAGCGGGAGAGCGGAAGGGTCTGCTTCATTGTGTTTCTCGTTTAATCACCTGGCGGCGCACCAGCCACTCGCCCGCCATCAACGCGCCCATCAGCAGATAGGCAATCATGCCGTTCCAGGCAGTCCATAGCGCCATGTCGCCGTGTAGCGCGGTAAAGAGCGCAATACCGCCGTTGCCGATGAAAAAGGCGCACCAGATTTGTGTTACGCGACGGGTGTAGCGCACTGCTGCTTCCGGCAGCGCAGGTTCACGCAGTCGCGCCAGACGTTCGACAATCGGCATGGATGTCCACAGCGAGCCGCCAAAAACGGCAAGCATGACGCCGTTAACAACGACCGGGTAAAACAGCAGCAGTTGATGTGTTTTAAGCAGATAGCTGGCGACGCAAAGCGCTATGCCCGCCACCGCCGCCACCTGAGTGACGACGCGCAGCGGCCCCGCCTGTCGCCGGGTCTGACGAAAGCGTAAAAAGAGCAGCAACGCCATCAGCGGCAGCAGCCAGTGGAGGCTGTTATGCGTCAGCCCAAACCAGATCAAAAATGGCCAGGCCAGCAGCATCAGGCCGGTCAGCAACTGAATACCCATACGCGCGTGAGCGCCTGACATGGCGTATTACGCTTCTTTCAGCAGGCGTTCTACGGCGTCGACGACATCCTGCACGGTACGCACCGCTTTGAACTCTTCCGGCTTGATTTTCTTACCGGTTTTCTTTTGCAGATGCACGATCATGTCGACGGCGTCGATGCTGTCCAGCTCCAGATCTTCATACAGGCGCGCCTCAGGTTTGATGTCCTGAGGGTCGATTTCAAACAGTTTGACCAGCAGCGCGGAGACTTCTTCATAAATGGCATGTTGTTCTGTCATAACGGACTCGCCTCAGGCTCGTTGAGCGTGAATGAAAGATGCCAGCGTGGCGACGGAAAAGAAGTGCTGACGCATCTCTTCGCTCTCTGCGGAGAGCACCACGCCATACTGGTTTTTCACCGCCAGCCCCAGCTCAAGGGCATCGATCGAATCCAGTCCTAAACCATCACCAAAGAGCGCTGCCTCGGTATCGATATCGTCAGCGGACAGCTCGTCCAGATTCAGCGTATTTATTATGAGATTTTTAATTTCAAGGTAGAGCGCTTGCATCATTAATTCCTGAAAGAGGTGTAGCACCTGGTTGTAATTGAAGCAAAAGATGCCGGTTCAACTGCCTTGCCGCCAGCGCCGGTTCTTGTAAATTTGCATCGTTAAACGGGTCGATCGCGATCCGCTCGCGCACCTCTACGGTAAACAGAGGTTTCGCGGGAGGCACGTCATACCATTTGCTCTGCTTATCCAGCAGATGCTCGCTACAGTGGATAGTCACTACGCGTAAATCGCTGCCGCAGCGTACGGCGATATTGGCCGCGCCGCGTTGCAGCGTCATTTTTTCACCGGGTCGCGTTCGCGTCCCTTCGGGGAAAATCAATATTGTGTCGCCCTGATCCAGACGCTGCTGGCAGGCCGGTAACAGCGCGTCGGCCTGGCTGTTGATCAGGTAATCCGCCGCGCGAATAACGCCGCTGACGAACGGGTTTTTCAGCAGTGCGCTCTTCACCAGGCAGTCGGTTTCGGGCATGACGGAAGCCAGCAGCACGTAATCGATAAGCGTGGGATGGTTCGCCACCACCAGACACCCTTTCTCCTGTCGCAGCACGTCGCTCCCCTCGATGCGGTAGTCCAGAACGCCAAGCGTTTTCGCTACCGTTAAAAAGGCGCGAAAACTGGCCGCAATGCTGCGACGGGCCAGGCGGCGGCGTCTGACGGGGTTCCATACCAATAGTAACAATAAGTTGAACCACACGACAGAAAGCAACAGCCCGCCGATGCCGAACAGGGCAAAACAAAAACCGGTCATCACCAGTCGCCATGCCCAATCCAGGCGCGCCAGAAGCGTATTCACGCGCGGCTCCACTGCCACTCTACCCGCTCGCCCGGTAGCGTAAAGGCGTCGGCGTTTTGTAAGTAACGCTGTAAAAACAGCAGGCTTTGCGGAAGCGGTGTTTCATCCTGAGGCGCGCCGGGACGCGTGGCGCAGGACAGCGAATTCCCCGCTTCAATGATAAAGGCGACGGCGTAAGGCCAGGTCGGCATCTGCGGTGGTAATCGCGGATGGTAAAACTCGGGCAGAAAGCCGTCGAAATCGACCATCAGTACCCGCTGATAACCCGCCTGAAGCAGGCACATCACTTCGCACAATCCTTGCTGGAAGGTGTCTCTCCCGGCGGAAAGCGAGGATGAGACAACTGGCTGTTTTGCGGCAATGGTCAGATTACCGACCGCGGAATTGTGTACTGACAGGGCGAAATCGGTGGGAGAGAGAGCCTGTTCCATCGCCAGCGCGTGCAGGATGCGGTAGTTACGCTCCAGTTCACCGTGGCGGCTGGTATAGAGCACCGCGTCGATATCGTGGCGACGCAGCATGGCCAGCCCGCACTCTACCGCCAGTTTGCTGCCGGAACTGAGCCGCCGGGCGGTCATCATCGGGAGTTCGTGCAGTTTTGCCTGCGGCGCGGCGGGATCGATGGCGTACGGCTCCCGCGACCACTGCTGCCAGTGGGTCGCTTCGCTAAGTCCTGGGGCTCTGGCCTGCCAGTCTGTTATGTTTAGTGCAAATTTCATCAACGCGCGTCCGCGGTAATCCGGTGATACCAGTGACGTTTTTTTAACGTCACTTTGTTATTTTTTCTTTTGGCATATCAATAAAGTATGCCCAACGCCCAAGTTGTCATGGCGTTCATCCACCTGGAACCCTGCCATGTCCAGATAGTGATAAAACTTCTCTACGCTGTAGAAACGGCTGTTGCCATTTGCCATACAGGTAAAATAAAGCGAAGACGCATTCAGGCTAAAAGAGGCCGCTTCAAATTTCTGCGCATCCCAGAACAGCTCCATAATGCACAGCCTTGCGCCGGGTTTCATCACGCGGGCAACGTTACTGAGCATGGTGATAATCTGTTCCGGTGAAAAGCAGTCCAGAAATTGGCTCATCCACCAGATATCGGCCTCTCCAGGTAAAGGCGTATCACCCAGCATATCCACTGCATGGAAATCTATGCGATGAGATAATCCTGCATTTTCGATATTTTTACGGGCAAGTGCAATTTGTTGTGGCAAATCTAATAAAGTGACCGCGATATTTTCATCGTACTGGCAGCAGCGTAATGCCCATTTCCCGGTATTTCCGCCCACATCGTACAGGGTTGCCGGGCGACTGGCGAATACATAAGGCAGCGCGGCGTCAAATGCGCCGTCGGAATAGTAATGATCGAAGGCGAACCAGCTGTCACGCGCCGCCTGCGGTAATTGCGACAGCGCGGGATAAATCGTTGGCCAGTCGCCGAATATTTTCAGTCCTGACGGTTTGCCTTCCTTTAGCGCATTTTCCAGATAAAACAGCCCCTGATAGCAAACATCCTGGGTGAAATCCATATTTATGCGGGTCATGGCGTCATGCAGAAGAAAATGCCCCACCTTCGCGAGATAATAATGCCTCTCTTTGTGAGTAATAATACGTCCGCTTAATCCCATATCCAGCAGTACGCTGGCGGCATATTCATTGATGCTGCTGTTTTCAGTGATATCGTCGAGCGTTGCGCCGCGTTTACCCTGCCGATCCAGATATGTCAGCACACCCGCGTTACGCAGACACAATGCGGCCTGGAAAAGCATGGGGGCGAAGGCGATACGTTGTGCTTCCGTGATGGCATCCAGTGCGCTGAGCGAGTCCTGTTCGTACATAATGGGGACAACCTGTTAAGAGGGGGTAAAAGCGAGTTATCGGGCCGTCTTCGACCCGACTTTAATAATCCGCGTCATCTTTCAGGCCGCCGCTTTTGACGCGTGAACGTTCAGCTCAATGCCGCCTGAATGAAAGTGCGTACCGCCTGAATTACAGACCCGCGCCTGCGGACAAGTTAACCTGGATGTCTTTGTCCAGGTTATGTACCCAGCGGTTGTAGTTTTTGTGAATTTTGCCGCCGGAAGCCTGCAAATTGAGGCTGCTGTCGTATTTGATGTCGTAGCTGGTTGCAGAGTAGGTAATGCGCACTTCAGCGACGTGGTTGCGCGTCTGCTGACGTCCTTTGATAACGCCAGGCCCGACTTCAGACATGATCCATTGGCGTTGAACGCCAGCCTTCAGAATGGCGTTTTTGACCTGCTCCTGAGTATGGCCCGCGCTCACGCTGGAGTGAACCTGATCGATAGGCGCAGTACGCGCGCAACCCGCCAGAGCACCCACAACCGCAATAGCGGCAAACCATTTAATGAATTGTTTCATGAAAACTCCCTATCAATTAACTAGTTGACTAATAATGTGCTTATTAATTTATTAATAACGAACGCCAGCCATAATGGCGTCGGTTTTTATTTTATGCATTTTTCATTTCACGCGAAAACCGGCTGAATGCGATATTGTTATATCTGTTTGAGTTAAGTCGCTTTATTCCGGCGAATGCTGTTTCTTATTTATTAAATAACGGGCGGCAGGACATATTTCATTTAAGGTAAACTGCCACATATATTTAAAACGCATGACAGTTTACCGGGCAGGTGCGTAGATAAAAACTACCCTGGTTGGTAGGTAAATTAATTATCCGGGCAACCGACTTTTCGGGCGACCCGGCCCCAGTAAAATCGCCAGTTTGCTGCCGCCTTTGGTGGTCTCCATCCAGATCTTACAGACGCTGGTAAGCGGAACGGAAAGCAGCATCCCTACCGGGCCTAATAACCATCCCCACACCAGTAAAGAGAGGAACACCGCCAGCGTGGACATTCCCAGGCGGTGGCCCATCATGCGCGGTTCCAGGATATTGCCGATGATCATATGCACCACCAGAAAGAGCGCGCCGACCAGAACGCATTCGTAGAAACCGTTGAACAGCAGCGCCTGAATCATCGGCGGCACCGCCGAAATGACCGAACCAATATTAGGGACATAGTTGAGTAAAAACGCCAGCACGCCCCACATCAGCGCAAACTGGATGTCCATCAGCGCCAGCCCCAGCCAGACAATCACGCCGGTCCACAGGCTCAGCAGCGTTTTCAGCGCCAGATAGTGCGACACGCCTTTGAGCGCCCGGTGTAAACCCGCAATGTGAATTTGCGGGTTGTTCAGCGCGAAACGCAGTTTGTAGGGAACGTGGCGGACTTCGAACAGCATAAACACCACCGTCATCACCAGCAGGACTACGCTTGCCATCGCCCCGGAAAGGCCGGTCATCAGTGTGGTGGTGAAGGTCATCAGTTTATCGGAGTCGATGCGTTGCAGCAGGCGTTCCGGCGACATGTGCAGGTTGAGGAAGGGCAGCATCTCCTGCAAATGCAGAACCTTACGCGTCAGCTCCTTGTTGTATTTCGGCAGCATGGCGACGAATTCATTGATTGACGCAGCCAGTACGCCGATCAGCGCCGTCAGTACGATAAGCATCACGACCACCACGAGGGTAATCGCCACCGGGCGGTTAACGCCGCGACGAATAAACCAGGTTACCAGCGGGTTGAGGACAATGGCGAAAAAGAGCGCCAGTAAGAGCTGCACAATAATATCTGCTGCGGCATGGAGCCCTGCCAGTATGACGACCAACGACGCCAGTTTGAGCAGAATATGCATCCCCGTTTTGTCGGGTTGAGGGGTTGTCATGTCATCTTCCTTTTTGCATTTTTTCTAAGTGTAGCGCCTGGCCTGAGACCAATATTCTTAATCTTGCTACTGATTTTCGCGACTCAGCATGATAAAAATGAAACACTGTTGTAAAAACGTGGTGACCTCCCATGCCCGAACCCGTCGCTGAACCGGCGCTTAGCGGATTGCGCCTCAATCTGCGTATCGTTTCTGTTGTGATTTTTAACTTCGCCAGTTATCTGACGATCGGTTTGCCGCTCGCAGTCCTGCCGGGCTATGTCCATGATGTGATGGGGTTTAGCGCCTTCTGGGCGGGGCTGGTCATAAGCTTACAATATTTTGCGACGCTCGTGAGCCGCCCTCATGCGGGGCGCTACGCTGACCTGCTGGGGCCAAAAAAGGTTGTCGTCTTTGGTTTGTGCGGCTGCTTTCTGAGCGGCCTGAGCTATCTCCTGGCGGGATTCGCCAGCGGCTGGCCGATTGCAAGCCTGCTGCTGTTATGCCTGGGGCGTGTCATTCTGGGTATTGGACAAAGCTTCGCCGGAACCGGATCAACGCTCTGGGGCGTAGGCGTGGTGGGGTCGCTGCATATTGGCCGGGTGATTTCGTGGAACGGTATTGTCACGTATGGCGCGATGGCGATGGGCGCCCCGCTTGGCGTGCTGTTTTACGCCTGGGGCGGGTTACAGGGGCTGGCGTTGACGATCATGGGCGTGGCGCTGCTGGCCGTGCTGTTTGCGCTCCCGCGCCCGGCGGTGAAAGCCAGTAAGGGCAAACCGCTGCCGTTTCGCGCCGTGCTTGGGCGCGTCTGGCTGTATGGAATGGCGCTGGCGCTGGCATCCGCGGGATTCGGCGTTATCGCCACCTTCATCACGCTGTTTTATGACGCGAAAGGGTGGGATGGCGCCGCCTTCGCGCTCACGCTGTTTAGCTGTGCGTTTGTGGGCGCCCGTTTATTGTTCCCCAATGGCATCAATCGGTTAGGCGGCTTAAACGTGGCGATGATCTGCTTTAGCGTGGAGATTATCGGGTTGCTGCTGGTGGGCGTTGCGCTGATGCCGTGGATGGCGAAAATTGGCGTGCTACTGGCGGGGGCGGGGTTCTCGCTGGTCTTCCCGGCGCTGGGCGTGGTGGCGGTAAAGGCGGTGCCGCAGCAGAATCAAGGGGCGGCGCTGGCGACCTATACGGTGTTTATGGATTTATCGTTGGGCGTGACCGGGCCGCTGGCGGGGCTGCTGATGACCTGGGCGGGCGTGCCGGTTATCTATCTGGCGGCGGCGGGTCTGGTGGCGATTGCGCTGTTGCTGACCTGGCGGTTAAAAAAACGGCCTCCGGCGGTATCGCAGGAGGCCGTGTCATCGTCTTAACCGTTACTGGATAACCAGTGTGTTAATGATGTTTTCAGCGGCGGTTTGCGCCTTCTGCTGATCGTCTGCTGGCAGCGTGATTTGCAGGGTCAGCAGTTGGTTATCCACTTTGCCCAGCAGTACGGAAGAGTACGCGGTCTGGCCTTTCGCAGAGATAATGCTGTCCAGCTGTTGCAGCGTGTGGCCTTTCAGCTCGATGGCTTTATTGGTCACGACCTGCAACTGCGGGTCGCGGCTGCGCTGTTGATCTTCCAGACGTTTCGCCAGTACGGCGAGGTCTTCATTGGTGTTATCGCCAACAATCACGATCACCGCTTTCTGGCCTGTCGCGTCAGAGTAGACGTGCATATTATTGGCCTGAGTGCCCAGCTTGCCGCTCTGGTCGGTCATATCCGCTGGCAGTGAGAACGTCAGCTTACCGTCCAGCAGGCTGACAGGTTGTCCGGTTGCGTTGCTTTCCGTAGAGGTTCCCTCTGCCGGAGCATTGGTATCGTTGTTATCACAGGCCGCAAGCCCCATAACCAGCAGGCCAATACCGACATATTTAACCAGATTGCGCATTGACTTCTTCCTTTCGATAAACGGCCATAACGGCTCATTCATCCATCTTATCACAACTCGGAAAATGAACCTTTAACTCGTCTGCAATGCCGAGATTTCAGATTTATCTGCCAGCCTTTTCAGCAACATATTCAGCAATACGCCATACATCGGCAGGAAGAAAATAATGCTGATGAGCACCTTGAAGCAGTAATCGACAAGGGCGATTTCCATCCAGTGCTCGGCCATAAAGGCATCGGGGCTGCGCCAGAAGGCGATGAAGAAGAAGGCGAGGGTATCGCTGACGTTGCCAAACAGCGTGGAGGCCGTAGGAGCCATCCACCAGCGGCGATTCTGGCGCAGGCGGTTAAAGACGTGTACATCCAGAATCTGGCCCAGCGCATACGCCATAAAGCTGGCGGTGGCGATACGCGCGACAAACAGGTTGAAGTGCAGCAGCGCGCCAAATCCCTGCCAGGAGCCCATATAAAACAGCGATGAGATGACATAGGAGATGAGCAGCGCCGGGATCATCACCGCAAAGATTATCCGTCGTGCCAGCGGCGCGCCAAAAATGCGCACGGTCAGGTCGGTCGCGAGAAAAATAAAGGGAAAGCTAAAGGCGCCCCACGTCGTGTGGAACCCGAAAACAGAGATCGGAAGCTGTACCAGATAGTTACTGGAGGTGATCACCAGTAAGTGGAATAGCGATAGCCAGAACAACGCTTTTACGCGCTGTATTTGAGTAAAGGAGTTCATATTGTACCTTTTTGATCGATATTTGGGGTGAGGGAACCCAATAAAACCGCCGCATCATACTGCTTTGAAAACGTATTGCAATGGTTGTTTTTCACGCAATCGTTAACTTGATTTGCTTACGGGCAAACAGGGCGTAAACTACAGCCGTTTTTTTAGTGAATGAGACGAAGATGACCGATCTGTTTTCCTCCCCCGACCATACGCTTGATGCCCAGGGGCTACGCTGCCCGGAACCGGTAATGATGGTGCGTAAAACCGTGCGTAACATGCAAACGGGCGAAACGCTGCTGATTATTGCCGACGATCCGGCGACAACCCGCGATATTCCTGGCTTTTGTACGTTTATGGAACATGAGCTGATGGCGAAAGAGACGGATTCGCTGCCGTATCGCTATTTGCTGCGTAAAAAGCATTGAGTCTCAGCCGGATAAAACCGGCGTGACCGCTGCGACATTTTTAAACCATCGTTTCAATTTTTCCTGCTTTTTTGTGAAGCACTTCACCTTCATCTTTCAGGGCATCGGCTACGGTTTAAGCGTAAAAACTAAAACAATGTTTTAACGCTACCCTCTCAACCTCTGGAGCTGACCCGATGAAAGTGACTCTCAAGCCGCTCGCGGCTTCCCTGTGCCTGGCTACCGCGTCAATACTGTTTTCCCATTCCGTTTTCGCGCAGGTCATTAAAGCGGCGGATGTCCATCCGCAGGGCTACCCGAATGTCGTCGCCGTGCAGAAAATGGGCGAAAAACTCAAACAACAGACCGACGGCAAACTGGAAATTAAAGTGTTCCCGGGCGGCGTGCTGGGCGATGAGAAACAGATGATTGAACAGGCGCAAATCGGCGCGATTGATATGATTCGCGTATCGATGGCGCCGGTGGCGGCTATTCTGCCGGATATCGAAGTCTTTACGCTGCCCTATGTGTTCCGCGACGAAGACCACATGCACAAAATTATTGATGGCGATATCGGGAAAAGCATTGGCGATAAGCTGACGAACAACCCGAAATCACGTCTGGTGTTTCTTGGCTGGATGGACTCCGGGACGCGCAACCTGATTACTAAAAACCCGGTGGAAAAGCCGGAAGATCTCCACGGTATGAAGATTCGCGTGCAGGGAAGCCCGGTGGCGCTGGATACGCTGAAAGACATGGGGGCGAACTCGGTGGCGATGGGGGTGAGCGAGGTGTTTAGCGGTATGCAGACCGGCGTGATTGACGGTGCGGAAAACAACCCGCCGACTTTTGTCGCGCATAACTACATGCCGGTTGCGAAGAATTACACCCTCAGCGGGCACTTTATCACCCCGGAAATGCTGCTCTATTCCAAAGTGAAGTGGGACAAGCTGACTGCGGATGAGCAGCAGAAGATCCTGACGCTGGCGCGCGAAGCGCAGTTTGAGCAGCGTAAATTGTGGGATGCCTACAACCAGGAGGCATTAGCGAAGATGAAGGCTGGCGGCGTGCAGTTCCACGAAATTGATAAAGCGTATTTCGTGAAGGCCACCGAGCCGGTACGCGCGCAGTATGGCGAAAAACACCAGGCGTTGATGAAGGCGATTGCCGACGTGCAGTAAGCGCCTTCGCTTCGCCGGATGAGCAGGCCTGCGTGGGTTCGTACCATGATCCCCGTAGGCCTGATAAGCCTGGCGCCATCAGACGACAATCTACCCTTTACGCAACAGCCGCAGCGCATTGGCGGTCACCAGCACCGTCGCCCCGGTATCCGCCAGCACGGCCAGCCACAGACCGGTTATGCCGAGCAGCGTGGTGATGAGGAAGATCCCTTTCAGCCCCAGGGCAATTGCGATGTTTTGACGAATATTGGCGTGGGTGGCGCGCGCCAGCTGGATCATCTGTACCAGCCCGCGCAGGCGGTTATGCGTCAGGGCGGCGTCTGCCGTTTCCAGCGCGACATCCGTTCCGCTTCCCATCGCAATACCTATCGCGGCGGCCTTCATTGCGGGGGCGTCGTTAATGCCGTCACCCACCATCGCCAGCGGGGCGTGCTGATTGAGCGCCGTCACCGCCCGGACTTTATCTTCCGGCAGCAGGCCCGCTTTAAACGTCAGGCCCAGCTCTCCGGCAATGGCCGCTGCCGCGCGTGGGTTATCGCCGGTCAGGATCACGCCTTTCACCCCTAACTGATTAAGCTCGCCGATCGCGGTGCGGGCGTCATCGCGCAGCGTATCCTGTAGGGCGAGCACGCCGAGTACGTCGTCGTTGCGCAGCACCAGCACGACCGTCTGTCCGGCGCTTTCCAGTTCGCTGATTTGCCCGGCAAAGGCTTCCGCCGGGCGTTTGCCTGCGGCGCAAATCAGGATGCGCTCGCCATTAACCTGAGCTTCGATACCCGAACCGACCAGCGCGCGCTGCTCCAGCGCTGGCGGAATGGTCAGCTCACGCGTCTGCGCTTCACGCACAATGGCCTGCGCCAGTGGGTGCGTCGCGCCTTGTTCCACCGCCGCCGCCAGCGCCAGCAGCTCCGCTTCGCCGATCCCGCTTGCCGGATGGATAGCGGTGACGCGCGGTTTCCCTACGGTCAGGGTGCCGGTTTTATCGAACGCCACCTGAGTGACTCTGCCTAGCTGCTCCAGCGCTGCGCCGCCTTTAATCAGCGCCCCGCGACGTGCCGCCGCCGCCAGCCCGGAGGTGATGGCCGCCGGAGTGGAAATGACCAGCGCACACGGGCAGCCAATCAGCAACAGCGTGAGCCCCTTATAAATCCACTCTTGCCAGGACGCGGCAAACAGCAGCGGCGGCACCAGCGTGACCAGCAGCGCGACGGCCATAATCACCGGGGTGTAAATCCGGCTGAAGCGGTCAATAAAACGCTCAATGGGCGCGCGGCGTTCTTCGGCTTCTTCAATCAGCTTCAGGATACGGTCAATCGCGCTGGCGCCCGGTTCTGACAGCACCTCCAGTGTGACGAGCCGATCCACGCTGGTGGCGCCGGCGGGGACTTTCTCGCCCGTTGAGCGCTCGACCGGAATCGACTCGCCGGTGAGCGCGCTCTCATCAAAACTGGCGAAACCGGAGACCAGCCTGCCGTCGGCGGGTAAGCGCCCGCCTGCCGCCACTTCGATAATGTCGCCGGGTTGCAGGGTGTTGATCGCCACCTCTTCGCGCACGCCATCGCGCAGGCGCGTGGCGGTTTCCGGTTTGAGGGCCATCAGCGCGCTGACCCCTTTGCGGGCGCGGCTGGCGGCCCACCCTTCGAGGCGTTCGCCGATCAGAAATAACAGCAGCACCATCGCCGCTTCCGCCGTCGCGCCAATAAACAGTGCGCCAATTGCTGCCACGCTCATCAGCGTTTCGATGGCGAACCAGCTGCCGGTTTTCATCAGGCGCAGCGCCTGACGGGCAATGGGATACAGGCCGACCAGCGTGGTGGCGATAAACGCCAGTTGGCCGAACGGATGGTTGAATTGCTCCAGCCCCCAGCTAATCGCCATCATAATGATGAGCGTGATCAGCGGCAGGTTTTCTTGCAGCCGGGATTCGCGCGCCTCTGCTGTGGCCTGTTCATCACGCAGGGTATAGCCCGCCTTTTGTACGGCGCGTTCAACGTGTTGGCGGATATCGGCATTCGCATCCACCACCAGTTTCTCGGTGGCGAACAGCACCTGTACCTGATTGACGCCCCCGACCTGGCGCACGGCGTTTTCGACTTTACGGGCGCAGGCGGCGCAGTCCATACCGGCGACTTTCCAGGTGTAACGCGTCCCTTCGATGGTGTCGGGGACGAGAGCTTCCGTTGCGCAGGCACCCTCACAGCAGCAGTCATCTACCTTCCGGGGGGCTGGCGCCAGTTTGAAGGATGAAAATTGTGGGACTTTTTTGCCATCAGTATCGGGTGTCAACATGGCATCCTCCGGTTGATGATAATTTTCTCATTAACCGGAGGATACACTCTGGAGTCGACTCCAGAGTCAAGCGTTATTAAAGATAAAGTGAGCGGACAATCAGGAAGTGCCCGGCAAAGTAGCAGGCGGCGGAAATAGCGTTATCCGCGCGGAAGCGGCAGCGGTAATGGCTGCCCAGCCAGACGATGTTGCCGAGGAATAACAACGATGCGCCCATAAAAGCAGAGAGCGCCGGGGCGGTCGGGCGGAAGAACCACAGTTCACCGGCCAGCCAGACCATCATGAGCGTCATGGCGATAAAGGTGCATATCGGCCAGCGCAGCTCTTCCAGACGCGTCCAGATCACTGCAATCAGCAACCCGCCCAACACCAGCAGCACTAACGGCAATGGCCAGAAGAACGACAGCGTCATCTGGCTGGCGAAATAGAGGGTGTACAGCAGGTGCGACAGGAAGAATGCGCCAATGGCGTACAGCAGACGTTGGCGCGGCAACAGCGTCAACGCATCGCCCAGCAACGAGGCGCACAGGCCCGCCAGCACAAGGTAGCTGATCGCGTCGAACATCGGCGCTTGCCAGGCGAGTAAAAGAAGGAGAATCAGGGTGAGAGGTTTAAAGACCCAGCGCTGCCACGCTGGCCCACGATACGATGCGTCCACAAATAGCCATGCGGAAAGACAGACAGCGATAAACGACCAAAGCATCTTAGTTCCTTGAATTCGTTATTTTTTCGCGAGCGGTATGCTCACGGCCCTGTTGTCCAGTGTAGAGGTCGGCGCAGGCAGATGACAACACCATAACGGGCAGGGTATGCTTATTTCCGCATTTTCTGATGGGTTAAAATGATGAGTAAACCACCACTTTTTTTCATTGTTATCATTGGCTTGATTGTTATCGCCGCGTCGTTTCGCTTTGTTTCGCAGCGGCGAGAAAAAGCCGATAACGATGCTGCGCCATTGCAGCAAAAGCAGGTAGTGGTGAGCAATAAGCGCGAAAAGCCGATCAACGATCGGCGCTCGCGTCAGCAGCAGGTGACGCCAGCGGGCACCAGTATGCGCTATGAAGTTAGCTTTAAACCGCAGCGCGGCGGGCTTGAGCAGACGTTCCGGCTGGATGCCCAACAGTACCATGCGTTAACGGTCGGGGATAAAGGCACGCTGAGCTACAAAGGTTCGCGGTTTGTCGATTTTGTCGCCCAGCCATAAGATTTCGCCCAATGGCGTGTTGCTTATCGGGCCTACGGTCTGAGGGGTTTGTAGGTCGGATAAGGCGCAGCCGACATCCGGCAAAAGGTTATTTTTTAACGTTAAATTTCTTCTGCCACACCAGCAGCTCAAAGACGCCGAACAGGAAAATGCGGATTTTCTCGCCGGTGGTCATCTGCGGGCCATCTTTAGGCATGGTGCTTTTTAACAGTGCCAGCTGCATACCGTGCATCAGCACCATAAAGACCAGTGCGACGTTAACGAAAATATTCAGCGGGCGTGGAAAGGGTTGGAAAATATTCAGTAGTAAAAATGCCCAGACGCACAGCATCAGCAGACGTCCCAGATTAATCAGCATCGCTTTCTCCTTGTGCTTCCCGTTGATACAGGCGGTATGCGACCTGTCCGGCCACTTTTTCACGATACAACGACCAGTTTGCCGGGACGGGCGGCAGACCGTTTTCGACTTCGCTTTCGACGTAAATATACGCGTCATCAGCCAGCCAGCCGTACGTTTCCAGCAGGCTTAACGTCTCTTCCAGCAGCCCTTTGCGAAACGGGGGATCGACAAACACCACGTTGTGCGGCGTACCGGTCTGCGCCAGAAAGGCCAGCGTATTGGCGTTGACCACGCGGGCGTTGCCTGCCTTTAGCGTAGCAAGATTCTTTTGTAACTGCTGTGACACGGCGCGATCCATCTCCAGCAACGTCGCGCCCGCCGCATAGCGGGAAAGCGCTTCCAGCCCCAGCGCGCCGCTTCCGGCGAAACAATCCAGACAGTGGGCGTCTACCATGACCGGTGCCAGCCAGTTAAACAGCGTCTCGCGAACCCGGTCGGTTGTCGGGCGCAGCCCTGGGCTGTCGGGAACCGGAAGTTTACGGCCCCGCCATTGTCCGCCAATAATGCGGATTTGACCGCTGCCAGAGTGATTCGGTTTTTTCATTTCTATTGCTCAATCCGCTGCTGACGTGTCATTCCAGGCGGTGATGTGAATTAAGTTAAGTGGTAGACTATTTCATCATTTTTTTAGCTTCCATGTATATAGCGCCAGATATTAACCGCGAGGAGTACAGTCGCAGATGGCAAAACAGAAAAAACGTGGCTTCTTTTCCTGGCTGGGCTTTGGTGAAAAAGAGCAGGAACAGGAACAAAAAACCGAAGAACAACAGCGTGTTGAAGAACAGTTAGCGCCAGAGACGCCGGTTGAGACGGCGGCAGACGCCGACGCGGAAACGCACGCCCACGGCAAGGCGGAGACCGACGCTTTCGCCGAAGCCGTGGTGAACGTCACCGAACAGGTTCAGGAAAGCGAAAAACCGCAGCCGGTTGAGCCAGAGCCTGTCGTAGAGCCTGTTGTTGACCCCGTGGTTGAAGAAGACATCGTTGAGCCGCAGGCGGTGGTGGAACATGAAGAACTGCCGCTGCCGGAAGAGGTGAACGTCGAAGAGACGTCGCCTGAAGAGTGGCAGGCCGAAGCGGAAACGGTAGAGATCGTGGAGGCGGTAGAAGAAGAGGCGCAAAACGAACCGCAACTGACCGACGAAGAACGGGAAGCGCAGGCGCTGGCAGTGGAAGCGGCGGAAGACGCGGTGGTTGTCGTGCCGGCGGCAGAAGAAGAGACGCCGGTTGAGGAGGTGATTCAGGAGCAAGATAAGCCGACAAAAGAAGGTTTCTTTGCGCGCCTGAAACGTAGTCTTCTGAAAACAAAAGAAAATCTCGGTTCAGGATTTATCAGTCTGTTCCGTGGTAAGAAAATCGACGATGATCTGTTTGAAGAACTGGAAGAGCAGTTGCTGATTGCCGATGTGGGCGTGGAAACCACCCGCAAGATCATCGCTAACCTGACAGAGGGCGCCAGCCGCAAACAGCTGCATGATGCCGAAGCGCTGTATGGCCTGCTGAAAGACGAGATGGGCGATATCCTCGCAAAAGTTGACGAACCGCTTAATATTGAAGGCAAAACGCCATTTGTTATTCTGATGGTTGGCGTTAACGGCGTGGGGAAAACCACCACGATCGGTAAGCTGGCGCGTCAGTTCGAGCAGCAGGGCAAATCCGTGATGCTGGCGGCGGGGGATACCTTCCGTGCGGCGGCGGTAGAGCAGTTGCAGGTCTGGGGCCAGCGTAACAACATTCCGGTTATCGCCCAGCATACCGGCGCGGATTCCGCTTCCGTTATCTTTGACGCCATCCAGGCGGCGAAAGCGCGTAATGTAGATGTGCTGATTGCCGATACCGCGGGTCGCTTGCAGAACAAAGCGCACCTGATGGAAGAACTGAAAAAAATCGTTCGCGTGATGAAGAAACTCGACGAAGATGCGCCGCATGAAGTGATGCTGACCATCGACGCCAGCACCGGGCAGAATGCGATAAGCCAGGCCAAACTGTTCCATGAAGCGGTTGGCCTGACCGGTATCACCCTGACCAAGCTGGATGGCACGGCGAAGGGTGGGGTTATCTTCTCGGTTGCCGATCAGTTTGGCATTCCTATCCGCTATATTGGTGTGGGCGAACGTATCGAGGATTTACGTCCGTTTAAGGCGGACGATTTTATAGAGGCACTTTTTGCCCGAGAGGATTAACAATGATTCGCTTTGAACATGTCAGCAAGGCCTATCTCGGTGGGAGACAAGCGCTGCAAGGAGTCACATTCCACATGCAGCCAGGCGAGATGGCGTTTCTGACCGGCCACTCAGGCGCGGGGAAAAGTACCCTGCTGAAGCTTATCTGTGGGATTGAACGGCCGAGCGCCGGGAAAATCTTCTTCAGCGGGCATGACATTACGCGCCTGAAAAACCGTGAAGTGCCGTTTCTGCGTCGTCAGATCGGAATGATTTTCCAGGATCACCACCTGCTGATGGATCGTACGGTCTATGACAACGTGGCGATCCCGTTGATTATCGCTGGCGCCAGCGGGGACGACATCCGTCGTCGTGTGTCGGCGGCGCTGGATAAAGTCGGGCTGCTGGACAAAGCGAGGAATTTTCCCATTCAACTCTCTGGCGGTGAGCAGCAGCGCGTGGGGATTGCCCGTGCGGTGGTGAACAAGCCTGCGGTGCTGCTGGCGGATGAACCGACCGGGAACCTGGATGATGCCTTATCGGAAGGGATTTTACGTCTGTTTGAAGAGTTTAACCGCGTTGGGGTGACGGTATTGATGGCGACGCACGACATCGGGCTTATCTCCCGTCGTTCGTACCGTATGCTCACCCTGAGCGAAGGTCATTTGCATGGAGGCCTGGTCAGTGAATAAGCGTGACGCTATCAACCAAATCAGGCAGTTTGGCGGCAGACTGGATCGTTTTCGTAAATCTGGCGGTTCGTCCGGCGACGGCGGCCGCAATGCGCCGAGACGCGCAAAACCCTCGCCAAAGCCGAACTCGCGTAAAACCAACGTCTTTAACGAGCAGGTGCGCTATGCGTTCCAGGGCGCGTTACAGGATCTGAAAAGCAAGCCGCTGGCGACGTTTCTGACGGTGATGGTGATTGCCATCTCTCTGACGCTGCCAAGCGTCTGCTACATGGTCTATAAGAACGTCAACCAAGCGGCGACGCAGTACTATCCGTCCCCGCAGATCACCGTTTATCTGCAAAAGACGCTGGATGACGACGCGGCCGCCGGGGTGGTCGCACAGCTCCAGGCCGAGCAGGGGGTGGAGAAGGTCAACTATCTCTCCCGCGACGATGCATTGGGCGAGTTCCGCAACTGGTCTGGCTTTGGCGGCGCGCTGGACATGCTGGAAGAGAATCCGCTTCCGGCAGTGGCGGTGGTGATCCCGAAACTGGATTTCCAGGGAACGGAGTCGCTGAATACGCTACGCGATCGCATCTCGCAGATTAACGGCATTGATGAAGTGCGTATGGATGACAGCTGGTTTGCCCGTCTGGCGGCGCTGACCGGGCTGGTAGGGCGCGTTTCCGCGATGATCGGCGTGCTGATGGTGGCGGCGGTGTTCCTCGTCATCGGCAACAGCGTGCGCCTGAGCATTTTCGCCCGCCGTGACACCATCAACGTGCAGAAACTGATTGGCGCGACGGATGGATTTATCCTGCGACCGTTCTTGTACGGCGGCGCGCTGCTCGGTTTTTCGGGGGCATTTCTTTCACTGATTTTGTCAGAAATTTTGGTGATGCGCTTGTCGTCTGCGGTGACGGAAGTGGCGCAGGTTTTCGGCACGAAGTTTGATATCAATGGCTTATCGTTCGATGAGTGCCTGCTGCTGCTGCTGGTGTGCTCGATGATCGGCTGGGTTGCGGCGTGGCTTGCCACTGTGCAACATTTACGTCACTTTACTCCCGATTAATAAAAGCGTGGTATACTCTTTCCCTGCAATGAGTTCCCGTTCGCAGGGAAAGAGCATCAAAACATCTCATCCCCCTGCCCACAGTGTTTTTTCATAGCGGTGTCACATTTTGTGCGTAATTTATTCACAACGTTGCATTGAACTTGTGGATAAAATCACTGTCTGATAAAAGAGTGAGTGCTATTCTCGTTGCTCATAAACGCTGGCACGTTTGTTGCTCATTTGCAGTGCCAGACGATATAAATTGAGAGGATTTGAATGACCAAAGAAATGCAAAATTTAGCTTTAGCCCCTGTTGGTAACCTGGAATCTTACATCCGGGCTGCAAACGCGTGGCCGATGTTATCGGCTGACGAAGAACGGGCACTGGCTGAAAAGCTGCATTACCAGGGCGATCTGGAAGCAGCTAAGACGCTGATTCTGTCTCACCTGCGCTTTGTTGTTCATGTTGCTCGTAACTATGCGGGCTATGGCCTGCCGCAGGCGGATCTGATTCAGGAAGGTAACATCGGCCTGATGAAAGCCGTGCGCCGTTTTAACCCGGAAGTGGGTGTGCGCCTGGTTTCTTTCGCCGTGCACTGGATCAAAGCGGAGATCCACGAATACGTATTGCGTAACTGGCGTATCGTTAAAGTCGCAACCACTAAAGCACAGCGTAAGCTGTTCTTTAACCTGCGTAAAACCAAGCAGCGTCTGGGCTGGTTTAATCAGGATGAAGTGGAAATGGTGGCGCGCGAACTGGGCGTAACCAGCAAAGACGTTCGCGAGATGGAATCCCGTATGGCGGCGCAGGACATGACGTTTGACATGTCTTCGGACGACGAGTCTGACAGCCAGCCGATGGCGCCAGTGCTGTATTTGCAGGATAAAACCTCTAACTTTGCCGACGGCATTGAAGAGGATAACTGGGAAGATCAGGCGGCAAACAAACTGACCCACGCAATGGAAGGTCTGGACGAGCGTAGCCAGGACATCATTCGCGCCCGTTGGCTGGACGAAGACAATAAGTCCACGCTACAGGAGCTGGCCGATCGCTATGGCGTTTCTGCTGAACGTGTACGCCAGCTTGAAAAGAACGCGATGAAGAAACTGCGCGCCGCTATCGAAGCGTAATTTCCGCGAAGTGCCCGAAAAACCCTGGATGAGAATCCGGGGTTTTTTGTTTTCCAGGCCGGATAAGGCACCGCCGCCATCCGGCAAACAGGCAAACATAAATGCCCGATGGCGCTTCGCTTATCGGGCTACGGGGATAACGCTTTTTTTCTCCCCCGCTCTGGCGAATTCTTCCCCCCTGGCAAACACTTACCGATGGGTTGTGCGCATCTTAGGGGGAGAAGGTGAAAAATAACGAACTGAATGAAAGACGGTTGCAGGCGACGCCGCGCGGCATTGGGGTGATGTGCGGTTTCTATGCCGACAGAGCGGAAAACGCCACGCTGTGGGATATTGAAGGCAATGAGGTGATTGATTTCGCCGCCGGAATTGCCGTGTTGAACACCGGGCACCGTCATCCAAAAGTCATCGCGGCAATTGAAAAACAGCTCCAGTCATTTACCCATACCGCGTATCAAATCGTGCCTTATGCAAGCTACGTTACGCTTGCCGAGCGTATTAACGAGCGCGTGCCGGTCAACGGCCCGGCGAAAACGGCTTTCTTCTCTACCGGTGCGGAGGCGGTCGAAAACGCGGTGAAAATTGCGCGTGCCTGTACCCGACGACCGGGGCTGATTACCTTTGGCGGCGCGTTTCACGGGCGAACCTTTATGACGATGGCGCTCACCGGTAAGGTCGCGCCCTACAAAACTGGCTTTGGGCCGTTCCCGGGATCGGTCTATCACGCGCAATATCCGAATCCTTTGCATGGCGTTACCACGGCGGATGCGCTGAACAGTCTCGAACGGATTTTTAAAGCCGATATTGCGCCGGACCAGGTGGCGGCCATTATCCTGGAACCGGTGCAGGGGGAAGGGGGCTTTAACGTCGCGCCAACGGATTTCATGCAGGCGCTGCGTACGTTATGCGATACCCACGGCATCTTGCTGATCGCCGATGAAGTGCAGACCGGTTTTGCCCGTACAGGCAAACTGTTTGCGATGGAACACCACGGTGTTCAGCCGGATCTCATCACGATGGCCAAAAGTCTGGCCGGCGGTATGCCGCTGTCGGCGGTATCCGGCCGCGCCGAGGTGATGGATGCGCCTGCTCCGGGCGGTCTTGGCGGCACCTACGCCGGAAACCCGCTGGCGGTGGCTGCCGCGCATGCGGTGCTTGATGTGATTGAAGAAGACGATCTCTGCGCGCGCGCCGCGCAGCTTGGTCAGCATCTGGTTAAGGTGTTGAGCAAAGCGAAAGCCGCCTGCCCGTCCATTGCCGAGATCCGCGCGCAGGGCTCGATGGTGGCGGTAGAGTTTACCAATCCGCAAACCGGCCAGCCGTCCCCGGAATTTACCCGGCAGGTGCAGGATCGCGCATTGCAGGAGGGTCTGCTGCTGCTCAGCTGCGGTGTTTACGGCAACGTGATCCGCTTCCTCTATCCGCTGACGATCCCCGATGCGCAGTTCCGTAAAGCGCTGGAGATCATTACGCGTTCGCTGACACGATAAACCGACGCCGCCCGTTGCGGCGGCGTCCCGTTTTGTCATCAACTTGTTATCTGACTGTCAAATTAGCTATTCCAAAATCATAAAAATCGGGTATGTTTTAGCAGAGTATGCTGCTAAAGCACGGGCGGCTTACCATTAATTGAAATAAAGTGCTGAACAACAACATCACAACATACGTAATAACCACAATAATGGGGATTCTCAGGATGAATATGAAGGGTAAAGCGTTATTGGCAGGATGTATCGCCCTGTCTTTGAGCAATATGGCGTTTGCTAAGGATATCAAAGTGGCCGTTGTCGGCGCGATGTCCGGCCCGGTAGCGCAGTACGGCGATCAGGAATTTACCGGCGCGGAGCAGGCGATTGCCGATATCAACGCGAAAGGCGGCATCAAGGGCGATAAGCTGGTTGCCGTGAAATATGATGATGCCTGCGACCCGAAACAAGCGGTAGCCGTAGCCAACAAAGTGGTCAACGACGGCATTAAATATGTTATCGGCCACCTGTGCTCCTCATCCACGCAGCCTGCGTCTGATATCTATGAAGACGAAGGCATTCTGATGATTACCCCGGCTGCGACCGCACCGGAACTGACCGCGCGCGGTTATCAGCTGATCCTGCGCACCACCGGTCTGGACTCCGATCAGGGGCCGACGGCGGCGAAATATATTCTGGAAAACGTGAAGCCGCAGCGCATCGCCATTATTCACGATAAGCAGCAGTACGGTGAAGGCCTGGCGCGCGCGGTGCAGGATGGCCTGAAAAAAGGCAACGCCAACGTGGTGTTCTTCGACGGGATTACCGCCGGCGAGAAAGATTTCTCCACCCTGGTGGCGCGCCTGAAGAAAGAGAACATCGACTTTGTGTATTACGGCGGCTACCACCCTGAGATGGGGCAGATCCTGCGCCAGGCTCGCGCTGCTGGCCTGAAAACGAAGTTTATGGGGCCGGAAGGGGTAGCGAACGTGTCGCTGTCTAACATTGCCGGTGAGTCTGCCGAGGGGATGCTGGTCACCAAGCCGAAGAACTACGATCAGGTTCCGGCGAACAAACCGATTGTAGACGCGATCAAAGCGAAGAAACAGGATCCAAGCGGCGCGTTTGTGTGGACCACCTACGCGGCGTTGCAGTCATTGCAGGCGGGTCTGAATCAGTCCGACGATCCGGCTGAAATCGCCAAATACCTGAAAGCGAATACCGTGGAAACCGTTATGGGGCCGTTGTCCTGGGATGAGAAGGGCGATCTGAAAGGCTTTGAGTTCGGCGTCTTTACCTGGCATGCCGACGGTACGGCAACCGACGCCAGGTAATTGAGTGCCGGGTGGCGGCTTCGTCTTACCCGGCCTGCATGCCTGGAAAATTGCGTGAGAGTTGCAAAACACGTAGGCCGGATAAGTGTTAGCGCCATCCGGCTTTTTTATTACCGTTTTTCCCAGCCGTCCGCCTGCGCCGTAAACCCTAATGCCTGCATAAACGCCGCCATTACGCCTCGCTCTTCGACGCCGACATCTGCCATCCACCAGGCTGAAACGCCCGGATTATTGCGGATCACCTCTTCCACCAGATACTGCCCCACGCCGCGACGACGCGTGATCTCGCGAACCCGCAATGAGTCCAGCGCGCCTTGCGTACCGCTTAGCGTTACCCGCACAGCGCCCAACAGACGCTCGTTGAAACGCGCCGCGTAGATCCGGTGAGTATCATCTACGCTTAAAGACGAGGCGGAGTATTCCGGCCAGATTTTACCCAGATCGATGAGATCCTGGGCGCTAAAGTTTTCTAAACGAACGATGGTCAGCTTCATCGACAGCATGTCCAAATCACCAAAGAGAGAACCAGTGTACCGAAATAATGTGTTCCGACACTTTCTCTTTTTTATTTCATTTACCAGGCGATTAGTTTTTTGGCAACGATAAGTACAGTTTGAAACATCAGAGAATGAAAAACAGGCAGGATAATCCCCTGGAAGGCAGCGTTTTATTCCGCCCTTTGTACCGTTATTTTATGCTGACAAGCGCGCTTTTTTTTGTTTATCTATAGCTGAAATCAGAATATTATCTTTTCTTAATCGACTGAAAAATAGAGTGTTTACTCTGATTTTGTATAAAAAGCTGTGCTAAACCATTAATGCAACAGGTAAAAATAGCATAGTTCAAAAAAAGCACAGTCTGCTTTTTAACCACATAAATACAAAATATATACACAAAATCATTCAAGGTGCATCAAGGCGGCAAGAGCGTGAATCCCCAGGTGCTTACATAAGTTAGTGACTGGGGTGAACGCACGTAGCTAACACCGGGGTAGCTTGAAGGATGAAGTGTAATAACGTCACGAATGGGGATTCAGTAAATGAAACGGAATGCGAAAACGATCATCGCAGGAGTGGTTGCACTGGCGATGTCGCATACGGCAATGGCGGACGATATTAAAGTCGCCGTTGTCGGGGCGATGTCCGGCCCGGTAGCGCAGTGGGGCGATATGGAATTTAACGGCGCGCGTCAGGCCATTAAAGACATCAACGCCAAAGGCGGCATCAAAGGCGATAAGCTGGTGGGCGTTGAGTATGACGACGCCTGTGACCCGAAACAGGCTGTCGCGGTGGCGAACAAAATCGTCAACGACGGCATTCAGTACGTTATCGGCCACCTGTGCTCCTCTTCCACACAGCCCGCGTCTGATATCTATGAAGATGAAGGCATCCTGATGATCTCCCCGGGTGCCACAAACCCGGAGCTGACGCAGCGCGGCTACGAACACATCATGCGTACGGCGGGCCTGGACTCCTCCCAGGGGCCGACGGCGGCGAAATACATTCTTGAGAAAGTGAAGCCGCAGCGTATCGCCATTATTCATGATAAGCAGCAGTACGGCGAAGGTCTGGCGCGTTCCGTACAGGACAGCCTGAAAGCGGGCAACGCCAATATCGTGTTCTTTGACGGGATTACCGCTGGCGAGAAAGACTTTTCCGCACTAATTGCCCGCCTGCAAAAAGAGAATATCGACTTCGTTTATTACGGCGGTTACTACCCGGAAATGGGCCAGATGCTGCGCCAGGCGCGCGCTATCGGCCTGAAAACCCAGTTTATGGGGCCAGAGGGCGTGGGCAATGCCTCACTGTCCAACATCGCTGGCGCGGCGGCAGAAGGCATGCTGGTGACGATGCCAAAACGCTATGACCAGGACCCGGCGAACAAAGGCATTGTCGATGCCCTTAAAGCCGACAAAAAAGATCCTACCGGCCCTTACGTGTGGATCACCTACGCTGCGGTGCAGTCGCTGGCAACCGCAATGGATCGTACCGGCAGCAAAGCGCCGCTCGATCTGGTGAAAGATCTGAAAGCACACGGGGCTGATACCGTGATTGGGCCGCTGAACTGGGATGAAAAAGGCGATCTGAAGGGATTTGAGTTTGGTGTCTTCCAGTGGCATGCCGACGGCTCATCGACCGTTGCCAAATAACGCCTGAAGACAAGTTATCCCTCCGCCCGCGCAAAACGGGCGGGTTGAGAAAGGTTACCTTATGTCCGAGCAGTTTCTCTATTTCTTGCAGCAGATGTTTAACGGCGTCACGCTGGGAAGCACTTATGCGCTGATCGCTATCGGCTATACGATGGTTTACGGCATTATCGGCATGATCAACTTCGCCCACGGCGAGGTCTATATGATCGGCAGCTATGTCTCTTTCATGATCATCGCCGCGCTGATGATGATGGGCATTGATACCAGCTGGCTGCTGGTCGCCGCCGGATTCGTCGGGGCTATCATTATCGCCAGCGCCTATGGCTGGAGTATTGAACGGGTGGCCTATCGGCCAGTGCGCAGTTCCAAGCGACTGATTGCGCTCATCTCCGCGATCGGGATGTCTATTTTCCTGCAAAACTACGTCAGTCTTACCGAAGGTTCGCGTGACGTGGCGCTCCCCAGTTTGTTTAACGGCCAGTGGATTATCGGCAGCAGCGAGAACTTCGCCGCCAGCATTACCACCATGCAGTTGGTCATCTGGATTGTCACTTTCCTGGCGATGCTGGCGCTGACGCTGTTCATCCGTTACTCCCGTATGGGACGCGCCTGCCGCGCCTGTGCGGAAGACCTGAAAATGGCGAGTCTGCTGGGCATTAATACCGACCGCGTGATTGCGCTGACCTTTGTGATTGGCGCGGCGATGGCGGCGGTGGCGGGCGTGCTGCTCGGTCAGTTCTATGGCGTTATCAACCCGTATATTGGCTTTATGGCCGGGATGAAGGCCTTCACCGCCGCGGTGCTTGGCGGCATCGGCAGCATTCCTGGCGCGATGATTGGCGGCCTGATTCTGGGCGTCGCCGAAGCGCTCTCCTCTGCGTATCTGAGTACCGAATATAAAGATGTGGTGTCGTTTGCGCTGCTGATTCTGGTGCTGCTGGTCATGCCGACCGGTATCCTGGGCCGCCCGGAGGTAGAGAAAGTATGAAACCGATGCATTTTGCGATGGCGCTGCTCTCTGCCGCCATGTTCTTCGTACTGGCGGGCGTCTTTATGGGCGTTCAACTGGAACTCGATGGCACCAAACTGGTGGTGGGGACTGCTGCGGATATTCGCTGGCAGTGGGTGTTTATCGGTACTGCCGTGGTCTTTTTCTTCCAGTTGCTGCGACCGATTTTCCAGAAAAGCCTGAAGGGCATTTCCGGGCCTAAATTTGTTCTGCCAGCGATTGATGGCTCAACCGTGAAGCAGAAGCTGTTCCTGATTGCGCTGCTGGTCATCGCCGTTGTGTGGCCGTTTATGGTGTCGCGCGGCACCGTTGATATCGCCACGCTGACCATGATTTACATCATCCTCGGTCTTGGGCTGAACGTGGTGGTGGGGCTGTCTGGTCTGCTGGTGCTGGGCTACGGCGGTTTCTACGCTATTGGCGCGTATACCTTCGCGTTGCTGAACCACTATTACGGTCTGGGGTTCTGGACCTGCCTGCCGCTGGCGGGGCTGGTTGCGGCGGCGGCGGGCTTCCTGCTTGGCTTCCCGGTATTGCGCCTGCGCGGCGACTACCTGGCGATAGTGACCTTAGGATTTGGCGAGATTGTGCGCATCCTGCTGCTCAATAACACCGAAGTGACCGGCGGGCCGAACGGTATCAGCCAGATCCCGAAACCGACATTCTTCGGCCTGGAGTTCAGCCGTACCGCCCGTGAAGGCGGCTGGGATACCTTCAGTAACTTCTTCGGCGTGAAATACGATCCATCCGACCGCGTGATTTGGCTCTACCTGGTGGCGTTGCTGCTGGTCGTCTTCTCGCTGTTTGTGATCAACCGTCTGCTGCGTATGCCGCTGGGGCGGGCATGGGAAGCGCTGCGTGAAGATGAAATTGCCTGCCGTTCATTAGGCTTAAGCCCGACGCGCATTAAGCTGACGGCGTTTACCATCAGCGCCGCGTTTGCGGGGTTCGCCGGAACGCTGTTCGCCGCGCGCCAGGGCTTTGTCAGCCCGGAGTCGTTCACTTTTGCCGAATCCGCTTTTGTACTGGCGATTGTGGTGCTTGGCGGCATGGGTTCGCAGTTTGCGGTTATTCTCGCCGCTATTCTGCTGGTGGTATCGCGCGAGCTAATGCGTGACTTCAACGAATACAGCATGTTGATGCTCGGTGGTTTGATGGTACTGATGATGATCTGGCGTCCGCAGGGCTTGCTGCCGATGACCCGTCCGCAGTTGAAACTGAAAAACGGGGAAGCGAAAGGAGAGCAGGCATGAGTCAGCCATTATTATCCGTTAACGGCCTGATGATGCGCTTTGGCGGTCTGCTGGCGGTAAACAACGTTGAACTGGAGTTGCATCCACGCGAAATCGTCTCATTGATCGGGCCAAACGGCGCCGGGAAAACCACGGTCTTTAACTGCCTGACCGGTTTCTATAAACCGACCGGCGGCACCATTATGCTGCGCGATCAGCATCTGGAAGGGCTGCCGGGCCAGCAGATTGCCCGTATGGGCGTGGTGCGTACCTTCCAGCACGTCCGCCTGTTCCGTGAGATGACGGTGATTGAAAACCTGCTGGTGGCGCAACATCAGCAGTTGAAAACCGGCGTCTTTTCGGGTCTGTTGAAGACTCCGGCGTTCCGTCGGGCGCAGAGTGAAGCGCTCGATCGCGCCGCTACCTGGCTGGAGCGTATCGGCCTGCTGGAGCACGCCAACCGCCAGGCCAGCAACCTGGCCTACGGCGACCAGCGTCGTCTGGAGATCGCCCGCTGCATGGTGACGCAGCCGGAGATCCTGATGCTGGATGAACCGGCGGCGGGTCTGAACCCGAAAGAGACCAAAGAGCTGGACGAATTAATTGCGGAGCTGCGTAATCATCACAACACCACCATTCTGCTGATTGAGCATGATATGAAGCTGGTGATGGGGATTTCCGATCGCATTTACGTGGTGAACCAGGGAACGCCGCTGGCGAACGGGACGCCGGAAGAAGTTCGCAACAACCCGGACGTGATCCGCGCCTATTTAGGTGAAGCATAATGGTGGTGACGCATAAGATGGAAAAAGTCATGTTGTCCTTTGACAAAGTCAGTGCCCACTACGGCAAAATCCAGGCGCTGCACGAGGTGAGTCTGCATATTCGTCAGGGAGAAATCGTCACCCTGATTGGCGCCAACGGCGCGGGTAAAACCACGCTGCTCGGCACGTTATGCGGCGATCCGCGCGCCACCAGCGGTCGGATTGTGTTTGATGGTAAAGACATTACCGACTGGCAGACGGCGAAAATCATGCGTGAAGCGGTGGCGATTGTCCCGGAAGGGCGTCGCGTTTTTTCTCGTATGACGGTAGAAGAGAACCTGGCGATGGGCGGTTTTTTCGCCGAGCGCGACCAGTTTCAGGAGCGCATTAAGTGGGTTTACGCGCTGTTCCCGCGTTTGCATGAGCGTCGTATCCAGCGTGCGGGCACCATGTCCGGCGGTGAACAGCAGATGCTGGCGATTGGTCGTGCATTGATGAGCCAGCCGCGTTTGCTGCTGCTGGATGAACCGTCCCTGGGTCTGGCGCCGATCATTATCCAGCAGATTTTCGATACCATCGAACAGCTGCGCGAGCAGGGAATGACCATCTTCCTCGTCGAGCAGAACGCGAATCAGGCGCTGAAGCTGGCGGATCGCGGCTATGTGCTGGAAAACGGTCATGTGGTGCTGGAAGATACCGGCGATGCGTTGCTGGCCAACGAAGCGGTGCGCAGCGCATACCTCGGAGGTTAAACCGTCTGTGTGCCCGGTGGCGCTACGCTTACCGGGCCTACTCGATCCTGTAGGCCGGGTAAGGCGAAGCCGCCACCCGGCTTTTTGTTTTTTGTACGTTTTAGTTGTACAATTTATGTGTACTTAAAAGGAGGCTATATGCGTACAATGAACTATAGTGAGGTACGGCAGAACCTTGCCTCTGTGCTTGATTCTGCTGCCACGGGTACGCCGGTGACGATTACGCGTCGGGGGCATAAATCTGCGGTTATCATCAGCGCAGAGGAGTTTGAACGTTATCAGACAGCAAAACTGGATGCTGAATTTGATGCCATCATGGGCGTTCACGGCGACGAATTAAGAGAACTGGCCGATAAATGACACTTCAATTTATCTCAGCGGAAGAGATAATCCGTTTTCATGACAAATTATTGAGCGTAACGCCTGGCGTTCCGGGAATGCCGGACCCTGGGCGGGCTGAAGCGCTGTTGTACCGTGTTTTAAATAAATACGAATACGAAAGTATTACCGATGTCTGGATCCTTGCGGCGATGCATCTACTCGCTATTTCTCGTGGACATATTTTTAACGATGGTAATAAGAGAACAGCATTATTCATCACATTGCTGTTTCTCAAACGTAACGGTATCTTTCTGGCTGCTAATCCCGATTATGTTGATATGACAGTCGAAGCTGCCGCAGGACGTCTGTCGCTAGAGGAAATTGTACAGCGTTTGCGTCGGTAGCCGTCGCCCGGTGGCGCGACGCTTACCGGGCCTACATATTATCTTCACCATTCCATCATCTTCTTATCATCCTGCTGACGTTTGGCTGTCATTTATTTGTAACTAAAAAGTTATTTTTCTGTCATTCGCGCATGTCATGTTACCTCGCGAGCATAAAACGCGTGATATCGCGCATCCGGCACAACAAGAGAGATAAGCGAATGACATCGTTACGACATACAGCGTTAGGACTGGCGTTAAGCCTGGCATTCGTGGGAAACGCCATGGCCGTTACCACCATTCCATTCTGGCATTCTATGGAAGGCGAGCTGGGGAAAGAGGTTGATTCTCTGGCGCAACGTTTCAATGCGGCCAATCCTGATTA
The DNA here is from genome assembly GCF_030333225.1 of Citrobacter sp. CK202. Classification (NCBI taxonomy): domain Bacteria; kingdom Pseudomonadati; phylum Pseudomonadota; class Gammaproteobacteria; order Enterobacterales; family Enterobacteriaceae; genus Citrobacter; species Citrobacter sp. CK202. Next base: position 337,739 of record NZ_JAOWGI010000021.1, read on the forward strand.
CAAGATTGTGCCGGTGTATAAGGGCAACTATGAACAGAGCCTGAGCGCAGGTATCGCTGCGTTTCGTACCGGCAACGCTCCGGCGCTGTTGCAGGTTTATGAAGTCGGCACCGCGACCATGATGGCGTCGAAAGCGATTAAACCGGTCTATGAAGTGTTCAGCGACGCGGGCATCAGTTTCGATGAGTCGCAGTTTGTACCGACGGTGTCCGGTTACTACACCGATTCCAAAAGCGGACATCTGTTGTCCCAGCCGTTTAACAGCTCCACGCCGGTGCTGTACTACAACAAAGACGCTTTCAAAAAAGCCGGTTTAGATCCAGAGCAGCCGCCGAAAACCTGGCAGGATCTGGCGGAGTACACCGCGAAGCTGAAGGCGGCGGGAATGAAGTGCGGCTACGCTAGCGGCTGGCAGGGCTGGATTCAGATTGAAAACTTCAGCGCCTGGCATGGTCTGCCGGTCGCCACCCAAAATAACGGCTTTGACGGTACTGACGCGGTGCTGGAATTTAACAAGCCGGAGCAGGTGAAACATATCGCGCTGCTGGAAGAACTGAACAAGAAGGGTGATTTCAGCTACTTCGGGCGTAAAGACGAATCCACTGAGAAGTTCTACAACGGCGATTGCGCCATCACCACCGCCTCTTCCGGTTCTCTGGCGGATATCCGCCACTATGCCAAATTTAATTACGGCGTAGGCATGATGCCTTATGACGCAGACGCCAAAGATGCGCCGCAAAACGCCATTATCGGCGGGGCGAGCCTGTGGGTGATGCAGGGTAAAGACAAAGAGACCTACACCGGCGTGGCGAAATTCCTCGACTTCCTGGCGAAGCCGGAAAATGCCGCTGAATGGCATCAGAAAACCGGCTATCTGCCGATCACCAAAGCGGCTTACGATCTGACCCGCGAGCAGGGATTCTATGATAAGAACCCCGGCGCGGATATTGCCACGCGCCAGATGCTGAACAAGCCGCCGTTGCCGTTCACCAAAGGTCTGCGTCTGGGCAACATGCCGCAGATCCGCACCATTGTGGATGAGGAACTGGAAAGCGTGTGGACCGGGAAGAAATCCCCGCAGCAGGCGCTGGATGCCGCCGTTGAACGTGGTAATCAGCTGCTGCGTCGCTTTGAGCAGTCAACGAAATCGTAACGCATGATATGCCCGGAGGCGCTGCGCTTACCGGGCCTACAAGACCGTAGGCCGGGTAAGGCGAAGCCGCCACCCGGCACTGTTCAGGAATCAAATCTTCATGTCATCATCCCGTCCGGTGTTTCGCTCGCGTTGGCTGCCGTATTTGCTGGTTGCGCCGCAACTGGCGATCACCGTCATTTTCTTTATCTGGCCTGCGGGCGAAGCGCTGTGGTATTCGCTGCAAAGCGTCGATCCGTTTGGGCTGTCCAGCCAGTTTGTCGGTCTGGATAACTTTGTCGCCTTATTCCATAACAGCTACTACCTCGACTCCTTCTGGACGACGATGAAATTCAGTGCGCTGGTGACGGTAAGCGGCCTGTTGGTCTCGCTGTTTTTCGCCGCGCTGGTGGATTACGTGGTACGCGCAAGCCGCCTGTATCAAACGCTGATGCTGCTGCCTTACGCCGTTGCGCCAGCGGTGGCCGCCGTACTGTGGATCTTCCTGTTCAACCCCGGGCGCGGGCTAATCACCCATTTTCTTGCCGGGTTCGGCTATGACTGGAACCATGCGCAACACAGCGGCCAGGCCATGTTTCTGGTGGTGTTCGCTTCAGTCTGGAAGCAGATTAGTTACAACTTCCTGTTCTTTTTTGCCGCGTTGCAATCCATTCCCCGCTCGCTGACGGAAGCGGCAGCAATTGATGGGGCGGGTCCGGTTCGGCGCTTCTTTAAACTTTCGCTACCGCTAATTGCGCCGGTGAGTTTCTTCCTGCTGGTGGTCAATCTGGTGTATGCCTTCTTCGACACCTTCCCGGTGATTGACGCCGCTACCGCAGGCGGACCGGTACAGGCGACGACCACGCTGATTTATAAGATCTACCGCGAAGGCTTTGCCGGGCTGGATCTCTCCGCCTCTGCCGCACAGTCGGTGGTGCTGATGTTCCTCGTCATCATTCTGACGGTTATCCAGTTCCGCTATGTGGAAAGTAAGGTGCGTTACCAATGATTGAAAACCGTCGCGGGCTGACGATATTCAGCCACACTATGTTGATTCTGGGGATTGTAGTGATCCTGTTTCCCTTGTACGTCGCCTTTGTGGCGGCGACGCTGGACAACAGCGCGGTGTTCGATACGCCGATGACGCTCATCCCCGGAACGCATCTGCTGGAAAACATGGCAACGATCTGGGTTAACGGCGTGGGCGTGAACAGCGCGCCGTTCTGGCTGATGATGCTTAACAGTTTCATCATGGCTTTTGGCATTACGGTGGGGAAAATTACCGTTTCTATGCTGTCGGCGTTTGCCATTGTCTGGTTTCGTTTTCCGCTGCGTAATCTGTTTTTCTGGATGATCTTTATCACCCTGATGCTGCCGGTTGAGGTGCGTATTTTCCCGACGGTGGAAGTGATCGCCAATCTGAAAATGCTCGACAGCTACGCGGGTCTGACCCTGCCGCTGATGGCCTCAGCGACTGCCACCTTTCTGTTTCGCCAGTTCTTTATGACGCTGCCGGACGAGCTGATTGAAGCGGCGCGCATCGACGGCGCTTCACCGATGCGCTTTTTCCGCGACATCGTGCTGCCGCTGTCGAAAACCAATCTCGCGGCGCTGTTCGTCATCACTTTCATCTACGGCTGGAACCAGTACCTGTGGCCGTTGCTGATTATTACCGACGTTGATCTCGGCACCGCCGTTGCGGGGATTAAAGGCATGATCGCCACCGGGGAAGGCACCACTCAGTGGAATCAGGTGATGGCGGCGATGCTGCTGACCCTGATTCCCCCCGTCGTTATCGTTTTAGCCATGCAGCGCGCGTTTGTACGCGGCCTGGTGGACAGTGAGAAGTAGGAAATTTTATGGCTGGTTTGAAATTACAGGCAGTAACCAAAAGCTGGGACGGCAAAACCCAGGTCATACAGCCGTTAACGCTGGATGTGGCGGATGGCGAGTTTATTGTGATGGTTGGGCCGTCCGGCTGCGGTAAATCGACGCTGCTGCGTATGGTGGCCGGGCTTGAGCGGGTAACGAGCGGCGATATCTGGATTGACCGCCAGCGCGTTACGGAGATGGAGCCGAAAGACAGGGGCATTGCGATGGTGTTCCAGAACTACGCGCTCTACCCACACATGAGCGTAGAAGAGAACATGGCGTGGGGGCTGAAGATTCGCGGCATGGGCAAAGGGCATATTGCTGAACGGGTGAAAGAGGCGGCGCGGATTCTGGAGCTGGATGGTTTGCTCAAACGCCGTCCACGCGAGCTTTCCGGCGGCCAGCGCCAGCGTGTGGCAATGGGGCGTGCGATTGTGCGCGATCCGGCCGTCTTCCTGTTTGATGAGCCGCTGTCCAACCTTGACGCTAAATTGCGCGTCCAGATGCGCCTTGAGTTACAACATCTGCATCGCCGCCTGAAAACCACCTCGCTGTACGTGACGCACGATCAGGTCGAAGCGATGACGCTCGCCCAGCGGGTGATGGTGATGAACAAAGGCGTGGCGGAGCAAATCGGTACGCCGGTAGAGGTGTATGAGAAACCCGCCAGCCGCTTTGTGGCGAGCTTTATCGGCAGCCCGGCGATGAATCTGCTGGAGGGGCGCATCAGCGCCGCAGGCACCCATTTTGAGCTGGAGAGCGGGATGGCGCTGCCCGTTAACTGGAACTATCGTCGCTATGCCGGGCGGAAAATGACGCTGGGTATCCGTCCTGAGCATATTGCGCTAAGCTCGCAGGCGGAAGGCGGCGTACCGCTGGTGATGGACACGTTGGAGATACTGGGGGCGGATAACCTGGCGCACGGACGCTGGGGCGATCAAAAAATGGTCGTGCGGCTGGCGCATCAGCAACGCCCGACGGCAGGCAGCACGCTATGGCTGCATTTGCCGGAAAATCATCTGCATCTTTTCGATGGCGAAACAGGACAACGAGTATGAGTAACTGGCCTTATCCCCACATCGTCGCGCATCGCGGTGGCGGAAAACTCGCACCGGAAAACACGCTGGCGGCGATTGACGTGGGGGCGCGGTGCGGACACACGATGGTTGAGTTTGACGTGAAGCTGTCGAAAGACGGTGAGATCTTTCTGCTGCATGACGACAACCTGGAGCGCACCAGTAACGGCTGGGGCGTGGCGGGGGAAGTCAACTGGCAGGATCTGCTGCGCGTTGATGCCGGGAGCTGGTTTAGCGGCAAGTTTAAAGGCGAGCCGTTGCCGCTGTTGTCTCAGGTAGCGGAACGCTGCCGCGAGCACGGCATGATGGCGAATATTGAAATTAAACCGACGACCGGCACCGGGCCATTGACGGGGAGAGTGGTGGCGCTGGCTGCGCGGGAGCTGTGGTCTGGAATGACCGCGCCTTTGCTTTCATCGTTTGAAATTGATGCGCTGGAAGCGGCGCAAAAGGCGGCGCCAGAGCTACCGCGCGGTTTACTGCTGGATGACTGGCGTGACGACTGGCATACGCTGACGACCCGGCTGGGCTGCGTCTCTGTTCATCTCAACCATAAATTGCTTGATGAAGCGCGGGTAAAAGTGCTCAAGGCGGCGGGACTGCGCATTCTGGTTTACACCGTCAACAAACCCCAGCGCGCGGCGGAACTGCTGCGCTGGGGCGTGGACTGCATCTGTACCGATGCCATTGATGTGATTGGGCCGGATTTTACTGCGGCGAGTTATTGAGCATATCGCCACTCTGTCGCTGGGGCAGCAGATGTTGCTGACCGCTGCTCTGGCGGGTTCCACCGCTTAACATACCGCCATTGTTGTTTGGTAAAACCTGCTCACGCACCTGGCCCTGCTGGACCCGCTGCGCGTTATTGTTCATCTGCGTTTGCAGATGCTGTTGCTGAAGCTGGGTCTGCGTTTTTAACTGCTGGTTAAGCATCCCTTTCTGCTGGGTCTGCTGCGTCTGCATTTGGGTTTGCATCCGCTGTTGACTCGGGATCTGATACCCCGGCTGATTCGGGTTATTCATGGTGTTGATGGGCTGCGCAAAGCCGGAAAACGGCAGTAGCGCCGCTAAAATTAAGAGTCGTTTCATCGTCTTTCCTCCTCTGGGGGGATCTATTAAGTTTACTCCTTTCCCGCCGCAACGATGATTATTTCAGAGTTATGCACCAGGCTTAGTGGGGGGCTGACCCCGTATCTCTGGAGAATAACGATGATGAAACCGACGTTTTTGCGCCGGGTAGCCATTGCTGCTCTGCTCTCAGGAAGTTGTTTTAGTGTTGTTGCCGCGCCGCCTGCGCCACCTCCGGTGTCATACGGTGTTGAAGAGGATGTTTTCCACCCTGTTCGTGCGAAGCAGGGGATGGTGGCATCCGTGGATGCGATGGCGACCCAGGTTGGCGTCGATATCCTTAAGCAAGGGGGAAATGCCGTCGATGCGGCGGTTGCCGTTGGCTATGCGCTGGCGGTGACGCATCCGCAGGCAGGGAACCTCGGCGGCGGGGGTTTTATGCTGCTGCGCACCAAAGACGGGAACACCACGGCGATCGACTTCCGCGAAATGGCGCCAGCCAATGCCACCCGCGATATGTTCCTGGACGATCAGGGCAATCCTGACAGTAAAAAATCGCTGACGTCGCACCTGGCGACCGGTACGCCGGGCACCGTGGCCGGATTCTCGCTGGCGCTGGAGAAATACGGCACCCTGCCGCTCAACAAAGTGATACGCCCGGCGATGAAACTTGCGGATGAGGGATTCGTCGTCAACGATGCGCTGGCGGATGACCTGAAAACCTACGGTAGTGAGGTGCTGCCGAATTATGAAAACAGCAAGGCCATTTTCTGGAAAGACGGCGAACCGCTGAAGAAGGGCGACAAGCTGGTGCAGAAAAACCTGGCGAAAAGTCTGGAGATGATTGCTGAGAATGGCCCGGATGCCTTCTACAAAGGGGCAATAGCCGACCAGATCGCACAGGAGATGCAGAAGAACGGGGGGCTTATCACCAAAGAGGATCTGGCGGCTTACAAAGCGGTAGAACGCACGCCGATTAGCGGCGACTATCGCGGGTATCAGGTCTTTTCGATGCCGCCTCCGTCCTCCGGCGGCATTCATATCGTGCAGATCCTCAATATCCTTGAAAACTTCGACATGAAGAAATACGGGTTTGGCAGCGCCGATGCCATGCAGATAATGGCTGAAGCGGAGAAATATGCCTATGCCGATCGGTCGGAGTATCTCGGCGACCCGGATTTTGTGAAGGTGCCGTGGCAGGCGCTGACCAGTAAAGCGTATGCGAAATCCATTGCCGATCAGATAGATATCACTAAAGCCAAACCGTCCAGCGAGATTCGCCCCGGTAAACTGGCGCCGTACGAAAGCAATCAGACCACCCATTTCTCGGTGGTGGATAAAGACGGCAACGCGGTGGCCGTCACCTACACCCTGAACACCACGTTTGGTACCGGGATTGTGGCGGGAAACACCGGAATTCTGCTCAACAATGAGATGGATGACTTCTCCGCGAAACCTGGCGTACCAAACGTTTACGGTCTGGTGGGCGGCGATGCTAACGCTGTAGGGCCGAAGAAACGTCCGCTGTCGTCAATGTCGCCGACCATTGTGGTGAAAGACGGCAAAACCTGGCTGGTGACAGGCAGCCCTGGCGGAAGTCGTATTATCACTACCGTGCTGCAAATGGTGGTCAACAGCATCGATTTCGGGATGAATGTCGCTGAGGCGACCAACGCACCGCGTTTCCATCATCAGTGGCTGCCGGATGAGCTGCGCGTGGAAAAGGGCTTTAGCCCGGATACGCTGAAACTCCTGGAACAGCGTGGGCAAAAAGTCGCGCTGAAAGAAGCGATGGGCAGCACCCAGAGCATCATGGTCGGGCCGGATGGTTCGCTGTACGGCGCATCTGACCCGCGCTCAGTCGATGATTTAACGGCGGGATACTAAGGATAACGGCCCTCTTCGGTGGAAGGGGGCTTATCAGGGAGTTCTGGCTGTAACCTTGTTTTTCAACAGCATTATTCTGCACGGCGGTTATGGTACGTTATTGTCAGTATCAGTATTCTTGATTAGCCTGTATCCTTTTTCAGATACGCGATAGTAAGGCATGGACTTATGCCCACTATCTTCAATATTTACCAGACACTCGCTAGCCAATTTATTCACAATATTAACGACATTGCTGAACCCCGGGATTCTTTTCATGGAAAGCGTGCGATCCAGATTCATCCAGTTCCAGTTAATATCTTTTTCGGCCATAACTTTTAGTACGTTAAGTTCAGTTTCAGTTATCATAGTTAATTGTATCCGGGTAAGCTTAGCTTCGTGCTTTTTTGCTCTCTTCGTAGTCTTTTAAATATTTCTCCAGCGGCTAGGTAGTACCTAAATCAAAGATTTCACCGCTATCTTTATCGATGATGAAAGGAGTGTTTCCTGCCAGACGGGAAGCGTTGTCTCCGGTTTTGAAATACTCCATTGATTCGAAACAAAAAAACCAACCTTCTGTAAATCTTCCGTGGAGTGTGATGACGACAGGAGTATCTGCATCGTGAAGATACTTATTGGCTTTGTTTATGGCTTCTTTGTAAGTGATCATTAGCATTCCCCTTAAAGCGCATAACTTTATTATCTGGATTTCTACTTTTTCCGCTCAAGCCCAATATATTCTACAAAACCTTCTCCTGAATAAATATTCATTCTTATTCTAAGTATATCTATTGTATCTTTTGCTAGCTCTTTAGGAATGAACAGCACAAAAACTCTGTCGTCACCATCAATAATTACTCCTGAAGCCAATTGTGAAAATATATTGTCTGGCAATATATAATCACCCAATGTCTTTCTGCTAATTTCTTTTGCTTTTCGTTCTAAAATGTCTAAAGGTATTTTTTTCATTCTATGGTCTCCATTCTGGGCTAATTAAATCGCCATCAGGTGAAAAGTTGAACCTGCGTCCATAAGGATCAGATATAGAACTCTTACTATTCAAATTGTGATCCTTAAATATCTTCAAAATCGCTCTATCACCAAGAGAAGATCTTAATGTTCCATCTGGATGAACATGGCTGGACCATCGCCAACCTTTAGCAGCAAGCTCTTCAGCTTCAACAATACCTATTGGTACTCCGGTTGCATTTCCGCGAATAATCAATCTTCTACCACCTGTTGTAAACATTGCAAACTCGTCACCTGTAGCTGCACTAAGCGCTGCTAAATCATTCTGCCCAAAGCCTTTGGTTACAATAATTCTTGAGCCCATTTTGGGCAATTGTGTCAGCGTTTTTGTTTGTGCAACACTCAAGTCTTCAGCACCAGCGGCAATTGCGCGGTAATTTTGTCCTGTTGTTGCAATGGTAATGGTGTCAATGCTATCTGGAACTGATAGTGTCTTCCAGACTTTTGCCTGTCCGAACTTTTCCACCTCCGAAGCTAATCCTAACCGCCCCATACCAAAGACAGAAGCGATTGATGCTAAGGCTATTATGGTTCCTTTCGTTTGATCATTCAGGACGTGATCATATCCCTTAATCGCATCTCCTCCCAACTTTTCTGCCGTTTCCCTGAAACCTTCGATATTCCCGTTGTAGATACCTCCGGCGGCAAGCAATCTGCCAACCCCTTTGCTGTTTAACGTTTTGAGGCTGTTATCTGCGGGTGTTTTTGGACGGGGGATAAACAGACGGTTGTAGTTCTCGGGCAAGGCCAGGTAGCTAAACTCAGTGTTGGCAATAAGGTGTTTGCAGAGGATATATTCATAGCTGATGGTTATTGTTTCTGTATCTAAATTATTTTCGCTGAATTGGTGTTGAATACCTGATAGAAATGCTCCCCGCAGTTGAATATAATAATACTTCTCCCATCTACCGAATCTATTGATGCGGTAGAAATAAAAATCCATATACAACTGCTCGTTGTTGTTAATAGCATTAACAAACAACGGTGTACTTTTATCGATCAGTTTACAAAATCGCAATCCGTGTAAATGAGAACCTTTACCAGTACTGGTTATGCTATTCGAGAGTGAAAATACGAAAATTTCATCCTCGTGTCCGGTTTGCCAGCGGTTGCCCACTGAGGCTATCGTTCCACATCCATCGGAAATAGCACCTTGCAACTCCCCTGCAATTGTCAGGTAGACAATATTCCCCATTATTACATTATCCTTTAATAACGGCATGCTAAATGTATTAGCCGTGAATCCTTTCTTTATTATCTGTTTACGCTCTATTCTCAGATTCGTATACAGAGTTAATAAATGTTTTCACTTTAGCCAAATATTATTGAGGATATTCTGAATTGGGCCGGACTACTTTTAATTACGGGATATTCCCCTCTCCTGGATAGAGGGGAGGCGAAAATTACTTCATCCGCGCCATAAAGTATGCGTCGACATACTCACCGTTACGCAGTGCGTACTTCTTGCCGGTGCCTTCAATCTCAAAACCATGCTTCTTGTAGACCGCCACGGCGGGTTCATTATCGACAAATACCGTTAGCTCAATACGCTCCACGCGCAGCCAGTTATCGCACATGTCGATCATGGTACGGAGCAGCGCGCTGGCGACCCCACGGTTTTGCCACCGCGCATCAACACTGATGCCAAAATCGGCGACATGGCTGCGGCGCGGACGCTGGATGACCGCAATGGTGAGATGTCCAACGACAGTATCGTCAATACAGGCGACCAGCTGTTTGATGCCGGGCTGGTCGGCTAGCCGTTCCTGCCACATCGCACTGGAAGGATGAGGAACCTGTAGCGTGTTGTGATACACCTCCGGCTGGGCATGGATCTGACGAATTGCGTCGTAATCTTTTGATTCCGCGTGGCGTATCACTATCTCGCTCATTTCTGTGTCCTTAGCAGGTTAAAAGTCCTTTTAAACATCATTGACTTTAAAAACGGAGTCAACTGCATTTTTTTGCAAAAAGTATTGGACAAGTGCGAATGAGAATGATTATTATTGCTCTGCGTTCAGGGAGACCCTTGCGGAGAACCTGAAAGCACGACATTGCTCACATTGCTTCCAGTATTACTTTAGCCAGCCGGGTGCTGGCTTTTTTTTTGGATCAGTTTCGGGCTGGTTTGCTGGTCAGTTTTGTAGGCCGGATAAGGCAAAGCCGTCATCCGGCAATGGCGCTTGTGATGCCGGATGGCGCTTATGCTTATCCGGCCTACGATCTGACCGCGACGCCGACGACCGATCTTGAGGCTTCTTCTTTTGTAGGCCGGATAAGGCAACGCCGTCATCCGGCAATGGCTCTTGTGACGCCGGATGGCGCTTATGCTTATCCGGCCTACGATCGTTTCACCGCTATTTCCCACATGTTGTTTGCGCTATGGTGTATGCAATCACCTTTCAAAAAGGACACTCCCATGACCTTACACTGCGCATTTATTGGCTTTGGTAAAAGCACCACCCGCTACCATCTGCCGTATGTTCTTAACCGTAAAGGCAGCTGGCATGTTGCGCATATCTTCCGCCGTCACGCGAAGCCGGAGGAGCAGGCGCCGATCTACTCGCATATTCACTTCACCAGCGATCTTGATGAAGTGCTGAACGATCCGCAGGTAAAACTGGTGATCGTCTGTACCCATGCGGACAGCCATTTTGACTACGCCCGGCGCGCGCTGGAGGCGGGAAAAAACGTGCTGGTGGAAAAACCGTTTACGCCAACGCTTGCCGAGGCGAAAGTGTTGTTCGAACTGGTGCGGAGCAAAGGGCTGACCGTCACGCCGTACCAGAACCGCCGCTTTGACTCCTGTTTCCTGACTGCCAAAAAAGCGATTGAGAGCGGTAAACTGGGCGAGATTGTTGAAGTTGAAAGCCACTTTGATTACTACCGACCGGTTGCGGAAACCAAACCTGGCCTGCCGCAGGACGGCGCGTTTTACGGCCTCGGCGTGCATACGATGGATCAAATTATTTCGCTGTTCGGACGCCCGGACCATGTGGCCTATGACATCCGCAGCCTGCGCAATAAAGCCAACCCGGATGATACGTTCGAAGCGCAGCTGTTTTACGGCGATCTGAAAGCCATCGTTAAAACCAGCCATTTAGTGAAGATCGATTACCCGAAATTTATCGTTCACGGCACCAGAGGCTCGTTTGTGAAGTACGGCATCGACCAGCAGGAAACCAGTCTGAAGGCCAATATCATGCCCGGCGAACCGGGGTTTGCGGCGGATGATTCTGTCGGCCTGCTGGAATACGTTAATGACGAAGGCGTGACGGTGAAAGAAGAGATGAAACCGGAGGTCGGCGACTATGGCCGCGTTTATGACGCCCTGTTCGAGACCATTACGCATGGCGTGCCGAATTACGTCAAGGAATCTGACGTTCTCACCAACCTTGAGATCCTTGAGCGGGCGTTTGAACAGGCGTCTCCGGCCACAGTAACCCTTGCAAAATAAACAAAATCAACGCCTCTGGGCTTGTTCATAATTTTTGAACAGAGGAGTCAATTTTCACCCTCTATGATCCCGTCTGGATTGGGTTCACACTTACTCCATCGAAAACATCTGGGGGGTGAATACAATGATCTACTTACGCAAAGCAAACGACCGTGGTCATGCGAATCATGGCTGGCTGGATTCCTGGCATACTTTCTCTTTTGCAAACTACTATGACCCTAACTTTATGGGCTTTTCGGCACTGCGCGTGATTAACGATGACGTTATTGAAGCAGGCCAGGGCTTTGGGACGCACCCGCATAAAGACATGGAAATCCTGACCTATGTGCTGGAAGGCGCAGTGGAACACCAGGACAGCATGGGTAACAAAGAGCAGGTTCCTGCCGGTGAGTTCCAGATAATGAGCGCCGGGACGGGCATTCGTCACTCGGAATACAACCCGAGCAATACCGACCGCCTGCGTTTGTATCAGATCTGGATCATGCCGCAGGAAAACGGGATTACGCCGCGTTACGAGCAGCGTCGTTTTGACGCCGTACAGGGCAAACAGCTGGTGCTGTCGCCGGATGCGCGCGACGGTTCGCTGAAAGTGAATCAGGACATGGAACTGTACCGTTGGGCGCTGCTGAAAGACGAACAGTCGGTACACCAGATCTCCGCCGAACGCCGCATCTGGATTCAGGTGGTGAAAGGTAACGTCACCATTAACGGCACCAAAGCGTCTACCAGCGATGGTCTGGCGATTTGGGATGAGCAGGCGATCTCCATCCATGCCGACAGCGATAGCGAAGTGTTGTTGTTCGACCTGCCGCCAGTTTAAAAATACACGTCATCCTTCAAGCCGCATCTTTGTTGGCTTCCTGGCTTACCCCGGTCGCGTACTTGATGTACGCTTCCGGGGATTTAATGAGGGACATCCTTGTCCCTCACCAGAGGCAACCTTCGGTTGTTCAAATTCGTTCCTGACGAATTTGTCACTGCGTCGCCGCCTTGATGCAACTCGAATGATTTAGTGTATTTCTCACAATACAAAAACAACCTTAGTTTTCTCTGCGAAGGTTCATGCACGTCCGTGGTAAACTGGGGAAATCTATCCCTTTTATGCCTTTCAGGACGATGAAAAAGAAAAGACCCGTACTTCAGGATGTGGCTGACCGCGTAGGCGTGACCAAAATGACGGTCAGCCGTTTTCTGCGTAACCCGGAGCAGGTCTCCGTCGCGCTGCGGGGCAAGATCGCTGCTGCACTTGATGAACTGGGTTACATTCCCAATCGTGCTCCCGATATTCTTTCTAACGCGACCAGCCGTGCGGTGGGCGTTCTGCTGCCGTCGTTAACCAACCAGGTTTTCGCCGAGGTGTTACGCGGAATTGAGACCGTCACCGATGCCCACGGCTACCAGACGATGCTGGCGCACTACGGCTATAAGCCGGAAATGGAACAGGAACGTCTGGAGTCGATGCTGTCATGGAACATTGACGGGTTAATCCTCACTGAACGTACCCATACGCCGCGCACGCTCAAAATGATTGAAGTCGCGGGCATTCCGGTGGTGGAGCTGATGGACAGCAAATCGCCATGCCTCGATATCGCCGTCGGTTTTGACAACTTTGAAGCCGCGCGTCAGATGACCGCCGCGATTATCGCGCGCGGCCATCGTCATATCGCCTATCTGGGGGCGCGCCTCGACGAACGTACTATCATCAAACAGAAGGGCTATGAACAGGCCATGCTGGACGCCGGGCTGGTGCCCTACAGCGTGATGGTGGAGCAATCGTCGTCTTACTCTTCCGGGATTGAGCTGATCCGCCAGGCAAGACGCGAATACCCGCAGCTGGACGGTATTTTCTGTACCAACGACGACCTTGCCGTCGGGGCGGCGTTCGAATGCCAGCGTTTAGGGCTCAAAATTCCTGATGATATGGCGATTGCCGGTTTCCACGGCCACGACATTGGTCAGGTGATGGAACCGCGTCTGGCCAGCGTACTCACGCCGCGTGAGCGGATGGGCAGTATCGGCGCAGAGCGCCTGCTGGCGCGCATACGCGGTGAAGCGGTGACGCCTAAAATGTTAGATTTAGGTTTCACCTTGTCACCGGGTGGATCTATTTAGTCCAACAAATTTGAAGTAGCTCACACTTATTCACTTCTGCCACGAATGGATATTGCTTCTATTCTGGTCCGGCCGGACAATGTTACCGATAACAGTTACCCGTAACAATTCCTGATCCTTGTACTGTGGGGGCACCACTTTGAGCACGACTAACCATGATCACCACATTTACGTTCTGATGGGCGTATCAGGCAGTGGCAAATCCGCTGTCGCCAGCGAAGTGGCGCATCAGCTGCATGCCGCGTTTCTTGATGGCGATTTTCTCCATCCGCGTTGCAACATCATGAAAATGGCCTCCGGCGAGCCGTTGAATGACGACGACCGCACGCCGTGGTTACAGGCGCTGAACGATGCGGCGTTTGCGATGCAGCGAACCAATAAGGTATCGCTGATTGTCTGTTCCGCACTGAAAAAACACTATCGCGACCTGCTGCGCGACGGTAACCCAAACCTGTCTTTCATCTACCTGAAAGGGGATTTTGACGTTATCGAAAGCCGCCTGAAGGCACGTAAAGGCCACTTCTTTAAAACGCAGATGCTGGTAACTCAGTTTGACACGCTGGAAGAGCCGGGCGCTGACGAGAGCGATGTACTGGTGGTGAATATCGATCAGCCGCTGGAAGGTGTCGTGGCAAGCACCATTGAGGTCATTAACAAAGGCAGTAAGTAGTGAGTACATTAACGCTTGTTTTAACAGCAGTAGGTTCTGTTTTACTGCTGCTGTTTTTAGTGATGAAGGCGCGTATGCACGCCTTCGTTGCTTTGATGGTGGTGTCTATTGGCGCAGGTCTTTTTTCCGGTATGCCGCTCGATAAAATCGCGGCGACGATGGAAAAAGGGATGGGCGGTACGCTTGGCTTCCTGGCGATTGTCGTCGCACTGGGCGCCATGTTCGGCAAAATTTTGCATGAGACGGGCGCAGTCGATCAGATTGCCGTCAAAATGCTCAAATCTTTCGGCCACAGCCGCGCGCATTACGCGATTGGTCTGGCGGGGCTGATTTGCGCGCTGCCGCTGTTCTTTGAAGTCGCCATTGTGCTGCTGATCAGCGTCGCATTCTCTATGGCGCGCCATACCGGAACAAACCTTGTGAAGCTGGTCATTCCGCTGTTTGCGGGCGTGGCGGCGGCTGCGGCGTTTCTGCTGCCCGGGCCTGCGCCGATGCTGCTGGCGTCCCAAATGCACGCTGATTTTGGCTGGATGATCCTGATTGGTCTGTGCGCGGCAATCCCTGGCATGATCATCGCCGGGCCGCTGTTTGGTAATTTCATTGGCCGCTATGTGGAACTGCACGTCCCGGACGACATTACCGAACCGCATCTGGGCGAAGGTAAAATGCCGTCGTTTGGCTTCAGTCTCTCGCTGATCCTGCTGCCGCTGGTGCTGGTAGGGCTGAAAACGATCGCCGCGCGCTTTGTCGCGGAAGGTTCCAGCGCTTACGAATGGTTTGAGTTTATCGGCCACCCGTTCACCGCGATTCTGGTGGCGTGCCTGGTGGCAATCTATGGCCTGGCGGTGCGTCAGGGGATGGCGAAAGATAAAGTCATGGCGATCTGCGGTCAGGCGCTGCAACCGGCGGGCATTATTCTGTTGGTGATTGGCGCAGGCGGCGTGTTCAAGCAGGTTCTGGTGGATTCCGGCGTTGGCCCGGCGCTGGGCGAAGCGTTAACCGGCATGGGCTTGCCGATTGCCATCACCTGCTTCGTGCTGGCGGCAGCGGTGCGTATCATTCAGGGTTCCGCGACCGTCGCGTGCTTAACGGCGGTGGGGCTGGTGATGCCGGTGGTGGAACAACTGAACTTCTCCGGCGCGCAGATGGCGGCATTGTCTATCTGTATCGCAGGTGGTTCTATCGTGGTCAGCCACGTAAACGACGCCGGTTTCTGGCTGTTCGGTAAATTCACTGGCGCGACCGAAGCGCAAACGCTGAAGACCTGGACGATGATGGAAACTATTCTCGGCACCGTCGGCGCGATTGTCGGTATGATTGCGTTCCAGCTTCTGAGCTGAGTCTTGTTGCCCGGTGGCGCGCCGCTTACCGGGCCTGCAAGTGAGCACATATCCACACCGTAGGCCGGGTAAGCGTAAGCGCCACCCGGCTAGCCTTTCATCCACATCCGAATGCCGTCCAGGAACATCTGGGTTGCCATCATTACCAGAATCAACCCCATCAGACGTTCCAGCGCGTTAACCCCTTTCTCGCCCAGCAGACGCAGGAACAGCGACGATTGCAGCAGAATCACAAACGTGCCGCCCCAGGCGATCAGCAGAGCGATGACCAGATGCCCCATCTGGTTCGGATACTGATGCGATAACAGCATCAGCGTCGCCAGGATAGTCGGGCCCGCCACCAGAGGGATAGCCAGCGGTACGATAAACGGTTCTTCGCCCGCCGGGAGTCCGGCGCTGTTGCCTGATGCGCTGGGGAAAATCATCTTAATGGCGATCAGGAACAGAATAATCCCCCCGGAGATCGACACGGTTTCCGCCCGCAGGTTGAGAAAGGCCAAAATTTTCTCGCCCGCAAACAGGAAAATGAGCATCAGTAAAAGCGCAATAAACAGCTCGCGAACCATAATCGCCCGGCGGCGCTTTGGTTCGGTATGTTTCAGTACGGACATGAAAATGGGCAGGTTTCCGAGTGGATCCATAATCAGGATCAATAAAACTGCCGCTGAAATGATTTCATTCATAACTCAAATTCCCTGATAATTACTGCGGACTTTCTGCTTGCTTAGGAAGCGGGATAAGTCGCATTACTGATGGCTTCGCTATCATTGATTAATTTCACTTGCGACTTTGGCTGCTTTTTGTATGGTGAAGGAAGAACCAGTAGGACACTGGTTTGCATACACAGCACACATCTTTGCAGGAAAAAAACGCTATGAAAAATGTTGGTTTTATCGGCTGGCGCGGTATGGTCGGCTCTGTACTCATGCAACGCATGGTTGAAGAGCGCGACTTCGATGCCATTCGCCCTGTTTTCTTTTCTACTTCCCAGCTTGGGCAGGCAGCGCCGACGTTCGGCGGTACGCCCGGCGGCACACTTCAGGATGCCTTTGATCTCGACGCGCTGAAGGCGCTTGATATCATTGTGACCTGTCAGGGCGGCGATTATACCAACGAAATCTATCCAAAGCTCCGTGAAAGCGGCTGGCAGGGCTACTGGATTGACGCGGCATCCTCGCTGCGCATGAAAGACGACGCCATCATTATTCTTGATCCGGTTAATCAGGATGTCATTACCGACGGCCTGAACAACGGCATTAAAACCTTCGTCGGCGGTAACTGTACCGTCAGCCTGATGCTGATGTCGCTGGGCGGTCTGTTTGCTAATGACCTGGTGGACTGGGTTTCTGTTGCGACTTACCAGGCGGCGTCCGGCGGCGGCGCGCGTCATATGCGCGAACTGCTGGCGCAGATGGGCCACTTGTACGGTCACGTAGCCGATGAGCTGGCGACCCCTTCTTCCGCGATCCTCGACATTGAGCGCAAAGTGACGACCCTGACCCGCAGCGGCGACCTGCCGGTTGATAACTTTGGCGTACCGCTGGCGGGCAGCCTGATTCCGTGGATCGACAAACAGCTCGATAACGGCCAGAGCCGCGAAGAGTGGAAAGGCCAGGCGGAAACCAACAAAATTCTCAACACCTCTTCCGTGATCCCGGTGGATGGTCTGTGCGTGCGCGTCGGCGCGCTGCGCTGCCACAGCCAGGCGTTCACCATTAAACTGAAAAAAGACGTGTCTGTTCCGACCGTGGAAGAACTGCTGGCCGCGCACAACCCGTGGGCGAAAGTGGTACCCAACGATCGTGACATTACCCTGCGTGAGTTAACCCCGGCTGCCGTTACCGGCACGCTCACCACGCCGGTTGGCCGCCTGCGTAAGCTGAACATGGGGCCGGAGTTCCTCTCCGCCTTTACCGTTGGCGACCAGCTGCTTTGGGGCGCGGCAGAACCGCTGCGTCGTATGCTGCGTCAGCTGGCGTAATTGTGGATGGCCTGGTGGCGCGACGCTTATCAGGCCCACCAATAACGTGAATCACCAGGCCGGATAACGCATCGCCGCCATCCGGCAAACAAAACAGAGTTTAAATGTTGGGTGCTGAGTCACCCTTTTTTTTGCGTAATACAGGAGTAAGCGCAGATGTTCCAATATTTACCAGGAGTAAGATAAAGCATTGGCTATTCTTTAAGGGTGTCTTAATACCGGAGGTATTAAGCCTTAGCCTGAAGGTGGGACGGGGCAGAGAGGATGCACATTGGTGCTGCGCCGTTCAGGTCAAAGAAGTGTCACAACCTGATGTCGAAGATCAGTTGGAAGGGGTGACACCATAAAACAGGAAGACAGCCATGTCCGATCGTATCGATAGAGACGTGATTAATGCGCTAATTGCGGGCCATTTTGCGGACCCTTTTTCCGTACTTGGTATGCACCAAACCACCGCGGGACTGGAAGTCCGCGCCCTATTGCCTGATGCCACCGAAGTGTGGGTGATTGAACCAAAAACCGGACGTAAAGTCGGCAAACTGGAATGTATCGACTCACGCGGTTTTTTTAGCGGTGTGCTCCCCCGACGCAAAAATTTCTTTCGCTATCAGCTCGCTGTTGTCTGGCATGGGCAGCAGAATCTGATTGACGATCCTTACCGTTTTGGCCCGCTGATCCAGGAAATGGATGCCTGGTTGCTGTCTGAAGGCACGCATTTACGCCCGTATGAAACGCTGGGCGCACATGCCGACACAATGGACGGCGTTACTGGAACCCGTTTTTCCGTCTGGGCGCCGAATGCCCAGCGCGTCTCCGTCGTTGGGCAATTCAACTACTGGGATGGCCGTCGCCACCCGATGCGCCTGCGCAAAGAGAGCGGTATCTGGGAGCTGTTTATTCCCGGCGCGCAACACGGTCAGTTGTACAAATTCGAGATGATCGATGCGCATGGCAAGCTGAGAATCAAAGCCGACCCGTATGCGTTTGAAGCGCAAATGCGCCCGGAAACGGCCTCGCTGATCTGCGGTCTACCGGAAAAAGTGGTGCAGACGGAAGAGCGCAAACAAGCCAACCGGTTCGATGCGCCAGTCTCCATCTATGAAGTGCATCTGGGCTCGTGGCGTCGTCATACCGATAACAATTTCTGGCTGAGCTACCGCGAACTGGCGGATCAGCTTATTCCATACGTAAAATGGATGGGCTTTACCCACCTCGAACTGCTTCCTGTTAATGAACATCCCTTTGATGGCAGCTGGGGCTACCAGCCGACCGGGCTGTATGCGCCGACCCGCCGTTTCGGCACGCGCGATGACTTCCGCTATTTCATCAATGCCGCTCATCAGGCGGGTCTGAACGTCATTCTTGACTGGGTGCCGGGCCACTTCCCGTCGGATGATTTTGGTCTGGCGGATTTCGACGGCACCAAACTGTATGAGCACAGCGACCCGCGCGAAGGGTATCACCAGGACTGGAACACGCTTATCTATAACTACGGGCGCCGTGAAGTCAGCAACTATCTGGTCGGGAACGCGCTTTACTGGATTGAGCGTTTCGGCATTGATGCGCTGCGTGTAGACGCCGTGGCGTCGATGATTTACCGCGACTACAGCCGCAAAGAAGGCGAGTGGATCCCCAACGAGTTCGGCGGGCGTGAGAACCTGGAAGCCATTGAGTTCTTACGCAATACCAACCGTATTCTGGGAGAGCAGGTGCCTGGCGCGGTGAGCATGGCCGAGGAGTCCACTGACTTCGCTGGCGTGTCCCGACCACAGGATATGGGCGGACTGGGTTTCTGGTACAAATGGAACCTGGGCTGGATGCATGACACGCTGGACTACATGAAGCTGGACCCGGTTCATCGCCAGTATCATCACGATAAGCTGACCTTCGGCATGCTCTACAACTACACCGAAAACTTTGTCCTGCCGCTGTCGCATGACGAAGTGGTGCATGGCAAAAAATCGATTCTCGACCGTATGCCTGGCGACGCCTGGCAGAAATTCGCCAACCTGCGCGCCTATTACGGCTGGATGTGGGCGTTCCCCGGTAAGAAACTGCTGTTTATGGGCAACGAGTTCGCCCAGGGGCGCGAGTGGAACCACGACGCCAGCCTTGACTGGCATCTGCTGGAAGGCGGCGACAACTGGCACCACGGCGTACAACGGCTGGTGCGCGATCTCAACCATACCTATCGCCACCATAAAGCGCTGCATGAACTTGATTTTGACGCTTACGGTTTTGAATGGCTGGTGGTGGATGATAACGAACGTTCGGTGCTGATTTTTGTCCGCCGCGATAAAGTCGGCAATGAAATCATCGTCGCCAGCAACTTTACCCCGGTGCCGCGCCATGACTATCGTTTTGGCATCAATCAGCCAGGGAAATGGCGGGAGATTGTGAATACTGATTCCATGCACTACCACGGCAGCAATACCGGCAACGGCGGGGTGGTGCACAGCGACGAGATCGCCAGCCACGGCCGCCAGCACTCATTGAGTCTGACGCTGCCGCCGCTGGCCACCATCTGGCTTGTGCGGGAGGGTGAATGACGCAACTGGCAACCGGCAAAGCGACACCGCATGGCGCGACGTATGACGGTCATGGCGTCAACTTCACGCTTTTTTCGGCACATGCGGAGCGCGTTGAACTGTGCGTGTTTGATGCGCTCGGCAATGAGCAGCGGTATGACCTGCCGGGGCGCAGCGGCGATGTCTGGCACGGCTACCTTGCCGACGCCAGACCCGGCCTGCGCTACGGGTATCGCGTACACGGCCCGTGGCAACCCGCGCAAGGGCACCGCTTTAACCCGGCAAAACTGCTTATCGATCCCTGCGCTCGCCGCGTTGAAGGAGAGCTGAAGGATAACCCGTTGCTGCACGGCGGGTACGACGAGCCGGACCATCGTGATAATGCCGCCGTTGCCCTGAAGTGCGTTGTCACCGCCGACCGCTATGACTGGGAAGATGACGCCGCGCCGCGCACGCCGTGGGGCAACACGGTCATCTACGAAGCGCATGTGAAGGGGCTGACGTACCTGCATCCGGCGATCCCGTCAGAGATTCGCGGCACCTGGAAGGCGCTGGGCCATCCGGTGATGATCGCGTATTTCAAGCAGTTGGGCATTACCGCGCTGGAGCTGTTGCCGGTGGCGCATTTTGCCAGTGAACCGCGCTTACAGCGCCTGGGGCTGTCGAATTACTGGGGCTATAACCCGGTGGCGATGTTCGCGCTGCATCCGGCTTATGCCTGCTCCCCGGAAACGGCGCTGGATGAGTTTCGCGATGCCATCAAAGCGCTGCATAAAGCCGGTATTGAAGTCATTCTTGATATTGTGCTGAACCATAGTGCGGAGCTGGATCTCGATGGGCCGCTCTTCTCCCTGCGCGGAATCGACAACCGTAGCTATTATTGGATCAAGGAGGATGGCGACTATCACAACTGGACCGGCTGCGGCAACACCCTCAATCTGAGCCATCCCGGTGTGGTGGAGTTTGCGTGCGAGTGCCTGCGCTACTGGGTTGAAACATGCCATGTGGACGGTTTTCGTTTTGATCTGGCCTCCGTGATGGGGCGCACCCCGGCGTTCCGTCAGGATGCGCCGCTGTTTACCGCCATCAACAATTGCCCGGTATTGTCGAGCGTGAAGCTCATTGCTGAGCCCTGGGATATCGGCGAAGGCGGCTATCAGGTGGGGAATTTCCCGCCGCCGTTTGCCGAGTGGAACGACCATTTCCGTGACGCGGCCCGCCGCTTCTGGTTGCAACGCAATCTGCCCCTCGGTGAGTTTGCCGGACGTTTCGCCGGTTCCAGCGATGTGTTTAAACGCCACGATCGCCTGCCCAATGCGTCCGTCAATCTGATCACCGCGCATGACGGTTTTACGCTGCGTGACTGTGTTTGTTTCAATCAGAAACACAATGAGGCGAACGGTGAGGAAAATCGGGACGGCACCAACAACAATTACAGTGATAATCATGGTAAAGAGGGATTAGGCGGCACGCTGGATCTGATTGAACGGCGGCGCGACAGCATTCACGCCCTGCTGACCACGTTGTTGCTCTCTCAGGGAACGCCGATGCTGCTGGCGGGCGATGAACACGGCCATAGCCAGCACGGCAACAATAACGCTTACTGCCAGGATAACGCGTTAACCTGGCTGGACTGGCAGCAGGCAAACAGTGGGCTAACCACCTTTACCGCTGCATTGATTCATCTTCGCCAGCAGATACCGGCATTAGTGGGAAATCGCTGGTGGGAAGAAAATGACGGCAATGTTCGTTGGCTGAATAAAAATGCAGAGCCCTTAAGCGCGGGCGAGTGGGAAAACGGGCCGAAACAGATGCAGATCCTGCTTTCAGACCGCTTCCTTATCGCGATAAACGCCACGCTTGAGGTGACAGATATCGTTTTACCTGAAGGGGAGTGGCACGCTATTCCCCCATTCGCTGGAGAGGATAATCCGGTGATTACGGCTGTCTGGCAGGGACCTGCGCACGGACTGTGTGTGTTCCAGAGATGATAAAAAAGGAGTTAGTCATGGTGAGTTTAGAGAAGAACGATCGTGTAATGTTGGCGCGCCAGCTGCCATTAAAATCTGTTGCCCTGATCCTGGCCGGTGGCCGTGGTACACGCCTGAAAGATTTAACCAACAAACGTGCCAAACCTGCCGTGCACTTTGGCGGTAAGTTCCGCATCATCGATTTTGCCTTATCCAACTGTATTAACTCCGGGATCCGCCGTATTGGCGTGATCACGCAATACCAGTCTCATACTCTGGTACAGCATATTCAGCGCGGCTGGTCATTCTTCAGCGAAGAGATGAACGAATTCGTCGACCTGCTTCCCGCCCAGCAAAGGATGCAGGGCGAAAACTGGTATCGTGGAACGGCAGATGCCGTGACCCAGAACCTGGACATCATTCGTCGCTATAAAGCGGAATATGTGGTGATCCTCGCGGGCGATCATATCTACAAGCAGGACTACTCGCGCATGCTGATCGACCACTTCGAAAAAGGAGCGCGCTGCACCGTGGCGTGTATGCCGGTGCCGATTGAAGAGGCCACCGCGTTTGGCGTGATGGCGGTGGACGAGAGCGATAAGATCATCGAGTTTGTTGAAAAACCGGCGAATCCGCCAGCCATGCCTGGCGACGCGACGAAATCTCTCGCCAGCATGGGGATCTACATTTTCAACGCCGATTATCTGTATGAGTTGCTGGAGGAGGACGACAAAGACGACACCTCCAGCCACGATTTCGGTAAAGATATCATCCCAAAAATCACCAAAGCCGGTATGGCATATGCGCATCCATTCCCGCTGTCCTGCGTGCAGTCCGATCCCGAATCTGAACCTTACTGGCGCGATGTGGGAACGCTGGAAGCCTACTGGAAAGCCAATCTCGACCTGGCCTCGGTGACGCCGGAACTCGACATGTATGATCAAGACTGGCCGATCCGCACGCACATGGAGTCTCTGCCGCCTGCGAAATTTGTTCAGGATCGCTCCGGCAGCCACGGCATGACGCTCAACTCGCTGGTCTCCGGCGGGTGCATTATATCCGGTTCGGTGGTGGTGCAGTCCGTCCTGTTCCCGCGCGTGAGGGTGAACTCATTCTGTAACATCGATTCGGCAGTCCTGCTGCCAGAGGTCTGGGTTGGACGCTCATGCCGCTTGCGTCGTTGCATCATCGATCGCGCCTGCGTAATCCCGGAAGGTATGGTGATTGGCGAAAACGCGGAAGAAGATGCCCGTCGTTTCTACCGCTCAGAGGAAGGCATTGTGCTGGTCACGCGTGAAATGCTGCGCAAATTGCAGGTCAAACAGGAGCGATAATGCAGGTTTTACATGTATGTTCAGAGATGTTCCCCCTGCTAAAAACAGGTGGTCTGGCGGATGTGATTGGCGCGTTGCCTGCGGCACAGATTGCGGATGGTGTGGATGCTCGTGTGCTGCTTCCTGCATTTCCTGATATTCGTCGGGGCATCCCGGATGCGCAGGTAGTGACCCGGCGCGATACCTTTGCGGGAAGAATTACGCTCCTGTTCGGGCATTATAACGGCGTGGGAATCTACCTGATTGATGCGCCGCATCTGTATGACCGTCCGGGAAGCCCTTATCACGATACGAATTTATTCGCCTATACCGATAACGTCCTGCGGTTTGCGCTGCTGGGATGGGTGGGATGTGAAATGGCCTGCGGGCTTGATCCATTCTGGCGCCCGGATGTGGTGCATGCGCACGACTGGCATGCAGGCCTGGCGCCTGCGTATCTGGCTGCGCGCGGGCGTCCGGCGAAATCGGTGTTTACCGTACACAACCTGGCCTATCAAGGCATGTTTTATGCACATCACATGGATGACATCCAACTGCCATGGTCGTTCTATAACATGCATGGTCTGGAGTTTAACGGGCAGATTTCATTCCTGAAGGCGGGGTTGTATTACGCCGACCATATTACGGCGGTGAGCCCGACCTATGCGCGTGAAATTACCGAGCCGCAGTTCGCGTACGGGATGGAAGGCCTGCTGCGTCAGCGTCATCAGGAAGGGCGTCTGTCCGGCGTGCTGAATGGCGTGGATGAGAAAATCTGGAGCCCTGAAACGGATCTGCTGCTGGCGGCGCGCTATACGCGTGATTCGCTGGAGGAGAAAGCGGAGAACAAGCGCCAGCTACAGATTGCGATGGGGCTGAAAGTGGATGACAAAGCGCCGCTGTTCGCCGTGGTCAGCCGTCTGACCAGCCAGAAAGGGCTGGATCTGGTGCTGGAGGCGTTGCCGG
The DNA here is from genome assembly GCF_030333225.1 of Citrobacter sp. CK202. NCBI lineage: Bacteria > Pseudomonadati > Pseudomonadota > Gammaproteobacteria > Enterobacterales > Enterobacteriaceae > Citrobacter > Citrobacter sp. CK202. Next base: position 362,119 of record NZ_JAOWGI010000021.1, read on the forward strand.
GATTGCTGGAGCAGGGCGGGCAACTGGCGCTGCTGGGCGCGGGCGATCCGGTATTGCAGGAAGGATTTTTAGCGGCGGCGGCGGAACACCCAGGCCAGGTGGGCGTGCAGATCGGCTATCACGAAGCCTTCTCTCACCGCATCATGGGCGGGGCGGATGTCATTCTGGTGCCCAGCCGCTTTGAGCCGTGCGGCTTAACGCAGTTATACGGACTGAAGTACGGCACGCTGCCGCTGGTGCGGCGTACCGGTGGGCTTGCTGATACGGTGTCGGACAGTTCGCTGGAAAACCTGGCGGACGGCATCGCCAGTGGGTTTGTATTTGAAGATAGTAATGCCTGGTCTCTGTTACGGGCGATCCGGCGTGCTTTCGTGTTGTGGTCCCGACCTTCGCTCTGGCGGTTTGTGCAACGGCAGGCTATGGCCATGGATTTTAGCTGGCAAGTCGCGGCGAAGTCTTACCGCGAGCTTTACTATCGCTTGAAATAGTTATCCAGGAATCACCTATATGAATGCTCCATTTACTTATGCATCGCCCACTCTTAGCGTAGAAGCGCTTAAGCATTCTATTGCCTACAAACTGATGTTCACGATTGGTAAAGATCCGGTCATTGCCAATAAACATGAATGGCTGAACGCCACGCTGTTCGCGGTGCGCGATCGCCTCGTGGAACGCTGGCTGCGTTCTAACCGTGCTCAACTGTCGCAGGAAACCCGTCAGGTCTATTACCTGTCGATGGAATTTTTGATTGGCCGAACCCTCTCCAATGCCTTGTTATCGTTGGGTATTTACGACGATGTTAAAGGGGCGCTGGAAGCGATGGGGCTGGATCTCGAAGAACTGATTGATGAAGAGAACGACCCCGGTCTTGGCAACGGCGGTCTTGGCCGTCTGGCGGCGTGCTTCCTTGATTCGCTGGCGACCCTGGGCCTGCCGGGGCGCGGCTATGGAATTCGCTACGACTACGGCATGTTCAAGCAGAACATTGTCGAGGGGCGGCAGAAAGAGTCCCCGGACTACTGGCTGGAATACGGCAATCCGTGGGAGTTCAAACGCCATAATACGCGCTACAAGGTGCGTTTCGGCGGGCGAATTCAGCAGGAAGGCAAGAAAGCCCGCTGGATTGAAACCGAAGAGATTCTGGCGGTGGCCTATGACCAGATTATCCCGGGTTATGATACCGACGCCACCAACACGCTGCGCCTGTGGAGCGCTCAGGCCAGTAGCGAAATCAACCTTGGTAAATTTAACCAGGGCGACTACTTCGCGGCGGTAGAGGACAAAAATCACTCTGAAAACGTATCCCGCGTGCTTTACCCGGATGACTCCACCTATTCGGGACGCGAGCTGCGCCTGCGTCAGGAGTACTTCCTGGTTTCCTCAACGGTACAGGACATTCTGAGCCGCCACTACCAGCTGCATAAAACCTATGACAACCTGGCGGATAAAATCGCCATTCACCTCAATGATACCCACCCGGTGCTGTCGATCCCGGAACTGATGCGCTTGTTGATTGATGAGCACAAATTCAACTGGGACGATGCGTTTGAGGTGTGCTGCCAGGTCTTCTCCTACACCAACCACACGCTGATGAGCGAAGCGCTGGAAACCTGGCCGGTGGATATGCTGGGTAAAATCCTGCCGCGTCATTTGCAGATCATCTTTGAGATTAACGACTATTTCCTGAAAACGTTGCAGGAGCAGTATCCCAACGATACCGCTCTGCTGGGGCGGGCGTCGATTATCGATGAGTCCAACGGTCGCCGCGTCCGTATGGCGTGGCTGGCGGTGGTGGTGAGCCATAAAGTGAATGGCGTATCGGAGCTGCACTCTAACCTGATGGTGCAGTCGCTGTTTGCTGATTTTGCGAGTATCTTCCCGACCCGCTTCTGCAACGTGACCAACGGCGTGACGCCGCGCCGCTGGCTGGCGCTGGCGAACCCGTCGCTTTCTGAGGTGCTGGACGAAAATATCGGGCGCACCTGGCGTACGGATCTCAGCCAGCTAAGCGAACTACAGCAGCATTGCGATTTCCCGCTGGTGAATCACGCGGTGCGCCAGGCGAAGCTGGAAAACAAAAAACGGCTGGCAATACTCATCGCTCAGCAATTGAACGTGGTGGTCAATCCGAAGGCGTTGTTTGATGTGCAGATTAAACGTATTCACGAGTACAAACGTCAGTTGATGAATGTGCTGCATGTGATTACGCGTTATAACCGCATCAAGGAAGATCCTGAGGCGGAATGGGTGCCGCGCGTGAATATCTTTGCCGGTAAGGCGGCTTCGGCCTATTACATGGCGAAGCACATTATTCACCTGATCAATGACGTTGCTAAGGTGATCAACAACGATCCGCAGATTGGCGATAAGCTGAAAGTGGTGTTTATCCCGAACTACAGCGTGAGCCTGGCGCAGGTCATTATTCCTGCCGCCGACCTGTCTGAGCAGATTTCGCTGGCGGGTACGGAGGCGTCCGGCACCAGTAATATGAAGTTTGCGCTCAACGGCGCGCTGACCATCGGTACGCTGGACGGCGCAAACGTCGAGATGCTGGAGCATGTGGGGGCGGAGAATATCTTTATCTTTGGCAATACGGCGGAAGAGGTGGAAGAACTGCGCAAGCAGGGCTATAAACCGCGCGAGTATTACGAAAAAGATGCGGAGCTGCACCAGGTGCTGACGCAGATCGGCAGCGGCGTGTTCAGCCCGGAAGAGCCGGGGCGCTACCGTGATCTGGTGGATTCGTTGATTAACTTTGGCGACCACTATCAGGTGCTGGCGGATTATCGTAGCTATGTTGATTGCCAGGATAAGGTGGATGAATTGTATCGTCATCCCGAAGAGTGGACCGCGAAAGCGATGCTCAATATCGCCAATATGGGGTATTTCTCCTCCGACAGGACGATCAAGGAGTATGCCGAAAATATCTGGCACATTGATTCGGTAAGGTTGTAACAAGGGACAGGACTACCTGTAGGCCGGATAAGACGTTAGTGGCCATCCGGCAAAAGGCCCGGTGGCGCTGACGCTTACCGGGCCTGTGGACTGTTTTGTAGGCCGGATAAGGCGTAGCCGCCATCCGGCATTGTCATTACGACGCCAGCGACAACTGACGTTTGCCAATATATTCCGCCAGCCACTGGCTCACGCGGGACTGCTGCTCGGCGTTGAGCCACATCCCTTCTTTGGTGCGGCGCCACAACGCGTCGTCCGCACGACGTACCCATTCGTGATCCACCAGATACTTCAACTCCGCTTCGTAAAGTTCGTGACCGAAATCTTCACCTAACTCGGCAACGGAGGTGGCTTCGCCGAGTATCCACTCGGTATTGCTGCCGTAGGTGCGGGAATAATGACGCGCCAGCGACTCCGTCAGGAACGGATAGCGGCGGCGCAGTTTGGCCGCGTAATCTTCACGATCGCCGCCGATATCCCCGCCAGGAAGCACGCACTCTTTAGTCCAGGCCGGGCCAATGCCCTGGTAATAGGACGACAGTTTTTCCATTGCGTGTTCGGCCAGCTTACGATAAGTGGTCAGCTTACCGCCGAATACCGACAGCAGCGGCGCTTTGCCGTTTTCATCGTGGATATCCAGCGTGTAGTCACGGGTGATCGCCTGCGGAGAATCGGACTCGTCATCGCACAGCGGACGCACGCCGGAGTAGGTCCAGACGATATCGTCGCGGCCCAGTTGTTTCTTGAAGTGCGCGTTATAGACCTTCAACAGGTAATTGATTTCGCTTTCATCAATTTTCACTGCCTTCGGATCGCCTTTGTACTCCACGTCAGTGGTGCCGATGATTGAGAACTCATCCATCCACGGAATCACAAATACGATACGCTTATCTTCGTTTTGCAGGATATAAGCCTGTTTCTGCGTATGCACGCGCGGCACCACAATGTGGCTGCCTTTGATCAGACGAATGCCGTAGGGTGAAGGCAGGTGCATACCGTCGTCGAAGAACTGTTTTACCCACGGCCCCGTGGCGTTGACCAGACCACGCGCCTGCCAGGTGTGCTTTTTACCGGTATCGATATCTTCCGCTTCTACGATCCACAGACCGTTTTCACGACGGGCAGAGGTCGCTCGGGTACGGGTTAACACTTCCCCGCCTTTACGCACCACCATTTGGGCGTTTGCCAGAACCAGACGTGCATCGTCTACCCAGCAGTCAGAATATTCGAAACCGCGCACGATCTCCGGTTTCAGCACCGAATCTGCGCCAAAACGCAAACCGGTTGAACCGGGCAGACTGGTGCGTTTGCCCAGATGATCGTACATAAACAAACCAATTCGGATCATCCATGCCGGGCGCAGGTGCGGGCGGTGAGGCAGTCGGAAGCGCATCGGGAAGGCGATGTGCGGCGCCATTTTCAGCAGCACTTCACGTTCGGCCAGCGCTTCGCTGACCAGGCGGAATTCGTAGTGTTCAAGGTAGCGCAAGCCACCGTGAATTAATTTAGAGCTGGCGGAAGAGGTTGCACAGGCCAAATCCTGCGCTTCCAGCATGAGCACGGATAAACCACGTCCGGCGGCGTCTGCCGCGATACCCGCACCGTTAATGCCCCCGCCTATCACAATCAGATCTTTGGTTTCCATGCTACCCTCTTGCACTTTCGTTAAAGCTCAAAAATGTTCGTTATCGAGCATAATAGCAAAAAAACGAGCTGGTGGTAACATCGAAAAAACATTTTAGAGTGATACATATAACATTATGGCGTTTACTTACCCCGGCGACGTACACTGAACGGTAAAATAGCCATCTGCATATAAAGCCTGCATATAAAAGAAAGAGAGACTCATGGATCAGTTTGAATGTATTAATGTCGAAGAAGCTCACCAGAAGCTGCACCAGGGAACGGCGGTGCTGGTGGATATCCGCGATCCGCAAAGCTATGCGATGGGCCACACGCCGCAGGCGTTCCATCTGACCAACGATACGCTGGGCGCGTTTATGCGCGACCATGATTTCGATACCGTGGTGATGGTGATGTGCTATCACGGCAATAGCAGCAAAGGCGCGGCACAGTACCTGCTACAACAGGGTTATGACGCGGTTTACAGTATTGATGGCGGGTTTGATGCCTGGCACCGCCATTTCCCCTCAGAGGTGGCATTTGGCGCATAAGCCCACAAAGATGCAGCCTGAAGCCGGAAGGGCCTATATACTGTCCTCTTTTGTGTGGACTAAGCGACAGCAACAATGTTGATGATTACCTCTTTTGCTAACCCCCGCGTGGCGCAGGCATTTGTTGATTACATGGCGACGCAGGGCGTTATCCTGACGATTCAACAACATCATCAAAGCGATGTCTGGCTGGCGGACGAATCTCAGGCCGAGCGCGTGCGGGCGGAGCTGGCGCGCTTTCTGGAAAATCCCGCCGATCCGCGTTATCTGGCGGCAAGCTGGCAGTCCGGTCATACCGGCAGTGGGCTGCACTATCGCCGTTTCCCGTTTATCGCCACATTGCGCGAGAGGGCGGGCCCGGTCACCTGGCTTATTATGATCGCCTGTATCCTGGTGTTCGTTGTGATGAGCATCGTCGGCGCGCAGAGCGTCATGGTGTGGCTGGCGTGGCCGTTTGATCCGTCACTGAAATTTGAGTTCTGGCGCTATTTCACCCATGCGTTTATGCACTTCTCGTTAATGCATATCCTCTTCAACCTGTTGTGGTGGTGGTATATCGGCGGGGCGGTGGAAAAACGTCTGGGCAGCGGAAAACTGATCGTTATTACCGTCATCAGCGCATTGCTGAGCGGTTATGTACAGCAGAAGTTCAGCGGCCCGTGGTTTGGTGGGCTTTCCGGCGTGGTTTACGCGCTGATGGGCTACGCCTGGCTACGTGGTGAACGCGATCCGCAAAGCGGCATATATCTACAGCGTGGGCTTATTGCTTTTGCGTTGATCTGGATTGTTGCCGGGTGGTTTGATGTGTTTGGCATGTCGATGGCGAACGGTGCGCACATCGCCGGGCTGGCCGTGGGGCTGGCGATGGCATTTGCTGACACGGTGAATGCGCGAAAACGAACATGATTGGGGTTGCGCCGGATGGCGGCGAAACGCCTTATCCGGCCTACTAAAAATGCACGGTCGGTAGGCCGGATAAAACGCCAGGCGTCGCCATCCGGCAAAATTCCAGGGAATAACAATGAAACAGACACAACGTCATGACGCTATCATCGAACTGGTAAAAAAGCAGGGATACGTCAGCACTGAAGAACTGGTGGAACATTTCTCCGTCAGCCCACAAACCATCCGTCGGGATCTCAACGACCTGGCGGAGCAGAATATGATCCTGCGCCACCACGGCGGCGCGGCGTTGCCTTCCAGCTCGGTAAACACGCCGTGGCACGATCGTAAAGCGACGCAAACGGCGGAGAAGGAACGTATTGCGCGGAAAGTCGCCACGCAAATCCCCAACGGTTCAACGCTGTTTATCGATATCGGCACGACGCCGGAAGCGGTGGCGCATGCCTTGTTGGATCACAGTAACCTGCGCATTGTGACCAACAACCTCAACGTGGCGAACACGCTGATGGTGAAAGAGGATTTTCGCATTATTCTCGCTGGCGGTGAGCTTCGCAGCCGTGACGGCGGCATTATTGGCGAAGCGACGCTCGATTTCATCTCTCAATTCCGCCTGGATTTTGGCATTCTGGGGATCAGCGGTATCGACAGCGACGGGTCGCTGCTGGAATTTGATTATCACGAAGTACGCACGAAACGCGCGATTATTGAAAATTCACGCCATGTGATGCTGGTTGTGGATCACTCGAAGTTTGGTCGTAATGCGATGGTGAATATGGGCAGCATTAGCCTGGTGGATGCCGTCTATACCGATATGACGCCGCCAGCAGGGGTATTGCAGGTGCTTACCGACCACCATATTCAGTTAGAGTTGTGCTGATCGTGATTGTAGGCCCGGTAAGCGTAAGCGCCACCGGGCAATCATCACACCCCGTACCCCATCATTTTCAAAAGCCTCTGCGCATGTTGTACGGCGTCCTGACGATGCGCGACGCCGAGCTTCTGATATAAATTGCGAATATGCGTTTTGATGGTTGTGGCCGCAACCGCCAGCTCGCCAGCGATTTGCTCGTTGCTGTAGCCGGAATAGATCAGCCCCAGAACCTGCCACTCACGCTGCGTTAGCGGGCTGGTGCGGATCAGCTCTGGTACGTCCGGGTGATTTAACAGCCGCTCCACAAAGCCTTCGTCAAAATGGGCGAACTTATGTCGATGGTGCTGGTTAATTTCCCGCAGGATGCGCTGTGCGCGATGTTGTTCAAGCTCCGGCAGCGTATTCAACTGAATCAACTGACGCAGTTGCTGCGCCATCGCTTCGCCTTCAATCACAAAGTGGCTGATGAAACCGGTACGGTTCGCCAGTTGCAGCGCATCAAGCAACACCCGCTGGGCGTCGTTTTTACGTCCGGCCTGCCAGTACAGCTGATTAAGCAACAGCAGGTTACGGTTAAGATCGCTCATTAAACGCAGGCTACGGGCGTTCTCGTTTAGCTCTTCCAGCACAATCTCTGCGGATTCAAACTCACCCAGCAGGATCTGCGCCCTGGCGATATTACGCCACTGGCCTTGCAGGAAGTGGTTGTTGGCAAATTCTGGTTTCGGCGTATGACGCAGCCAGTTGGCGGCGGACTTCTTATCGCCCGTCATCTGCCAGTAAATCACGCGAACCTTATCGGCATTGGAAATCCAGTCGCTGTGATACTGGCCGTTGCCCAGCAGGTTCTCCAGACGGTTCAACTGCGTGCGGGCATTATCCAGATCGCCGCGCGCCAGCGAGCACTGCACCAGCAGCGCCAGACACTGCAATTGCTGCTGCGGCTGGAATGCGGAAAGCACATCAATACCGCTGCGGGCGGAGGCTTCCGCTTCGTCAAGACGCGCCCATGCCCACAGAAGCTGCGCGCGAATGCGCATCAGGAACTCGTGCATCGGCAACTGTTCGAGATGTTGCTCTTTAATCAGCTGGAACGCTTTCTCCTGGGTTTCCCAGGCGGCCTGCAAAAAGCCTTGGGCGAAGAGAATTTCACTTTGTTGGAGCAGGCTCCAGAGGGCGTAATGCCAGACGTCATGATGACGCGACATTTGCTCAGTTTGCTGCATCAACGACAGTGAACGGGAGAGATCGCCTTTACAGTGCAGCACTTCGCCGTGTACGGAGGTGGCGACAATACGGCTGTAAAACCAGGCGATCGGCAGCTCATCCAGCGCCAGTTTTGCCAGCCGTTCCGCTTCATCCGGGTTGCCGTCGTTAATCGCGACCTGAGCGCGCAGGGCGTTAAATTCCGCATGCAGCGTACCGTCCATCATGCCCTGAATTTCTTGCTCAGCGCGCGCCAGCAGAGTATTCACTTCGCTGTAGCGGTGCTGGCTTTGCATCAGCCATGCCTGCAACAGAACCAGCCGCGGGTTTTCCAGCAAACTTTCCCACGGCAGGGCCTTTAATGACTCTTCCAGCAGCGCCAGCTCACTGTGGTTAAACAGCCCCCACGCATGATTCAGCAGGATATCGCGCAGCATATGCGCATCGCCCGCCGCCAGGGCATGGTGAATGGCTTCGCTGGGGAAACCTTGCGCCATCCAGCTTTCGGCGGCAGCGCGGTGGATATCCGGCAGCTCGGTCGCCAGTTCCCACTGGCAACGCTGACGCAGGAAACTGCCAAACAGCGGGTGATAGCTGAACCATTCGCCCGTATCGTCCATGCGTTGCAGGAACAGCCCCTGACGCTCAATCTCCTCCAGACGCATCTGCCCGTTCTCTTCGCCCGTCACGCGCACGATCAGCGCATCGTTCATCGAACGCAGGATGGCGCTTTTCAGCAGAAAATGCCGGGTACTCACGTCCACGTTGTCCAGCACTTCATCGACCAGGTAATCAGACAGATGGCTGGCGTTGATTCCCGCCAGGCGTCGCGCAGACTGGTGCGCGGAGTTATTGTTCTGGCGGGCGGAAAGGGCGATAAGCTGTAGCGCGGTTGCCCAACCGGCGACGTCGTCGCACATCCGGCTGCTCTCGGCGGCTTCGATAGGCGAGGACAGACGGCGGTCAAAGAACTGTTTTGCTTCCTGATGGTTAAAGGCTAATTGCTGGCTGCCGATTTCCAGCAGCTGATCGCGAACGCGCAGATTAGCGATGCCGAGCTGCGGTAAATTACGCGACAGCACGACCAGCGTGAGATTTTCGGGCTGATGGCGCAGGAAAAAGCGCATCGCGTCGTGGATCACCGGGTTTGTGATCAGATGGTAATCATCAATGACCAGATAAAGCGGGCGATGCCACTCAGCCAACTCAATAAAGAGTTGCGCGAAAAGGGAGGTCAGGCTGACGTACTGGCGTTTTTGCACCATGACTTCACTGGTGGAGCAATGCCCGCCCGTTGCCTGCTGAAGCGCGGCAATTAAATAACTGGCGAATCGCTCCTGCTGGTTGTCGCCTTCATCCAGCGAGAACCAGCCTAACTCGTTTTTCCCGGCTGCCCACTGTGAAACAAGCGTGGTTTTCCCATAGCCCGCAGGGCTTGTTACCAGGGCCAGCCTGAAATTGTTCGCGCCGGAAAGTTTAGCCAACAGGCGCTCACGAACCACCGTATGGTCGAGTCGAACCGGACGACTTAATTTAGACGGAATCAACATAGTAATCACTTCACTGTGAGGAAATGGGGAAATGCGATTTTTTTTGCGCTTCGTAATTAATAGATATAAGGTCGGACAGAAACCGGTTTAATGCAAGCTATGCAAGTTTTTTGTGTGTCTGAATTTGCACTCTGTCACAATTCTAAATATCCATTGCAAGAAACGGTTTAGCACGGTCTGAGTGTGCGTGGAGACTGGGATAGTGCCCGATCCTGCCTGCCCCAAATAATGCCATTTCCTCTGTGTGGTTACTGTGCTTTTTAATGAAAGTCAGGAAGTAATGAACTCAGGGAATTATTCAGGAACGGAAATAACTGAATGGGTTTGATATTTCAGGTTAGAAACTATTTCCGCATTTACATATTCACTTTCAATAAACCTCCGCGATTTAATTATTTGTGTCATCGTGCGTAAAACGGCGTGCAGTCGCAGGTATGCTGTGCGGTAATTCGACGTATTCACCGGCAATCCACTACCTTCAAGTGGCGGCGATCACACTTTTATGCTCATCCCCACTACTCCTCCCTGCCTAATCCCGGGTGGGATGAGGAAGGTCAACATCGAGCCAGGCAAACTAACGATAACGTTGTTTTATTACCTGAGGATTCGGAATTTCTATGTCACAGCCTACCTTCAACAAAGATCACTTTCAGGCTGCCCTGATGCGTCAGTGGCAGCGTTTCGGTTTACTGTCGGCTCATGAGATGACATCTCGCCAGTGGTGGCAGGCCGTTAGCGGCGCACTGGCTGAATTGCTCAGCGCGCAACCTGCGGCGAAACCGGCTAAAAACCAGCGTCATGTTAACTACATCTCGATGGAATTCCTGATTGGCCGCCTGACCGGGAACAACCTGTTGAATCTGGGCTGGTATCAGGCGGTGAGCGATGTGCTGAAAACGCACGACGTCAACCTGACCGACCTGCTGGAGGAAGAGGTTGATCCTGCGCTGGGCAACGGTGGTTTAGGACGTCTGGCGGCATGTTTCCTGGACTCTATGGCGACGGTAGGCCAGTCCGCAACGGGCTATGGTCTGAACTACCAGTATGGGCTGTTCCGTCAGTCTTTTGTCGATGGGCAACAGATGGAAGCGCCGGATGACTGGCATCGCGGTAGCTACCCGTGGTTCCGTCACAATGAACAGCTTGATGTTCAGGTCGGTATTGGCGGTAAAGTGACGAAGGACGGGCGTTGGGAACCGGGTTTTGTGATCGCCGGGCAGGCGTGGGACTTGCCGGTGCTTGGCTACCGGAACGGCGTCGCACAGCCGCTGCGTTTGTGGCAGGCCGCGCATGCGCATCCGTTTAACCTGACCAAATTCAACGACGGCGATTTCCTGCGCGCGGAGCAGCAGGGGATCGACGCGGAAAAACTGACGAAAGTCCTCTATCCGAACGACAACCACACCGCAGGCAAAAAGCTGCGCCTGATGCAGCAGTATTTCCAGTGCGCCTGCTCGGTAGCGGATATTCTGCGCCGTCACCACCTGGCGGGGCGCAAACTGCATGAGCTGGCGGAGTATGAGGTCATTCAACTCAACGATACTCACCCGACCATCGCTATCCCTGAACTGCTGCGCGTGCTGCTCGATGAGCACCAGCTAAGCTGGGACGACGCCTGGGCCATCACCAGTAAAACGTTCGCCTACACCAACCATACGCTGATGCCGGAAGCGCTGGAGTGCTGGGATGAGAAACTGGTGAAAGCGCTGCTGCCGCGCCATATGCAGATCATCAAAGAGATTAATGACCGCTTTAAGAAACAGGTTGATAAAACCTGGCCGGGCGATAAGCAGGTGTGGGCGAAGCTGGCGGTAGTGCACGACAAGCAGGTGCGGATGGCCAATATGTGCGTGGTCAGCGGCTTTGCGGTCAACGGCGTTGCGGCGCTGCACTCCGATCTGGTGGTGAAGGATCTGTTCCCGGAATATCACCAGCTGTGGCCGAACAAATTCCACAACGTGACCAACGGCATTACGCCGCGTCGCTGGATCAAACAGTGCAACCCGGCACTTGCGGCGCTGCTGGATAAGTCGTTGAAGAAAGAGTGGGCTAACGACCTCGATCAGCTGATCAACTTGGAGAAATTCGCCGACGACGCGGCGTTCCGCAAAACGTATCGTGAGATTAAACAGGCGAATAAAGTCCGCCTGGCCGAATTTGTGAAAATGCGCACCGGGATTGAAATCAACCCGCAGGCGATTTTCGATATCCAGATTAAGCGCCTGCACGAATATAAGCGCCAGCACCTGAACCTGCTGCATATTCTGGCTCTGTACAAAGAGATCCGCGAAAATCCGAAAGCAGACCGCGTGCCGCGCGTGTTCCTGTTTGGCGCAAAAGCGGCGCCGGGCTACTATCTGGCGAAAAACATCATCTTCGCCATTAACAAGGTGGCGGAAACCATCAACAACGACCCGAAAGTCGGCGATAAGCTGAAAGTGGTCTTCCTGCCGGACTACTGCGTTTCGGCGGCGGAAATGTTGATCCCGGCGGCGGACGTCTCTGAGCAGATCTCTACTGCCGGTAAAGAAGCCTCCGGCACCGGCAATATGAAGCTGGCGTTGAACGGCGCGCTGACGGTCGGTACGCTGGATGGGGCGAACGTTGAGATCGCCGAACAGGTCGGGGACGAGAACATCTTTATCTTCGGTCATACCGTGGAAGAGGTGAAACGGCTGAAGGCCAAGGGCTACGACCCGGTGAAATGGCGTAAGAAAGACAAAGTGCTGGACGCGGTGCTGAAGGAGCTGGAAAGCGGCAAATACAGCAACGGCGACAAGCACGCTTTTGATCAGATGCTGCACAGCATTGGCAAACAGGGGGGCGATCCGTACCTGGTGATGGCGGACTTTGCCGCCTACGTTGCGGCACAAAAGCAGGTGGACGTGCTGTATCGCGACCAGGATGCCTGGACCCGGGCGACGATCCTGAACACCGCGCGTTGCGGGATGTTCAGCTCGGATCGCTCCATCCGCGATTATCAGGCTCGTATCTGGCAGGCAAAACGCTAAGGAAGCGCCATGGAACGCAAACGTCTGGATAATGCCGCGCTGGCGGCGGGGATCAGCCCCAATTACATCAATGCCCACGGTAAACCGCAGTCGATTGGCGCCGAAACCAAACGGCGTTTGCTTGATGCGATGCACCGCGCCACCGCCGCCACGAAGGTGGCGGTAACGCCAGTGCCGAATGTGATGGTGTATACCGCAGGCAAGAAGATGCCGCTGGCGGTAGAAGGCAGCGGCGATTTTAGCTGGCTGCTGACCACCGAGGAGGGCGTACAGCACAAGGGGCACGCCACCGGCGGTAAAGCCTTTACGCTTCCGGCAAAGCTGCCGGAGGGGTATCACACGCTGACCCTGACTCAGGGCGAACAGCGCACGCACTGCCGGATCATCGTGGCGCCGAAACGCTGCTATGAGCCGCAGGCGCTGCTGACCGGGCAGAAGCTATGGGGAGCGTGCGTTCAGCTTTATACCCTGCGTTCGGAAAAAAACTGGGGTATTGGCGACTTTGGCGATCTCCAGTCGATGCTGACGGATGTTGCGAAACGCGGCGGCGCATTTATTGGCCTGAACCCGATTCACGCCCTCTACCCGGCAAACCCGGAGAGCGCCAGCCCGTACAGCCCCTCATCCCGCCGTTGGCTGAATGTCATTTATATCGACGTGAATGCCGTTGACGATTTCCGGTTGAGCAAAGAGGCGCAGGCCTGGTGGAACATGCCGGCGACGCAGCAGACATTGCAGCGCGCACGGGACGCCGAATGGGTTGATTATTCTGCTGTTACCGCGCTGAAAATGACCGCCCTGCGGATGGCATGGAAAGGTTTTGCGCTTCGTGATGACGAGCAGATGGCGGCGTTTCGCCACTTTGTCGCCCAGGAAGGCGACAGCCTGTACTGGCAGGCGGCATTTGACGCGCTGCACGCGTATCAGGTGAAGGAAGATGAGTTGCGCTGGGGCTGGCCGGTCTGGCCGGAAGCGTATCAGTCAGTGAACTCGCCGGAAGTGAAACAGTTCTGTGAAGATCACCGCGATGAGGTGGACTTTTACCTCTGGTTACAGTGGCTGGCGTATACCCAGTTTGCCGCCTGTTGGGCGGTATGCCAGGGTTATGATATGCCGATTGGCCTGTATCGCGATCTGGCAGTAGGGGTTGCGGAGGGCGGGGCGGAAACCTGGTGCGACCGTGAGCTGTATTGCCTGAAAGCGTCGGTGGGCGCGCCGCCGGATATCCTCGGCCCGCTGGGGCAGAACTGGGGACTGCCGCCGATGGACCCGCACATCATCGCCGCTCGCGCCTATGAGCCGTTTATTGAACTGCTGCGCGCCAATATGCAGAACTGCGGCGCTTTGCGTATCGATCATGTTATGTCGATGCTGCGTCTGTGGTGGATTCCTTACGGTGAAACGGCGGATCACGGGGCGTATGTGCATTACCCGGTGGACGCCCTGCTCTCTATTCTGGCGCTGGAAAGTAAACGTCATCGCTGCATGGTGATTGGCGAAGATCTGGGGACGGTGCCGGTGGAAATCGTGGGTAAACTGCGTGACAGCGGCGTTTACTCGTATAAAGTGCTCTATTTCGAGAATGATCATGAGAAGAACTTCCGCGCGCCGAAAGCGTACCCGGAACAATCAATGGCAGTCGCGACGACGCATGACCTTCCTACGCTGCGTGGCTACTGGGACAGCGGCGACCTGACGCTCGGCAAAATGCTGGGGCTTTACCCGGATGAAGTGATATTGCGTGGGCTGTATCAGGATCGTGAGCTGGCGAAGCAGGGTCTGCTGGACGCGCTGCACAAATACGGTTGCCTGCCGAAACGCGCGGGGCATAAGGCGTCGCTGATGTCGATGACGCCGATCCTCAACCGTGGAATGCAGCGTTATATCGCGGACAGCCATAGCGCATTGCTGGGGTTGCAGCCGGAAGACTGGCTGGACATGGCGGAGCCGGTCAATATTCCAGGCACCAGCGACCAGTACAAGAACTGGCGGCGCAAGTTGTCCACGACGCTTGAGAAGATGTTTGCCGATGACAAGGTGAATAAACTGCTTAAGGATTTGGACAAGCGGCGAAAAGCGGCCGCGAAGAAGAAGTAAAAAAAACCGGGAAATTCCCGGCTTTTTTATGATGACAACACGTAGGCCTGATAAGCGCAGCGCCATCAGGCAATTCTGGCGCACATTGCCGGATGGCGGCTTTGCCTTATCCGGCCTACAGGCCGTCTCGGTTACACCACCATTCCCAGCAGCAGACACCCAATCAGGCCGCAGACGGAGATAATGGTTTCCAGCATTGACCAGGACTTGATGGTTTCGCCGATGGTCAGGTTGAAATATTCTTTGAACAGCCAGAAGCCTGGATCGTTTACGTGAGAGAAAATGACGCTACCGGAACCGACGGCGATAACCATCAGCTCAGGGCTTACGCCCGTCGTTGCAATCAGCGGCGCCACGATACCACCCGCGGTAATCGCGGCCACGGTGGCAGAACCGAGCGCGATACGCAGTACGGCTGCGATGGACCACGCCATGAACAGCGGAGAAACGTTGGTTTCGTTCATCATGGACGCGATGTATTTGTCTACGCCGCTATCAACCAGTACCTGCTTGAATGCGCCGCCGCCGCCGATGATCAGCAGCATCATCGCGATGATTTTGATTGAGGAACCCAGCGTGTCGTTAATCTGATCCATTGAGCGGCCACGGTTCAGACCGAACGTGAACATCGCAATCAGTACCGCAATCAGCGTTGCCATTACCGGGTCGCCAAAGAACTCAGCAACCGGCAGGAAGGCATGACCTTTTGGCAGCACCATTTCTGCAACGGCGCGCATGGCCATTAAAATAACCGGCACCAGAGAAGTCCAGACGCTGACGCCAAAGCCAGGCATCTCTTCTTCAGTAAAGTTTTTTGCGCTGTACAGACCTTCCGGGATCGGCTTATCGATGCCTTTCAGGAAGCGGGCAAATACCGGGCCTGCGAGAATTACGGTCGGGATAGCCAGAATCGTACCGAACAGCAGGGTTTTACCCATATCGGCGTGGAAGATCGTGGCGATAGCGGTCGGGCCCGGGTGCGGAGGCAGGAAGCCGTGGGTAACGGACAGCGCTGCCGCCATCGGTACGCCGACATACAGCAAAGGAATGCTGGCCGCCGCTGCGATGGTGAATACCAGCGGCAGCATCAGCACGAAGCCCACTTCATAGAACAGTGCGAAACCTACCGTAAAGCCGGTTAATACCACTGCCCACTGGATGTGTTTTTTACCAAATTTGGCAATCAGCGTGGTCGCGATGCGCTGTGCACCGCCGCAGTCTGCCAGCATTTTACCCAGCATGGCGCCGAAACCCATAATCAGGGCGAGGCTACCAAGAGTACCACCAACACCAGCTTTAATAGAGCCAATGACTTTATCCAGCGGCATTCCTTGCATCAATCCAACAGCAAGTGCCACCAGGACGAGAGCGATGAAACCGTTCATTTTGAAGCGGATCATCAGGAGTAATAACAAAATTACACCGATAGCGACGATGACTAATGGCATGATTTACCTGGCCTTTCATTTGTTATGGGTAACGTCGGTGTGTCGACGAAAAATTCCGCTTGTCCCAACCGGGAACAGAAGCGTAACGGCACCAATACTGATTGACTTTAACACTATCTGGTTTAGTCGGCTGTTATGGGGATGTTTGGTGCCCATATGAATGATACGGGTAACATATAGCGATTGAGAATCACCCTGGCAGGCAAAATTTAAATTATGAGAGGCAGGTCATGTTATCGAAGGGGAAAAGCGGAAGATATCATCACGCCGGATGGCGGCGTAAATGCCTTATCCGGCCTACGGGATGTACATTGTAGGCCCGGTAAGCGACGCGCCACCGGGCAAAACGCCGGATGGCGGCGTAAACGTCTTATCCGGCCTACGGGATATACATTGTAGGCCCGGTAAGCGACGCGCCACCGGGCAAAACGCCGGATGGCGGCGTAAACGCCTTATCCGGCCTACGGGATATGCATTGTAGGCCCGGTAAGCGACGCGCCACCGGGCAGAATCTTAGTAGTAAGAGTGCTCGCCGCGCTGGTGTTCGGTCAGATCGCGAACGCCTTTCAGCTCAGGGAATTCATTCAGCAGCTGCTTCTCGATCCCTTCTTTCAGGGTCACATCGACCATCGAGCAACCGTTACAGCCGCCGCCAAACTGCAAAATGGCGTAGCCTTCGTCGGTGATCTCCATCAGAGAGACGCGACCGCCGTGACCGGCAAGCTGCGGGTTGATCTGCGATTGCAGCATGTACTCCACACGTTCCATCAGCGGCGCATCATCAGCAACCTTACGCATTTTGGCGTTTGGCGCTTTCAGCGTCAGCTGAGAACCCAGCTGATCGGTGACGAAATCGATCTCGGCATCTTCCAGATACGGCGCGCTCAGTTCATCAACATAAGCGGTCAGCAGGTCAAATTTCAGGGCAGTGTCGCTTGCTTCCACGGCGTCCGGCGGACAATAAGAAACGCCGCATTCAGCGTTAGGCGTACCGGGATTGATCACAAATACGCGGATTTGTGTCCCTTCTTCCTGATTTGCCAGCAGTTTGGCAAAGTGCGCTTGTGCAGCATCGGAAATATGGATCATAGTAATGGCCTAATAGTTGACTATTTTACTTGGTTATAATACGCCCATCATCGAGGCTCTACAAGGTTCGACACAGGCACCATACCTGGACAGTCGCCGCGCCGTTGCGCAAAAGCAGCTGCGCGATCTCCGCGACGGTACTTCCGGTAGTGACGACATCATCCACAATGACCATATGGAGTCCCTGTACCGGCAATTCAAGGCGAAACGCATTTTTCAGGTTATGTTTGCGCAATCGGGCGCTGAGATGGTGCTGAGTGGCGGTGGCGCGAAGGCGCGTGACGCTTCGGCTGTCCCAGCCGCAGCCCAGCCAGCGCGCCAGGGGGCGACACAGCAGATCGCTTTGGTTAAATCCCCTGCGCCAGTGACGGCGCTGCCAGAGCGGCACGCTGACTAAGCGATCCGGTAGCGGAAGCGTCGATGCGCGGTGCGCGTGTAAGACTTCCAGCAACAGCAGGCGTGAAAGGGCGGCGGCGACGTCGCTGCGGCGAGAGAATTTTAGCTGGTGGATAAGTAAACTCAGCGGCGGTACGTAGTCGCTGACCGTCACCAGACGCTGCCACGGCGGGGGTTTTTGCAGACAACGCCCGCAGGGAATGGCGGTGTGCGCAGCGGGTAATCCACACTGCGGGCACAGACTGACGCGGCGACGCGCCGCTCTCGTGCAAACCGAACAAATCCCCCAGTGACTCAACGCCAGCGGCATTCGGCATAGCCAGCATAATCCCGGTACTGTTAGCATATGTTCATCCTTGTT
Organism: Citrobacter sp. CK202; assembly: GCF_030333225.1. Taxonomy (NCBI): domain Bacteria; kingdom Pseudomonadati; phylum Pseudomonadota; class Gammaproteobacteria; order Enterobacterales; family Enterobacteriaceae; genus Citrobacter; species Citrobacter sp. CK202. The sequence goes on from NZ_JAOWGI010000021.1 coordinate 380,180, forward strand.
AGCCAAAAGAGAACAGTAACTGATGAATGACATCTGGTGGCAGACTGAAGGTCAGGGAAATTGCCATCTTGTGCTGCTGCACGGATGGGGACTGAATGCGGAAGTGTGGAATTGCATTCGTGAGGAACTCAGCGCGCATTTCACGCTGCATCTTGTCGATTTACCCGGATTTGGCCGCAGCCAGGGTTTTGGCGCGATGTCGCTGGAGCAGATGGCGAAGCATGTGCTGAAACAGGCGCCTGATAAAGCCGTCTGGCTTGGCTGGAGTCTGGGAGGGCTGGTGGCGAGCCAGGTGGCGTTAACCCATCCTGAACGCGTTCAGGCGCTGGTGACCGTCGCGTCATCGCCCTGTTTCAGCGCTCGCGAAGCGTGGCCGGGTATTAAGCCGGATATCCTGGCGGGATTTCAACAGCAGCTCAGCGAAGATTTCCAGCGTACGGTGGAGCGTTTTCTGGCGCTGCAAACGTTAGGCACCGAAACCGCGCGTCAGGATGCCCGCACGCTGAAAAGTGCCGTGCTGGCGTTGCCGATGCCGGAGGTTGCGGTGCTGAACGGTGGGCTGGAGATATTGAAAACGGCCGACCTGCGCGAGCCGCTTAAATCGCTGACCATGCCGTTCCTGCGTCTGTATGGTTATCTGGATGGTCTGGTGCCGCGCAAAGTCGTGCCGATGCTGGATGCCGCATGGCCGGAGAGTGAATCGCAGGTGTTTGCAAAGGCCGCCCATGCGCCGTTTATTTCGCATCCCGGCGAATTTTGTCAGGCGTTGATGGCGTTAAAGCAGAAGATATAATTATTGTCTATGCAGTGCCGGATAGCGGCGTAAACGCCTTATCCGGCCTACAGGTTAGCTACCGTTCGCCATCCGGCAAAACGTTAACGCAACGTCCACCACTCCCGGAGACAGGCTTTTCCTTCCGGGCAGCTTTTGCAGCTACCGGACAGGCAGCCGTCGGGATCTTCCTGAATCCGCACGGCCCTGCCCATATTCTCCAGCTGATTCAGCATCGCGTCGATCATCGGCTGCGGCGTATGCAGCGTGCGGCTAATCTGCATTGCCTCCATACGCCCCTGCAAAGCCAGTAAATCACGAACCTGAATAAGTGACGCCATTGTTCTCAACCTTAGTGACAGTTACCGGCAGGGCTTGCGCAGCAGGCGCTGGCCGTTTTACGCGTCGCCAGCAGTTCGATATCCACCCGGCTGCGAGCGCGCCGTAACAGCCCCAGCACCACGATGTTAAACAGGATGACCGCCAGAATGCAGACCAGGCTATAGGTCGGATGCTGGCTAAAGCTTGCAACCTGATAGAACAGGGTAGACAGCGAGTAGGCGATATTCAGCCCCCACAGAATCGAGAAGCTCATCCAGCCTCGGCTGGATTCACGCGCGATAGCCCCCATCACCGAGATGCACGGTACATACAGCAGAACGAAAATCAGATAGCTGTATGCGGCAGCGGCGCTGCCAAACTTCGCGTCCATCACGCCCATCGCCCCGGTCGCCATTTCACCGTCGCCTTTGCTGGCTTCGATTGGGTTAGCCAGTACGCTAAGGCTGAAGGTGTCTTTCAGGCTTTGCCAGGTTTCATCGACCGCGCCCAGCAGCTCGTCGCCGAGATGGAAGTCAGCCGGATTAAACTCTTCTTCCTGAATATTTTCAGCGGTATAGAGGGTGTTCAGCGTCCCTACCACCACCTCTTTCGCCATTGCGCCAGTGAACAGGCCAACGGTCGCCTGCCAGTTATCTTCATGAACGCCAATCGGTTTAAAGACAGGCGTAATCACGCGGCTGATGGACGCGAGCGCAGAGTCGTTGATGTTATCGACGATTTTTCCGCTCAGGGAGAAGCTGTTAAACGCGCTGAGGAAAATACTGACGATGATGATGACCTTACCGGCACGCAGCACAAAGCCTTTCAGGCGTTGCCAGGTCTGGATCACCAGGCTTTTGATGTGCGGCACATGGTAGACCGGCAGTTCCATCACGAACGGAGAGGCTTCGCCGCGCATAATCGTGTGTTTAAGCATCAGGCCGGTCAGTACCGCCATCACGATACCCAGCACATACAGCGAGAAAACCGCCAGCGCGCCGTTTTGCCCAAAGAACGCGGCGGCAAACACGGCGAAAATCGCCAGACGTGCGCCGCAGGACATAAACGGCGCCATCATAATAGTCATCAGACGTTCACGCGGCGCGTCCAGGGTACGGGCGCCCATCACGGACGGGACGTTACAGCCAAAGCCGACAATCAGCGGCACGAACGATTTACCCGGCAGCCCCAGCGCCTGCATCAGACGGTCCATAACGAACGCCGCGCGCGCCATGTAGCCGGAGTCCTCCAGGAAAGAGAGGAACAGGTACATCATGCCGATCTGCGGCACCAGCGGCAGAACGGTATTGATACCGCCGCCCAGCCCCTGCGCGAGGAAAATGGTGAGCCAGTCCGGGAAGTGCAGCGTGTAGCCGATCCACTGGATGCCGTGAATAAAGAGCGCCACGGAACCCACGTCGAACAGCGGTTGCAGCGCGCCGCCAATGTTAATGGCCAGCAGGAACATCAGGTACATGACGAACAGGAAAATCGGCAACCCGAGGAAACGGTTCAGGATGACCTTATCTACCGCTGCGGTGAAACGGCTGGGTTCCGCCGTCAGGGTGTTGCTGACCACGTCGCAAATCGCGGCGATGCACTGATAACGCGCATCGGCGATGTGCAGCGCCGGGTCATCCATCTCTTTGCTCAGGCGAGTGAGCGACGCCTCAAGGTTTTGCGCGGCATTACCGGCGTAAACGCGGCTGTAGATATCGCCTTCCAGCATCTGCAAGCCTAGCCAGCGGCGCTGTTGCGCCGGCATATCCGCCGCCATGACGTTGGCCAGCGATTCGGCCTCGCGCAGCAACGGCCGGGCATAATGTACCAGCTCAACGTTTTCGTTTTCTTTATAGCGATCGATAGCCAGTTTCAGGGCTTCAATCCCACGGCCGCGTGTGGAAACCAACGGCACAACCGGGCAACCAAGGCGTGCGGACAGCGCGTCGATATCAATGCGAACCTGCTGTTTCTCCGCGATGTCGAGCATGTTGAGCGCCACAATGCAGGGAATGCCCAGCTCAAGCAGTTGCAGCGTCAGGTAGAGGTTGCGCTCAAGGTTAGAGGCATCCACCACGTTGATCAGCAGGTCTGCGTCGCCGCTCAGAATGTAATGGCAGGCGATTTGTTCATCGAGGGAAGTTTGTGACGAAATGGTGGTCAGTGAATAGGTGCCGGGTAAATCGACCAGCGTGACCTGATGGTCGGTTGTTGCGAACTGACCTTCTTTGCGTTCAACGGTAACACCCGCCCAGTTCCCCACACGCTGACGCGCGCCGGTGAGCTGGTTAAATAATGTTGTCTTGCCGGAATTTGGATTACCAATTAAACCAATGGTTAATTTTTTCATTTTTATAGACTCACCGAATTAACAGGAAACCGCTTCCACTTCTAATAACGCCAGATCTTTCTTACGTAATACCAGGCTCACGCGGCGAGTTTCGATATGAATAGGATCGCCTAATGGGGCGACGCGCACTACGTTAAATGAAGAACCTGGCAACATGCCGAGTGAAAGCAGTTTCTGACGATATGCCGGGCTGATTTCATGGGAAAAGCCGGTAATTTTCCACGCCGTGTCTGGAATGAATTGCATAGGGGGCCTACTTGTTTCTCGCTAACTGGACGTATACCTCATGCGCGCTCAGGAGGCGGCATAAGACCAGATGATTAGCCAACGAAAGAAAGATTAAATAATCAACAAGACAATGATAATGAGAATGGTTTTTATCATCAATGATTAAAATGTGACGGAATGTAGAAATGGATAATAAATTGAGTCAGTTTTGACATGGCTCAACATTTATTCGTCTTAAAAAGAACGTGTTGATTTAAACATTATTCAGCGTTGCTAATGTTTAATTAAGGTTTCATCTGTTAATGAATTGATAATTACCAGTGCTGGCAACAGGCGGGTAATGAATTAAGCAATTTAATTCGTAAGATTTAATTGTTAATTTCAAATATAACGGCCGGATGGCGGTATAGATACCTCATCCGGCCTACAAGCATAAGGCTTGATTAGCGTTTTTTACCCATTGCGGCCGCCAGCGCGTCCATCATGGCGCTGTTGCCCGCAGGCTGCGCGTCACGACCACGCGGCTTCGCCGCTTTTGCCGCCGGGCGGTTGCCCTGGGCGCGATCGTTGCCGCCGCCGCGACGGGCGTTGGTTTCACCCGGCTGTTCGTCCAGACGCATGGTCAGCGCGATGCGCTTACGTTGCAGGTCAACCTCCAGCACTTTCACCTTCACGATGTCGCCCGCTTTCACCACGGTGTGTGGATCTTCGACGAACTTATTCGACAGGGAAGAGATGTGCACCAGACCGTCCTGATGTACGCCGATATCCACAAACGCGCCAAAGTTGGTGACGTTGGTTACGGCGCCTTCAAGAATCATGCCCGGTTGCAGATCGTTCATGGTTTCTACGCCATCAGCAAACTGCGCGGTTTTGAACTCTGGACGCGGGTCGCGGCCCGGTTTTTCCAGCTCTTTGATGATGTCGGTAACGGTTGGCACGCCGAATTTGTCGTCGGTGAAATCCACCGCTTTCAAATTGCGTAGCTCGCTGCTGTTGCCCATCAGCGCTTTCAGCGCCTGTTGGGTGGCGGCAAGAATACGCTCGACCACCGGGTAGGCTTCCGGGTGAACGGTAGAGGCATCCAGCGGGTTATCGCCGTGGTTGATGCGCAGGAAGCCCGCGCACTGTTCAAAGGCTTTCGGCCCCAGACGGCTCACTTTCAGCAACTGCTGGCGGTTCTGGAACTGACCGTTTTCATCACGCCAGGCGACGATATTCTGCGCCATCATGCGCGTTAATCCTGCCACGCGGGTCAGCAACGGTACGGACGCGGTATTGAGATCGACGCCGACGGCGTTTACGCAGTCTTCCACAACGGCATCCAGCTTACGGGCAAGCTGGGTCTGGCTGACGTCGTGCTGATACTGGCCGACGCCGATGGATTTCGGATCGATTTTCACCAGCTCCGCCAGCGGGTCTTGCAGACGACGGGCGATAGAGACTGCGCCGCGCAGCGAAACGTCCAGATCCGGGAACTCCAGCGCCGCCAGCTCGGAAGCGGAATACACCGATGCTCCGGCTTCGCTGACGATCACTTTCTGCGCCGTCACTTTCGGGAACTGTTTCTGCACGTCGAGGAAGAAGCGCTCGGTTTCTCGCGATGCCGTGCCGTTACCAATCGCCACCAGCTCAACGTTGTGTTTTTCGCACAGCGCGGCAACCGCCACCGCAGCTTTAGCTGCCTGACCGGTATGTGGATAAATGGTGTCGGTGGCGACCAGTTTACCGGTGCCGTCCACTACGGCGACCTTCACGCCGGTACGCAGACCCGGATCGAGACCCATAGTCGCGCGCAGGCCAGCAGGCGCCGCCATCAGCAGATCGTGGAGGTTGCGGGCAAAGACGTTAATGGCTTCATCTTCCGCGCGTTCACGCACGGTGCCCATCAGTTCGGTTTCGAGATGCATCAGGACTTTGATACGCCATGTCCAGCTCACCACGCCTTTGCGCCAGCTATCCGCCGGGGCGTTGTTCAGACGCAGGCCGAGGTGATCCTGGATGATCTGCTCGCAGTGGCTCTCTTTGGGCGGCTCATCGAATTGCGGGTCGGCATTCAGCGACAGTTGCAGCACGCCTTCGTTGCGGCCACGGAACATCGCCAGCGCACGGTGTGAAGGGACGGTGGCGATCGGTTCGTGATGATCGAAATAGTCACGGAATTTCGCCCCTTCCTCCTCTTTGCCGCTTACGACGGTCGCGACCAGGTGGGCGTTCTTCCACAGATAATCGCGCACTTTCGCCAGCAGCGCTGCGTCTTCGGCAAAACGCTCCATCAGGATATAGCGTGCGCCATCAAGGGCTGCTTTGGCATCCGCCACGCCGTTGTCAGCGTCGATGTATTTTGCCGCTTCCGTTTCCGGGGTGTGGGACGGGTCTGTCCACAGCAGGTCAGCCAGCGGTTCAAGTCCGGCTTCGATGGCGATTTGCCCGCGCGTGCGACGCTTGGGTTTGTAGGGCAGGTAGAGGTCTTCGAGTTCGGTCTTACTTAACGTGCCGTTGATGGCGTTAGCCAGCTCATCGGTCAGCTTGCCTTGCTCGGAAATGGACTTGAGAATGGCCTGACGTCTGTCTTCCAGTTCACGCAGATATCCCAGACGGGTCTCCAGATTACGCAACTGCGTGTCATCCAGCCCGCCGGTGATCTCCTTACGATAACGTGCGATAAACGGCACGGTATTCCCTTCGTCAAGCAGGCGAACGGCAGCGTCTACCTGTTCGGCGCGTGCCTGAATTTCACCCGCGATAATGCGGCAGAAAGAATCATTCATCATGGATTTAGTTTCATCTGAGTAAAAAATCAGGGGATAGTTATACGGATTGACTGGCAAAATTGCCAGTCATCAGCGGGGGCTTCGGATTGTTCCGGCGCTATTTTACGTATTCGATCTCATTAACGTACCAGCTGGCCTCGCCGGCGGGCGTGTGTACTACCGCGAGATCGCCCACTTCTTTTTTCAGCAACGCCCGCGCCATAGGCGAGTCGATGGAGATGTAATCCTTACGACCGAAAATTTCATCGTAGCCGACGATGCGAAAGCGGCGGATATCGCCCTCATCGTTTTCGATCTCCACCCACGCGCCGAAGAACACTTTGCCTTCCTGCTGCGGGGAATAATCGACGATTTTCAGGTTTTCCATGCATTTGGTCAGATAACGAACACGACGGTCGATCTCACGCAGGCGCTTTTTATTATACTGATAGTCGGCATTTTCGCTGCGGTCCCCAAGACTCGCAGCCCAGGTCACTTTTTTGGTGACTTCCGGGCGCTCTTCCCGCCAGAGATAATTCAGCTCGTGTTTGAGTTTTTCGTACCCTTCCCGGGTAATCAGGGGCGTTTTCATCTCGTTGATTTACCTTTGACTATTTGGCGATGCGCACAATACGTATTACGTGATCGCCGCAGCAGAATAAATAATGTGTCGCAAGATTAATTGTATACTTAAGCTGCTGTTAAATATGCTTTGTAACAATTTAGCCTGGAATTTATACCAGAATTCGCTGGTGACGAACGTAAGCTTTTTTAAGAATACACACATTCAATTGTTGCGAACCTTTGGGAGTAAAACAATGCAAGAGAATTATAAGATTCTGGTGGTGGATGACGATATGCGCCTGCGCGCGCTACTGGAACGTTATCTGACCGAGCAGGGCTTCCAGGTTCGAAGCGTGGCAAACGCCGAGCAAATGGATCGTCTGCTGACCCGTGAGTCCTTCCATCTTATGGTACTGGACCTCATGCTGCCTGGCGAAGATGGCCTGTCAATTTGCCGCCGTCTGCGCAGCCAGAGCAACCCTATGCCGATCATCATGGTGACGGCGAAGGGCGAAGAAGTGGACCGCATTGTGGGTCTGGAGATCGGTGCTGACGACTACATTCCGAAGCCGTTCAACCCGCGTGAACTGCTGGCGCGTATTCGCGCTGTGCTGCGCCGTCAGGCGAACGAACTGCCGGGCGCGCCTTCGCAGGAAGAAGCGGTAATCGCTTTCGGTAAGTTCAAGCTGAACCTCGGCACCCGCGAAATGTTCCGCGAAGACGAACCGATGCCGCTCACCAGCGGTGAATTTGCGGTACTGAAAGCGCTGGTCAGCCACCCGCGCGAACCGCTCTCCCGCGATAAGCTGATGAACCTGGCGCGCGGTCGTGAATACTCTGCGATGGAACGCTCCATTGATGTGCAGATCTCCCGTCTGCGCCGCATGGTGGAAGAAGATCCGGCGCATCCGCGTTACATTCAGACCGTCTGGGGACTGGGCTACGTCTTTGTACCGGATGGTTCTAAAGCATGAGGCGAATGCGCTTCTCACCGCGAAGTTCATTTGCCCGCACGCTACTGCTCATCGTCACCTTGCTGTTCGTCAGCCTGGTGACGACTTATCTGGTGGTGCTGAACTTTGCGATTCTGCCGAGCCTCCAGCAGTTTAATAAGGTTCTGGCCTACGAAGTTCGTATGCTGATGACCGACAAGCTGCAACTGGAGGACGGCACGCAACTGGTGGTGCCGCCTGCGTTCCGCCGGGAAATCTATCGTGAGCTGGGGATTTCTCTCTATTCCAACGAGGCTGCCGAAGAGGCCGGGCTGCGTTGGGCGCAACACTATGAATTCTTAAGCCATCAGATGGCGCAGCAGCTGGGCGGCCCGACGGAAGTACGCGTTGAGGTCAACAAAAGCTCGCCGGTGGTCTGGCTGAAAACCTGGCTGTCGCCCAATATCTGGGTGCGCGTGCCGCTGACGGAAATCCATCAGGGCGATTTCTCCCCGCTGTTCCGCTATACGCTGGCGATTATGCTGCTGGCGATAGGCGGCGCATGGTTGTTTATTCGTATCCAGAACCGACCGCTGGTCGATCTTGAACATGCCGCGTTGCAGGTGGGGAAAGGCATGATTCCGCCGCCGCTGCGCGAGTATGGCGCGTCGGAGGTGCGCTCTGTGACCCGCGCCTTCAACCATATGGCAGCAGGCGTGAAGCAACTGGCTGATGACCGTACCTTGCTGATGGCGGGGGTGAGCCACGATTTGCGCACACCGTTGACGCGTATCCGCCTGGCTACCGAAATGATGGGTGAAGAGGACGGCTATCTCGCGGAGTCCATTAATAAGGACATCGAAGAGTGCAACGCCATTATCGAACAATTCATCGATTACCTGCGTACCGGTCAGGAAATGCCGATGGAGATGGCCGATCTGAATGCCGTGTTGGGTGAGGTTATTGCGGCGGAAAGCGGCTACGAGCGGGAAATTGATACCGCGCTGCAACCGGGCAGTATTCAGGTGAAAATGCATCCGTTGTCGATTAAACGCGCGATCGCCAATATGGTGGTCAACGCCGCCCGTTATGGCAATGGCTGGATCAAGGTCAGCAGCGGTACGGAACCGCATCGCGCCTGGTTCCAGGTTGAGGACGATGGGCCGGGCATTAAGCCGGAACAGCGTAAGCACCTGTTCCAGCCGTTTGTGCGTGGCGACAGCGCGCGCAGCACCAGCGGCACCGGGTTGGGGCTGGCGATTGTGCAGCGTATTGTGGATAACCATAACGGTATGCTGGAGATTGGCTCCAGTGAGCGCGGTGGGCTTTCTATTCGCGCCTGGCTGCCGATTCCGGTCGCTCGCGTACCGGGTTCGACGAAAGACGCATAAGAAAAGGGAGGCGAAATGCCTCCCTTTTTGTTTCCCAGCGCCCGGTGGCGCTACGCTTACCGGGCCTACAACAGCGTGTGCTCCGTAGGCCGGATAAGGCGCAGCCGCCATCCGGCATTGCGCCCGGTGGCGCTACGTTTACCGGGCCTACAACAGCGTATGCTCCGTAGGCCGGATAAGGCGCAGCCGCCATCCGGTGTGTTTTTTTACAGCTTCGGCCCGGCGCTGACCAGCGCTTCACCGGCTGGGGTATCGGTGTATTTCTCGAAATTCTCGACAAACAGTTTCGCCAGCGCGGTGGCTTTTTCCTGCCACTGTTCCGGTGACGCGTAGGTGTTACGCGGGTCAAGAATACGTGTCTCTACGCCCGGCAGCTCGGTCGGGATCGCCAGGTCAAACATCGGCAGATTAAAGGTTTCCGCATTATCCAGAGAGCCGTTCAGGATGGCGTCGATAATCGCGCGCGTATCTTTGATGGAAATACGTTTGCCCGTGCCGTTCCAGCCGGTGTTTACCAGATACGCCTGCGCGCCGGATGCCTGCATGCGTTTGACCAGCACTTCAGCGTACTGCGTCGGGTGCAGCGACAGGAACGCTGCGCCGAAGCAGGCAGAGAAGGTTGGCGTCGGTTCGGTAACGCCGCGCTCAGTACCGGCCAGTTTAGCGGTAAAGCCAGACAGGAAGTGGTACTGCGTCTGGTCAGCCGTCAGGCGAGAAACCGGCGGCAGCACGCCGAAAGCGTCGGCAGTCAGGAAGATGACTTTGGTTGCATGGCCCGCTTTTGATACCGGCTTAACGATGTTATCGATATGATAAATCGGGTAGGAGACGCGGGTGTTCTCGGTTTTGGAACCATCGTCGAAATCGATGGAGCCATCTTCGCGAACGGTGACGTTTTCCAGCAGCGCATCGCGACGGATAGCGTTGTAGATTTCCGGTTCGGCTTCTTTAGACAGCTTGATGGTTTTCGCGTAGCAGCCGCCTTCAAAGTTAAACACGCCGTCGTCATCCCAGCCGTGTTCGTCATCGCCGATCAGACGGCGTTTCGGGTCGGTGGAGAGGGTGGTTTTCCCGGTGCCGGAAAGCCCGAAGAAGACCGCGACGTCGCCTTTCTCGCCCACGTTGGCGGAGCAGTGCATGGAGGCAATGCCTTTCAGCGGCAGCAGGTAGTTCATGACGGAGAACATCCCTTTTTTCATTTCGCCGCCGTACCAGGTGCCGCCAATTAACTGAATGCGTTCAGTCAGGTTGAAGGCCACGAAGTTTTCAGAGTTCAGCCCCTGTTCTTTCCACTGCGGGTTGGTGCATTTCGCGCCGTTCATCACGATAAAGTCTGGTTTGAAATCCACCAGTTCTTCGTCCGCAGGACGGATGAACATGTTTTTGACAAAATGCGCCTGCCAGGCGACTTCCGTGATGAAGCGAACGGAGAGACGAGTATCCGCGTTAGCGCCGCAGAAGGCGTCAACGATGAACAGGCGTTTGCCGGAGAGTTGCTGAGTTACCAGCCCTTTCAGGTGCTGCCAGGTTTCCTGGGACAGCGGTTTGTTGTCGTTCTTGCCTTTGCCTTTGTCGGACCACCAGAGCGTGTCACGCGTGGTGTCGTCACGGACAATGTATTTATCCTTCGGCGAACGTCCGGTAAAGATACCAGTATCAACGGCAACGGCGCCCAGATTCGTTAATACGCCGCGCTCGTAACCTTCCAGAGTAGGATCGAGTTCCTCCTGGTACAGCAGGTCGTAGCTGGGGTTGTAAACGATATCCTGAACGTCATTGATACCATAAGCCTTGAGATCTTGCGGGGTTAAGCTGTTAACGCGCATGTCACTACTCCTTAGCCAATATGTATTACCTGAAATTGTAGGGTTTTTTAGGGTTTGTTAACCGCGACGAGGCTCATAGATTTACGTATCTGGACAAAATCACGATTGACCGAAAACGCTGTGACTCCTGTCACGAAGCGGCGCTTATTATGGCAGAGAACCCTTTTTTGTTGTGGAAAATGTTCTTAAAACGTTAAAAATGAGTGTATTCTGCGGGAATGTTGTGAGTGTAATCGCATTCATGTAAGAAATTTACGAAACCCTTACATATAAAATATCGATTCACCACGAAGGAAAAAATGAACAAAAAGTGCGGAATTTTGCGGGGCAGGCCGGATGACGACGCGGATGCGTCTTATCCGACCTGTAAATGAGTAAGCCTGATGAGCGATTCGCCATCAGGCTTTTTACTAGTGATTAATGCACCTGCGGGTCGGCAGGGGAGGCGTTGTTGCGGATTTCCGCAATGTCCATCGCGTTGAACAGATAGTGGCTGCCGCAGTAATCGCAGTGCATATCGATCTCGCCTTCTTCCGCCAGGATGCTGTCCACTTCTTCATCCGGCAGCGTTTTCAGCGCGCCCGCACAGCGTTCACGAGAACAGGTACACTTGAACTCAACGTCCTGCGGGTCGTAGAGCGTGACTTCTTCTTCATGGTACAAACGCCACAACACATCGTTAGCCGGAAGGGTCAGCAACTCTTCGGTTTTGATGGTTCCGGTCAGCGTCGCCAGGTGATCGAAGTCGTCTGCCTGCGCGTTCTGCGCGGGCATTACCTGTAGCAGCATTCCGCCCGCCGCCGGTTTGCCTTCCACCTCGCCAGTGCGGATGAACAGGCGTGTCGGCAACTGTTCGGAACGCAGGAAGTAATCTTCCAGACACGCTGCCAGCGTGTCGCCTTCCAGACCGACCACGCCCTGATAACGCTCGCCTTCTTCCGGCGTAATGGTGATCACCAGATAGCCGTTGCCCACCAGCGTTTTCAGATCCGCGTTTTCCGGCACTTCGCCCTGTACGCGAGCGACGCCGCGCATCTGCTGGTTGTTATTGCCGTTGATCACCGCCAGGCTCAGCGGGCCGTCGCCCTGTAGCTGCACGGTAATGTCACCGGCAAATTTCAGCGTGGCGGTCAGCAGGCTGGTGGCGACCAGCAGCTCGGCCAGCACGGTTTTTACCGGCTGCGGATAGGCGTGGTTTTCGAGGATCTGTTGCAGGGTTTCCGATACGGTCACCAGTTCGCCGCGCACGGCAAAGTTTTCAAACAGATAACGATGTAATTGGTCATGTTGCGGCATAATCATCTCTCTTGCGGGTGACAGTCACTCACTGTCGCCGTGTTTAAATCGTAACAGGTCGCGGCGCTCTTTTTTATCCGGTCGCCTGTCCGGGTGCGGCATGGTTAATGCGTTAAGTTTGCGTGCCTGCGCCATTTTTTCGCGTTTTTCCACGCTCTCCGCTGTTTCTTCATACAGCGTAACGGCTTCGCTCGCCGGACGGCGCTGCTCGGTAATGCCTTTAATGACTACCGTCCGCTCGTCGTTGCCCTGGCGCAGGGTCAGCGTCGCATTCAGCTCGACAATCTTGCCCGGCTTGCTGCGCTGCCCGTTATAGTGCACCTTACCGCCTTCAACCATTTCGCGGGCCAATGCACGGGTTTTATAAAAGCGTGCGGCCCACAGCCATTTATCCAGTCGGACCTCAACAGAGGGCTTTTCTTTCATGGCGTCTCCTTCACATCAGTGAGGGGATCAGTCGGCGGTAATCATTCAACGACGGATGGCGTGCATACTGCTTTTCCGCAATGCCGGAGTCGGGATTGGTCACGCCGAGGCAGTAACGAATGCCGAATTGGGCGGCGGCGTCGAGAATCGGTTCGCTGTCGTCGATAAACAGCGTTTTCTCTGCGCTTATTCCCGTTTCTTCAGCCACTGCGTGCCATAACCGCTGATCCTCTTTGGGATAACCAAATGTGTGGGTGGAAAGTAATAAATCAAGGTGTGATGCCAGACCGGTATGTTCCAGCTTCACCGCCAGGTTATGCGGGTGCGCGTTGGTCAGCAGAATGCGGCGTTTACCGCGGGCTTTTAACGCATCCAGAAACGGCACGGTATCTTCGCGCAGCACGGCGCGCGGCCCCTGTGCCGTCGTCATGGCGCAAATGTCCAGACCCAGCCGCTCGCTCCAGTAATCAAGACAGTACCAGTTTAGCGTATGCTGCACGGCATGATACTGCTGGCGAATATAGTCCTGGGCTTCCTGTGCAGTGATTCCCTGCTGTGCGCCATAGGTTTCCGGCACCAGTTTCTGCCAGAAATAGTTATCGAATGCCAGATCGAGCAGTGTGCCGTCCATGTCCAGCAAAACGGTATCGACGTCCTGCCAGGCAATATCAATATGCATGGGAATTCTCCAGATGAGATTGCCGCCAAATCCTGGCGGCTTTTGCCGGATATGCGCTACAGGGTAGCATACCGTGAGCTGTCAGATGAGGCTTTCCGGGGAGGCGATCAGCTTTGGATTCAGGCAGTTTTCATAATATTCCTGAATTTCCGCCATACGGGTGCGGTTACGCTGATAACGTCTGAACGCCTGAATACCGTTGTAAGCGGCGCAGCCCAGCATGGTGAGCATCAGCAACGTCGTGCCAAGGTAGCGCCATAAACCGGAACGATCCGGGATGCGGTGCAGGCCGATGTGCTGCGTGCCGTTGGCGTCGGTGTAGACACGGGTGACGATCCCTTCGGCGCTAAACGGCGTTTGCATTAACATCTGTGCCAGGCGCTGGAATGCGCCCCACTGTTCCTGAGCGGGGTAATCGTACAGGGACATCGACGGCCACGGCTGATCAACCAGATCGCTGCCTTCATCGCTGATAATCAGGAAGCCGCCCGGCGCGGGGCTGTTAAGCGCCTGTGCGGCGCGCGCGGTTTCACGGGAGATAAACGGCGCGGTTGAGGTCGTCACCAGGTTATCGAGCGACTCCGCGCTGACAGGGCGCAGCAGAACGTTCACGCCGTCAAGTTTGCCCGCATTCGCGCGTTTGACCAGCGCGGCCCAGTTTTTGCTGTTGCCGAGGTTCACCAGCGCGTTTTTCAGGCGCACGCATTCGTCTTCGGCGGCGCACAGATCGGCGGTCTTTAATACGATGTCGCCGAAATCATCCAGCAATACCATCCCGGACTTTTGAATCGCCGAACGTAGCGACGCGCTAACGCGGGAGTCATCTTCCGGCTTCGGGTGCAGCTGGCGGTTGATGGCCTGGGTCAGCGCCGTGGCTTTGTTGACGAGATCGGACTCGGGCAGCGGCAGCGTCCGCGCGTCATTCCAGATGATTTGCGAGCAATCAAACGGCATAAAAGGGGAGTTCGGCTGCGCAGTCCAGCTACCAGACTGATGGATATTACACATGCCTTTGCCGCTCAGATGCAGCGTATCGCCCACGCGAACTCCGGCGTCGTGGAGCTGTTTAACGCTGGTGGCCTCAATGGTTTGCGCGCCTTTCATCCACGACAAAGTGAATTTGATCGGCATATCCAGCGGGATCCAAAAGAGCAGCATAAACAGCACCAGCAGCGATCCGCCCGCAATAACGGCGCTACGCAGCCAGTGTTGCAACGGGAAATTTTTCACCTCGTCATGCAGGGAGAGAAAACGCCCTTGCCGCGCGACGTGGCGATCCAGATAGATATCAATATCCGTTTGCTGCCCGAGATCCTGTGCGATATAGGGTTGCCAGTGGGCAGGGTAAATCAGGTCAATAATCCCCAGCGAAATATTGTTGATCTGCTCCTGATCGTTTTCGCCAAACAGCCCCCAGCGACGCGGGGTTCCCCGCAGGCAGTGAATCTCCCGCAGCGAGGTTTTAGATGGCGGAGCGAACAGCCCCCAGAGACCTGCGGCGAGCAGCAGAATTGCGCCGCCCGCAATCCACGGCACGAAGACATCCGGCGTAATTAAGCAACAGAAGAACAGCAGGAATGAGGCCACAATCAGCGATGCTTCGCGCAGCCCCGCGGGGCGGCTGAGCGCATACTCTTCGTGAGTTTCCTGACGAATGTTCAGCAGTTCAATTTGCTCGCTCTCTTCGCCACGAATCGACGCCTGGGTGGAGGAGGTATGCTGTAGCGCATAGCCGCGCGTCTCCTGCATGTACTCCTGCAACGTGTGGCCGTTAAGCGAGATGACCAAAGGAAGCGTATCGGTATGGATCAGCTCAACGTTATTTTCGTCATTGATGTACTGTTCCCAGAACGGCGGCAAATGAACCTCAACGGAATCAAGGTAATATCGCCATTTATTGGGATCGTCGGTCGTAATGCCGTAACGCGTAATGGAATGGGTCAGAATAATGACGTTATTACTCTGGGCATTCAGCGTTAACGACACGGGAGCGGTGCTGGCGCCTGTCGGCCCCGGCACCTGCTGAATCTGACTGAGGTTGTCGAGATAGTTTTCAACCGCACTGCGCTCTTCCGGCGTTAGCTTGCGCGTCGCGGCGTCTGAAAAGGCGCTGATCCAGGGCAGATTCTGCCGCCTGGCTCTTACTCTGAGTAGCCATCCTGCCAGTAGAGAGCAGGCCAGCAAAGCAGCTAAGAAAATCAAAATGGTGCTCATGCTTTCCCCATCTTACTAAGTCTGTCAGGCGTGGTCAGTCGCACCCTGTCGAATAAATGTGATGCTGTGGTTGGCTATCGGCAAGCGTGGAGTTGAACTTGAGCATTTTTACGCGCATCCCAGTGAACGCGGATCATAGCAAACCCACCAAAAGCGGAATATCAGCAAATTCCTGGAGTTATTTCAACCTATTGACTTTTAATTTTAAATGGGAATTAATTTTTACCACGTTACATAAATGTAAATAAACGGCAATTCACATTGCCGAAACCGTGCTGTATATCGCACAATGGCACCAGATTTCACTGCATAGATTCTCACGATGAGCAAATCATTACAAAAACCCACCATTTTGAAAGTTGAAACTGTCGCGAAATCCCGGCTGTTTAACGTCGAAAGTGTGGATCTCGAATTCAGCAACGGCGTGCGCCGCGTCTATGAGCGTATGCGTCCGTCCACTCGTGAAGCGGTAATGATTGTGCCGATCGTAGACGATCACCTGATTCTGATCCGTGAATATGCCGTGGGCACGGAGTCTTATGAGCTGGGGTTCTCCAAAGGGTTGATCGACCCTGGCGAAACCGTTTTTGAAGCGGCGAACCGCGAACTGAAAGAAGAAGTTGGGTTTGGCGCGAACGATCTGACGTTCCTCAAAAAGCTCAGCATGGCGCCGTCCTATTTTTCCAGCAAAATGAACATTGTGATAGCGGAAGACCTCTATCCTGAATCACTGGAAGGCGACGAGCCGGAACCGCTGCCGCAGGTGCGCTGGCCGCTGACGCATTTAATGGATCTGCTGGAAGAACCGGATTTCAGTGAAGCGCGAAACGTCAGCGCGCTGTTCCTGGTCCGTGAGTGGCTGAAGGGGCAGGGGCGGTTGTAATTTATATTGCCGGATGGCGGCTGACTTTTACCTGGCCTACAACAAAACGTAGGCCGGATAAGACGCCTCAGGCGTCGCCATCCGGCAAAAGATCAAAACAGTTCGTGTGTCTCACCGTTATCGATAATGGTGGTGCCCACCTCATGCACCGCCTGCTGCGTTGGCTGAGTGCCTTCGATAAAGTATTCCGCGCGGCTGTTACCGCCGTTTGCCAGTTGCCCGGTGCTTCTGTCGATATTGATCGTCACGATGCCCGGAGGCGGCGTCAACGGCTCTTCAGGAACCCCTTCCAGCACGGCTTTCATGTAAGCATCCCATGCGGGTTGCGCACTTTTCGCGCCACCTTCGTAACCAGAAATCTGGTCTTTGATCGCCCCGGACGCGGTAGTGCGCCCCAGATCGCGACGGTGATCGTCAAAGCCGATCCACACGGAAGTCACCACGCCCGGGCCGTAACCGGAGAACCAGGCATCTTTCGAGCTGTTGGTGGTTCCGGTTTTTCCGCCGATATCATGACGTTGCAGGTCGCGACCCGCGCGCCAGCCGGTGCCCATCCAGCCGGGTTCGCCGAAGATGTTGCTGTTCAGCGCGCTCTTAATCAGGAAGGCCAGCGGCGTGTTGATCACATGTGGAGCATATTCCTGCATTCCGCTTTGCGCCACTAACGCCTGGTTAGCCTGCTCCAGTTTTGGCATCGGCACGGTGGCGTTTTGCTGCTCCTGAGAGATGGCGACATCTTCAACGTTATTGTTTTCCAGCACGTTGGATTTTTGGGTATCACCGTAAATGACCGGGATATCGCAATCCGGGCAGGCGATTTTCGGCTTCGCTTCGAAGATCACGCCGCCCTGGTCGGTCTCTATCTTGCTGATGAAATACGGGTCTACCAGGAAGCCGCCGTTAGACATTACCGCATAACCGCGCGCCACCTGCATCGGGGTGAAGGACGCGGAGCCCAGCGCCAGCGATTCGGTATGCACGATGTTCTGCGCCGGGAAACCGAAGCGTTGCAGATACTCTGCGGCGTAATCCACGCCCATCGCGCGCATCGCCCGCACCATCACCACGTTTTTCGACTGACCCAGACCCTGACGTAAGCGGATTGGCCCGGCATACTGCGGCGGGGAGTTTTTTGGCCGCCAGTCGGAACCGGCGCCAGCATCCCAGCGGGAAATCGGCACGTCGTTCAGCATACTCGCCAGCGTCAGACCTTTATCCATCGCGGCGGTATAGAGGAACGGTTTGATGTTCGACCCGACCTGACGCAGCGCCTGCGTGGCGCGGTTGAATTTACTCTGGTTGAAGTCAAAACCGCCGACCAGCGCCAGAACCGCGCCGTTTTGCGGGTTGATGGAAACCAGCGCCGAGTTCACATCCGGGACTTG
Organism: Citrobacter sp. CK202; assembly: GCF_030333225.1. Taxonomy (NCBI): domain Bacteria; kingdom Pseudomonadati; phylum Pseudomonadota; class Gammaproteobacteria; order Enterobacterales; family Enterobacteriaceae; genus Citrobacter; species Citrobacter sp. CK202. The sequence continues at coordinate 398,200 of NZ_JAOWGI010000021.1, forward strand.
CGCCAGCCACCAGGCATCACCCATCTGGCGAACCCAGATTTGTTGGCCTGTCTGTACGGCGTCGGTCACTTTACGCGGCGTCGGGCCCTGTTGGGTATCCGAACGGTAAGGGCGCGCCCAGCGTACGCCTTCCATCCGCAGCGACACGGAGGTGCCATCAGCGAGCATCGCGGTGGCTTCCTGCGGATTCGCGCCGGTAATGACGGCGGGCAGCAACGGCCCGTAGGTTGGCAGGGCTTTCAGCGTGTCGGTGATTTTTTTGTTGTCCCAGGCGGTTTCGCCTACTTTCCACAGCACGTTCGACGGCCCGCGATAGCCGTGGCGCATGTCGTAGTCCAGCACGTTGTTACGCACGGCTTGCTGCGCCGCCTGCTGTACTTTGCGGGTGATCGTGGTGTAAATGCGATACCCGTCTTCATAGGCGCTTTCGCCATAACGGCTGTACATTTCCTGGCGCACCATTTCCGACAGATACGGCGCTGAGAACGCGATTTCCGGCGCATGGTAATTGGCGTCAATCGCTTCGCCGCGCGCCTGATCGTACTGCGCCTGGGTGATGTAGCCTTCGCTCAACATACGAGACAGCACCACGTTACGACGCGCCGTCGCCCGATCCATCGAGTAGAGCGGGTTAAATGTGGAAGGGGCTTTCGGCAGACCGGCAATCACCGCCATTTCGCTCAGGGTGAGCTGATCGACCGTCTTACCGAAATAGACCTGCGCCGCCGCGCCGACGCCGTAGGCACGGTAGCCGAGGTAGATCTTGTTCAGGTAAAGTTCGAGGATCTCATCTTTGCTCAGCATCTGCTCAATGCGGATTGCCAGGAACGCTTCCTTAATTTTACGCATCAGCGTGCGTTCCGGGCTCAGGAAGAAGTTTCTCGCCAGCTGCTGGGTGATGGTACTTGCCCCCTGTGAGGCATGGCCTGAGAACAGCGCGACGCTGGCCGCACGGAAGATCCCTACCGGATCGACGCCATGATGCTCGTAAAAGCGGCTGTCTTCCGTAGCGATAAAGGCTTTAACCATTTCCGGCGGCATCTGGTCAAGCGTGACCGGGATACGACGTTTTTCGCCATACTGCGCGATCAGCTCGCCATCCGCGCTGTAAACCTGCATCGGAATCTGCAAACGCACGTCTTTTAAGGTCGCGACGTCAGGTAGTTGCGGCTCGATATAGCGGTAGAGGCCATAAATCGAGCCTGCTCCCAGCAGGATGCAACATACTGCAAGGATCAATAAATACTTTACGAACTTCACTGGAGATTTCCCATTTAGTGTCATTTGGGCAGTTTATAAACAAACGCGCGGTAGTATAAAGGCAAGCCAGACGCATTGATATACCCGTAAGAGCGACCATTGATAAGGAGATCATAAGCAATGGCTTTCAGGTTCTGGCAAATTGGCCTTCATATTCAGCAGCATGAGGCGCTGGCTGTCGCCGTGGTTCGCGGCGCGTCAGGCTGGTCTTTACAACGCTGGTGGCGGGTGCCGCTGGCGGAACGCACCTTCGTTGACGGGCATCTTCGCGAGCCTGAACAGCTCGTCGATGCGTTGCTTCCGTGGCGTCGTTCGCTTCCTCACCGGCATCATATTTATCTCTCTTTCCCTGCCTGCCGGACGCTGCAAAAGCATTTTCCGCGCCCGGAAATGGCGCTGCGCGAACGTGAACAAACGGCGTGGCTGACCGGCGCGATGGCGCGTGAGCTGGATATGCCCCCCGACGCCCTGTGCTTTGACTATCGCGAAGATACCCTGACTCCGGCATTTAACGTGACCGCCGCCCAAAGCAAGGAGGTAGCGACCTTATTAACGCTGGCGCAAAAACTGAAAATGCAGGTGACGGCGATTACGCCGGATGCCTGCGCATTACAGCGCTTTATTCCTTATCTGCTGGCGCACCAGCAGTGTCTGGCCTGGCGTGACGAAGAACAGTGGCTGTGGGCGACGCGCTATGCGTGGGGACGAAAACCGCTACAAGAGGCGGCCTGCGCCGACAGTCTTGCCGCGACGTTGTCCATTGAGCCGGAAAGTCTGACGGTGTGCGGCGCGGGCGGCTTCGAACCCTGGTGCGCGGTTGCCATTCGCCAGCCTCCCGTTCCGCCGGAAGGCCATACCTTTGCCATCGCACTGGGATTAGCAATGGGGGCGCCGTGCTGATGAGTCATCCGGTCAACTTTTTGCCCTGGCGTCAGTCCCGGCGGCGCGAATGTCTGCGATTCTGGAGCGTTATGTTCAGCGGTTCACTGCTGCTGACCATCGCGCTGGGGTGCATCCATGAGGTTACGCTCACGGCGCAAAAGCGGGTGGATGCGCAGTGGTCGATCGCAGAAAAAGAGCGCGCCGCCGCGCTGCTGGCGATCCAACCCCGCTTACAGCAGCGGCAGACCGCGTGGCAGCAAGCGTTGCAGCGGCAAACGGAATATGAGCAGACGCGGCGCTGGCAGAGCGTGCTGGAAGGGATGGCGGCGCTGTTGCCCGAGCAGGCGTGGCTAACCCGGTTATCCTGGCAGCAGGGAACGCTGGAACTTGAGGGATACGCGACGACATTTCTTGCGTTAAACACGCTGGAAACCGCGTTGCGTCATCATCCTGATTTCCCGTTAGCCGGGAGTGGGGCAACGCAGCAGGATGCGCAGGGACGCTGGCAATTTCATTACCCGTTAAAAAGGAGCCTCGCAGATGGTCGCGCTTTTTGACCTCTGGTGCGGATTATTGCCGCGAACCCGCCTCTTCTGCTGGTTAGGCTGGAGCCTGGGGCTGGGATTACTAGTTTGTTTATACACGTTTTCTTCGGGCGCGCAGCAACAGGAGCGGCAACGAACGGCGCTGGCGCAACAGCGGGCGGCTATCGACCGGCAGTGGCGGGGTCTGCGCCAGATCGCCGCATCAATGGATATGTCTCGTTTAGCGTCGGCCAGCAAGCGCGTGCCTTTTTCCCCTCTGGATTTTCAGCGCTCTCCGGTACGCCTTCTTCACTGGCAGCCTTCCGCGCAGGGCGGCGAGCTGGCGCTGGCATCCACCTGGGAGGCGGTTCCGCAACTGTTCAGTCGGCTGGCGGAGCGTGGCATGCGCATTAACCGCTTTTCGCTTGTTCCGCAGGAGACGGAGCTGCTGTTGACGCTACAGCTGGAGCGGCTGACTGATGACTAAGCGCTGGCTGTTGGTCTGTAGCTGCCTGCTGATGCTGACCGGAATGCGCGACCCCTTCAAACCGCCGGAGGACCGATGCCGGATCGCTGAACTGCCGATGTGGCGTTACCAGGGCGTGGTGAGTCAGGGAGAGCGCCTGACTGGCATTCTCAAAGACAGCCAGCAGAAGTGGCGGCGCGTCGAACAATATCAGGTGCTGGAGAACGGCTGGACGATTTCCCGACTGACGGCAGACAGTATAACGCTTGAGACCGGTAAAGGCTGTGAACCGTCACAGTGGCGGTGGCAACGACAAGGAGAAGTGAATGAAGCGATGGATAGCCGCAGCGTTGATCGCCGTGATGCCCGCCGTACAGGCGGGGAAAGCGCAAAACGTGACGCTGGTGGTGGATGATGTTCCTGTTGTTCAGGTGTTGCAGGCGCTTGCCGCGCAGGAGAAGAAGAATCTGGTGGTCTCGCCTGACGTCAGCGGTTCGCTGTCGCTGAGTCTGACGAATGTGCCGTGGAAGCAGGCGGTGCAGACGGTCATAAAAAGCGCCGGGCTGGTGCTGCGCCAGGAGGGGAATATTCTGCATGTTCACTCGGTTCACTGGCAAAACGAAAACGCCGCGCGGCAGGAGGCCGAGCAGGCAAGGCTTCGGGCCAACTTACCGCTGGAGGATCGCAGTATTTCTCTGCAATACGCCGATGCCTCCGAACTGGCAAAAGCGGGAGAAAAACTGCTGAGCGCCAAAGGCAGTATGACGGTAGATAAGCGCACCAACCGGTTATTGCTTCGGGATAACAACGCCGCGCTGGCGGCGCTGGAAAAGTGGGCGGCGCAAATGGATCTCCCCGTTGAGCAGGTTGAACTGGCGGCGCATATCGTCACCATAAATGAAAAAAGCCTGCGTGAGCTGGGGGTAAAGTGGACGCTGGCGGACGCGCAACAGGCCGGGTCGCCAGGGCAGGTGACGTCGCTTGCCAGCGATCTGTCCGTCGCGGCCGCCACGTCTCGCGTCGGGTTTAACATCGGGCGCATCAACGGTCGCTTGTTGGATCTTGAGCTTTCCGCCCTGGAGCAGAAGCAGCAACTTGATATTATCGCCAGCCCACGACTGCTGGCTTCGCACCTGCAACCCGCCAGTATTAAGCAGGGGAGCGAAATCCCGTATCAGGTCTCCAGCGGCGAGAGCGGGGCGACGTCCGTGGAGTTTAAAGAAGCGGTGCTGGGGATGGAGGTGACACCCACCGTTTTGCCGAAGGGACGCATTCGCCTGAAACTTCACATCAGCCAGAACGTTCCCGGTCAGGTGCTACAGCAGGCGGATGGCGAAGTGCTGGCGATCGATAAGCAGGAGATCGACACACAGGTCGAGGTTAAAAGCGGCGAAACGCTGGCGCTGGGCGGCATCTTTTCGCGCAAAAACAAATCCGCTAAAGATAGCGTCCCGCTGTTAGGCGATATCCCCTGGCTTGGTTCCCTTTTCAGCCATGATGGAAAAGAGAACGAGCGGCGCGAACTGGTGGTGTTCATTACCCCCAGACTGGTTGCGGCAGAATAATTTATGCCTGAAATCGCGCTGTTTTTGCACTGAACACGTTTCAGGGATTTGACGTGGGGGTGTATTTAGCATACAAGGAGTACCGATTTGAGAGTTGGTTCTTCTCGTCGCTATCCGGCGACGCTGCCTCCGGGGTTGTCTACAATATGTCTTGGTAATTTATTCAGTTGCCAAACCCGTTGGAGTATTGAGATAATTTTCAGTCTGACTCTCGCAATATCTTATGAGGTTTCAGTTCATGTCCTGCTGCGCAAGGTGTCTGCGACGCGGGTTTATCATTAACGAATTGTCTTAGTAGTACCGAAAAAATGGCAGAGAAACGCAATATCTTTCTGGTTGGGCCTATGGGTGCCGGAAAAAGCACTATTGGGCGCCAGTTAGCTCAACAACTCAATATGGAATTTTACGATTCTGATCAAGAGATTGAGAAACGAACCGGAGCTGATGTGGGCTGGGTCTTCGATGTAGAAGGTGAAGACGGCTTCCGTGATCGCGAAGAAAAAGTCATCAACGAGTTGACGGAAAAACAGGGTATTGTGCTGGCAACCGGCGGTGGCTCTGTAAAATCACGTGAAACGCGTAACCGTCTCTCCGCGCGTGGCGTCGTGGTGTATCTTGAAACGACAATCGAAAAACAACTTGCGCGTACGCAGCGCGACAAGAAACGCCCGCTGTTGCAGGTAGAAGCTCCGCCTCGTGAAGTTCTGGAAGCGTTGGCCAACGAACGCAATCCTCTGTATGAAGAGATTGCCGACGTGACCATTCGTACCGACGATCAGAGCGCTAAGGTCGTGGCAAACCAGATTATTCATATGCTGGAAAGCAACTGATTCTGGCTTAATACATACTCGGTAAGCGGGTACAAGTAACTAAGGTGGATGTCGCGTCATGGAGAGGATTACAGTTACTCTCGGGGAACGTAGTTACCCTATCACCATCGCGGCTGGTTTGTTTAACGAACCAGCTTCATTCTTACCGCTGAAATCGGGCGATCAGGTTATGTTGGTGACCAACGAAACCCTGGCTCCCCTTTACCTTGATAAGATCCGTAGCGTACTTGAACAGGCGGGGGTTAACGTAGATAGCGTTATCCTGCCCGATGGCGAAAAGTATAAAAGCCTGACGGTACTTGATACGGTTTTCACCGCGTTACTGCAAAAACCGCACGGTCGCGATACCACGCTGGTTGCCCTCGGCGGCGGCGTGATTGGCGACCTTACCGGTTTCGCCGCCGCCAGCTATCAGCGTGGCGTGCGCTTTATCCAGGTCCCGACGACATTGCTGTCGCAGGTCGACTCCTCCGTAGGCGGGAAAACCGCTGTAAACCATCCCCTCGGCAAGAACATGATCGGCGCGTTCTACCAGCCTGCTTCTGTGGTGGTGGATCTCGACTGTCTGAAAACGCTTCCTGCGCGTGAGCTGGCATCGGGTCTGGCGGAAGTGATCAAATACGGCATCATTCTTGACGGTGAATTTTTCACCTGGCTTGAGGACAATCTGGACGCGTTATTACGTCTGGAAGGTCCGGCAATGGCGTACTGTATCCGCCGTTGTTGTGAGCTGAAAGCCGAAGTTGTCGCAGCAGACGAGCGCGAAACGGGCTTACGTGCTTTACTGAATCTGGGACATACCTTTGGTCATGCCATTGAAGCTGAAATGGGTTATGGCAATTGGTTACACGGTGAAGCTGTCGCCGCTGGTATGGTGATGGCGGCGCGCACGTCAGAGCGTCTCGGTCAGTTTAGCGCTGCGGATACGCAACGCATTATTACGCTGCTCCAGCGCGCAGGTCTGCCTGTACACGGGCCGCGTGAGATGTCTGCTCAGGCGTATTTGCCACACATGCTGCGCGATAAGAAAGTCCTGGCGGGCGAAATGCGCTTAGTGCTCCCGCTGGCGATAGGGAAAAGTGAAGTACGCGGCGGAGTGCCGCACGAAATCGTTCTCAGCGCTATTGCTGACTGTCAGCAGGCGTAACAACAAGAAAGGTCGGACTGATACTGCACGGTATTGGTCATTTAAATTCAGGTTAACTGCAACGTCGTAAGCATTAACCTTTGAGTGGGGTGTTAAATGGATGAATTCAAACCAGAAGACGAGCTGAAACCCGATCCCAGCGATCGTCGTACTGGTCGTACTCGTCAATCTTCTGAACGCGATAATGATCCACAGATCAATTTCGATGACGTCGACCTGGATACGGACGATCGTCGTCCAGGGCGTGCGCGAAAGGCGCGTGAGGAAGAGCAGTACAGCGAAGACGATTATGAATCCGATGATGCAGTGGATGAAGAACGCGTAGAGCGTCGTCCCCGCAAACGTAAGAAAGCCGCCAGCAAACCCGCTTCCCGTCAATACATCATGATGGGTGTCGGCGTTCTGGTGTTGCTGCTGCTGATCATCGGTATTGGCTCCGCGCTGAAAGCTCCTTCACCCTCCTCTTCCAGCGATCAAACGGCGTCTGCCGAGAAGAGCATCGATCTTTCCGGCAATAACGCGACCGATCAGGCAAGCGCCACGCAGTCTGCGCCAGACGCTGAACAGACCGCCGGAAACACGCAGCAGGATGTTTCTCTGCCGCCGATCGCCTCAACGCCAACGCAGGGTCAGGCGCCTGCCGCGACCGAAGGCCAACAGCGTGTGGAAGTTCAGGGCGATCTGAACAATGCGCTGACTCAGCCGCAGGGCCAGGAACAGGTTAACAATGTGGTGGCGAACTCCACGCTGCCGACGGAACCTGCCACCGTTGCGCCAATCCGCAACGGCAATGCGCCGCGTCAGACGGCGACGACGCAATCGGGCGAGCGTCAGACCACTACGCGCCCGGAACGTAAGCAGGTTGTGATTGAGCCGAAGAAACCGCAGACCACCGCGAAAGCGACGCCAGCGGAACCGAAGCCGACCACGCAGCCGAAACGTAGCGAACCTGCCGCGCCGGTCGCGACGACGAAAGCGCCAGCAACTTCCGCGCCAGCGGCAACGACCGCGCCGAAAGCCACCGCTGCGCCTGCACAAACCGCAGCGCCAGCGCAAACTACAGCGGCAGCCGGTAGTGCGGCTGGTACGAAAAGCACAGGTAACGTGGGTTCGCTGAAGTCTGCGCCTTCCAGCCATTACACCCTGCAACTCAGCAGTTCTTCTAACTACGACAACCTGAACGGTTGGGCGAAGAAAGAAAACCTGAAAAACTATGTGGTGTATCAGACGACGCGTAACGGCCAGCCGTGGTATGTTCTGGTAACGGGTGTGTATGCGTCTAAAGATGATGCCAAACGTGCGGTGTCTACGTTGCCAGCCGATGTGCAGGCGAAAAACCCGTGGGCAAAACCGTTGCATCAGGTGCAGGCCGATCTGAAGTAATAGTCATGTTAAAGCGCAGGATGCTGTCGGAGCTTTCTCCACAGCCGGAGAAGGTGTAATTAGTTAGTCAGCATGAAAAAGAATCGCGCTTTTCTGAAGTGGGCAGGGGGGAAATACCCCCTGCTTGATGACATCAAACGGCATTTACCGAAAGGTGAATGCTTGGTTGAACCCTTTGTGGGGGCCGGGTCGGTGTTTCTTAACACCGACTTTTCTCGTTATATTCTTGCCGATATTAATAGTGACCTTATCAGCCTCTATAACATCGTGAAGTCGCGTACTGAAGAGTATGTGCGGGCTTCCCGCGAGCTGTTTACGCCTGAGACGAATCAGGCCGAGGTTTACTATCAACTCCGTGAAGAGTTCAATACGAGCCGGGAGCCGTTCCGTCGAGCGGTCCTGTTCTTATACCTGAACCGCTATGGTTACAACGGCCTGTGCCGCTATAACTTGCGTGGGGAGTTTAACGTGCCGTTTGGCCGTTACAAAAAGCCCTACTTCCCGGAAACGGAGTTGTACCATTTTGCCAAAAAAGCGCAGAATGCAGAGTTTCATTGCCTTTCGTATGAAGAGTGTATGGATCGTGCTGATAGCAATTCTGTGGTCTATTGCGATCCGCCTTACGCACCGCTTTCTGCGACGGCGAATTTCACCGCTTATCATACCAATAGCTTCAGCCCAAAAGAGCAGGCGCGCCTGGCGGAGATGGCAGAAAAGCTGGTCAGCAAGCGGATCCCGGTGTTAATTTCGAACCATGACACGCCCGATACCCGCGAGTGGTACAAAGCGGCGAAACATTTTCAGGTCAAAGTGCGTCGCAGTATAAGCAGCAATGGCGGCACACGTAAAAAGGTGGACGAACTGCTGGCTCTGTACCAACCAGGAGTCGTAACGCCTGCGAAAAAATAATTCTCAAGGAGAAGCGGATGAAACAGTATTTGATTGCCCCCTCAATTCTGTCGGCTGATTTTGCCCGCCTGGGTGAGGACACCGCGAAAGTGCTGGCTGCTGGTGCGGATGTCGTGCATTTTGACGTCATGGACAACCACTATGTGCCGAACCTGACCATCGGCCCGATGGTGCTGAAATCCCTGCGCAAATACGGTATTACCGCACCCATCGACGTGCATTTGATGGTGAAGCCGGTTGACCGCATCGTGCCGGATTTCGCCGCAGCGGGCGCCAGCATCATTACGTTTCATCCCGAAGCCTCCGAGCATGTCGATCGTACCTTGCAGCTGATTAAAGAAAACGGCTGTAAAGCGGGTCTGGTGTTTAACCCGGCCACGCCGCTGAGTTATCTGGATTACGTGATGGATAAGCTGGATGTGATCCTGCTGATGTCCGTCAACCCGGGTTTTGGCGGCCAGTCTTTTATTCCGCACACGCTGGAGAAGCTGCGTGAAGTGCGCCGTCGTATTGATGAGTCAGGTTATGACATTCGCCTGGAAGTGGACGGCGGCGTCAAGGTGAACAACATCGGCGAAATCGCCGCGGCGGGCGCAGACATGTTTGTGGCAGGCTCCGCGATTTTCGACCAACCAGACTACAAAAAAGTCATTGATGAAATGCGCAGTGAACTGGCAAAGGTAAGTCATGGATAAATTGCAGGATATTCGGGGTGTCGCCTTTGACCTCGACGGCACGCTGGTCGACAGCGCGCCGGGATTAGCCGCTGCGGTAGATATGGCGTTATACGCGCTGGAACTGCCTACCGCTGGCGAAGATCGCGTAATTACCTGGATTGGTAACGGCGCGGATGTATTGATGGAGCGTGCGCTCGCCTGGGCTCGACAGGAACGCGCTACGTTACGTAAAACAATGGGCAAACCGCCTGTTGATGATGAGATCCCCGCCGAGGAGCAGGTGCGTATTTTGCGTAAGCTGTTCGACCGCTACTATGGCGATGTGGCGGAAGAAGGGACGTTCCTGTTCCCGCACGTAGCCGATACGCTGGGCGCGCTGCATGCCAAAGGGCTGCCGCTTGGACTGGTGACCAATAAGCCGACGCCGTTTGTGGCGCCGCTGCTTGAAGCGCTGGATATCGCCAAATACTTCAGCGTGGTTATTGGCGGCGACGATGTGCAGAACAAAAAGCCGCATCCCGATCCGCTGCTGCTGGTGGCAAAGCGGATGAGCGTCGCGCCTGAACAGATGCTCTTTGTGGGCGATTCGCGTAACGACATTCAGGCTGCAAAAGCGGCTGGCTGCCCGTCGGTCGGCCTCACGTACGGCTACAACTATGGCGAATCAATCGCTCTTAGCCAGCCGGATGTGATTTACGACACTATTAATGACCTTCTGCCCGCTCTCGGGCTTCCGCATAGCGAAAATCAGGAATCGAAAAATGACTAAGCCCATCGTTTTTAGTGGCGCACAGCCCTCAGGTGAATTGACCATTGGCAACTATATGGGTGCGCTGCGTCAGTGGGTGAACATGCAGGATGACTATCATTGCATTTACTGCATCGTTGACCAGCATGCGATCACCGTGCGTCAGGATGCACAGCAGCTGCGTAAGGCGACGCTGGATACGCTGGCGCTCTACCTGGCGTGTGGTATCGATCCTGAGAAAAGCACCATCTTTGTTCAGTCCCATGTGCCGGAGCACGCGCAGCTGGGCTGGGCGCTGAACTGCTACACCTATTTCGGCGAACTGAGCCGGATGACCCAGTTCAAAGACAAATCCGCGCGCTATGCCGAGAACATCAACGCCGGTCTGTTTGATTACCCGGTTCTGATGGCGGCAGACATTTTGCTGTATCAAACGAATCAGGTGCCGGTGGGTGAAGATCAGAAACAGCATCTGGAATTGAGCCGCGACATCGCGCAGCGTTTTAACGCGCTGTATGGCGATATCTTTAACGTTCCTGAGCCGTTTATTCCAAAATCCGGCGCGCGCGTGATGTCACTGCTGGAACCGACCAAAAAGATGTCCAAGTCGGACGATAACCGTAACAACGTCATCGGCCTGCTGGAAGACCCGAAATCGGTGGTGAAAAAAATCAAACGTGCGGTGACGGATTCCGACGAGCCGCCGGTAGTGCGCTACGACATCCAGAATAAAGCGGGGGTGTCTAACCTGCTGGATATCCTCTCCGCCGTAACCGGCCAGAGCATCCCTGAACTGGAGCAGCATTTCGAAGGCAAGATGTATGGTCATCTGAAAGGTGAAGTGGCTGAAGCCGTTTCCGGTATGCTGACCGAGTTGCAGGAGCGTTATCATCGCTTCCGCAGCGACGAAGCCTTCTTGCAGAAAGTGATGAAAGAAGGGGCGGAAAAAGCCAGCGCCCGTGCTTCCGAAACGCTGAAAGCGGTCTACGAAGCGATCGGCTTTGTCGCGAAGCCGTAATGCGCACCGCGCCGTAGGCCAGATAAGGCGTTTACGCCGCCACCCGGCGTAAACACGGCGAGGGCCTACAGTGATGCGACACCACACATTAAAAAACCGGGGATTTCCCGGTTTTTTTGTCTCTCTGCGTACCCGTGACGAAAAACTGTGAGGCGTCTCGCCGTTTACGCACATCGTCATTGCGCGATATCTTCATTTTAATGAATATATAAATATTCACTTTACTGAAAATTTATGATGCGTCGAACATTTATCAAAAAAGAGGGGGTCGTGCTGACGACCCTGGCCCGCTACCTGCTTGGTGAGAAATGCGGTAACCGTTTGAAAACGATAGATGAACTGGCTAATGAATGCCACTCATCGGTGGGGTTAACGCAGGCCGCATTAAAAACGCTGGAGTCCTCCGGGGCGATCCGTATTGAGCGTCGTGGGCGCAACGGCAGCTTCCTGGTGGAGATGGATAACAAAACGTTGTTGTCGCATGTGGACATCAGCAACGTTGTTTGCGCGATGCCGCTGCCGTACACCCGTCTGTATGAAGGGCTGGCGAGCGGGCTGAAAGCGCAGTTTGAAGGGATTCCATTTTATTACGCGCACATGCGTGGGGCGGATATCCGGGTTGAGTGCCTGCTGAATGGCGTCTACGACATGGCCGTGGTGTCGCGTCTGGCCGCAGAGAGCTACCTGGCGCAAAACGGGTTGCGCATCGCGCTGGAACTGGGGCCACACACCTATGTCGGCGAGCACCAGTTGATCTGCCGTAAAGGCGAATCCGACCGGGTGAAGCGAGTGGGGCTGGATAACCGTTCGGCAGATCAGAAAATCATGACTGAAGCCTGTTTCGGCAAAAGTGATGTGGAGCTGATAGACCTCTCTTATCACGAAAGTCTTCAGCGCATTGTGAAAGGCGATGTGGATGCGGTGATCTGGAATGTGGTGGCGGAAGCGGAGCTGGCATTGCTGGGGTTAGAAGCGACGCCGCTCACCCGCGATCCTCGATTCTTGCAGGCCACCGAAGCCGTGGTGCTGACCCGGTCGGACGATTACCCGATGCAGCAACTGCTGCGCGCCGTGGTGGACAAACAGGCGCTGCTCGCCCATCAGCAACGTGTGGTCAGCGGTGAACAGGAACCCAGTTACTAAGTTAATCAAAGGCATTGTAAATGGAAAACAGACTCAGCCTGCTGTGTGACGCAGGGGTTATCGACGAAGATATTTGCCGTGGCATGTTGCAGGTCGTCAGACGACTGGACGAGGAGTGGAAGCTGCCGGTGCATACCGAGCAGGGAACGATGGCGATAACCCACATGGCCAGCGCGTTAATGCGCAGTCGCCGGGGAGAGGTGATTGACGCGCTGGACCACGAACTGTTGGCGGAACTGACGCAATCTCCCCACTGGCCCGCGATTTTGTTGGCGCACCAGGCGCTGCTGGCGGAGTTTGCGGTTTCGCTTCATGCCAATGAGGAAGGTTATTTGTTGGCAAATCTATATGGGCTGTGGATGGCGGCGCACGAAGCGTCGTGAGGAACACCGTACATCAACGTACCACACCTTAAATATTCAAAAAAATGAATATTTAATTCAGGGATTAGAAACCGAGGCACAAAGATGTTTATACACGCATTGAAACGCCAGAATCCGGCGCTGATTACCGCCGCGATCCGACTCTGGCAGCAGGGAAGGATCGTCCCGGACAGCTGGGTGATTGATGTTGATCAGGTGCTGGAAAACGGGAAGCGCCTGGTTGATACGGCTCATCAATACGGCATCACGCTGTATCTGATGACAAAACAGCTTGGGCGCAATCCCTGGCTGGCGGAAAAGCTGCTGGCGTTGGGATATGCCGGAATTGTCACGGTGGATTACAAAGAGGCCAGGGTCATGCGCCGCGCCGGATTGCCGGTGGCGCATCAGGGGCATTTAGTGCAGATCCCCTCCCGGCAGATTGACGAAGCGGTGGAGCAAGGGACGGACGTGATTACGCTCTTTTCGCTGGAGAAGGCGCGTGAAGTATCGGCGGCGGCGGTGAAGGCCGGGCGCGTGCAGGCGGTAATGCTGAAGATTTACGGCGAGCAGGATTTTCTTTATCCGGGGCAGGAGAGCGGCTTCCCGCTGGCGCGCCTTGATGAGGCAGTGAATGACATTCGCTGTCTGCCGGGGCTCCATGTCACGGGGTTAACGCATTTCCCCTGCCTGCTGTGGGATGACGCATCAGGCGAGACCAGGCCGACGCCCAATCTGCATTCTCTGGTCAAGGCGAGGCAGCAACTGGAAGAGCGGGAGATTGCCATTGAGCAGCTTAATGCGCCCTCTGCAACCAGCTGCGCGTCTTTGCCGCTGTTGGCGCGGTATGGCGTCACCCATGCCGAACCGGGCCATGCGCTGACCGGCACTATTCCGTCGAATCAGCAAGGCGATCAGCCTGAACGCATTGCGATGCTCTGGCTGAGTGAAATTTCGCACCATTTTCGTGGCAACAGCTACTGCTATGGCGGCGGCTATTACCGCCGGGGACATGCGCGCAACGCGCTCGTTTTTACGCCGGAAAACGACGTTCCCGCGAAGACGACGCTGGAACCCGTCGATGACAGCAGTATCGACTACTACCTGCCGCTTGCAGGGACGTTTCCGGTGAGCAGCGCCGTGGTGCTTTGTTTTCGTACCCAAATTTTTGTGACGCGCAGTGATGTGGTGCTGGTGTCTGGCATTCAGCGCGGCGCGGCGGAAATCGTCGCCCGTTATGACAGTCTCGGAAACGTACTGGAGGCGTAATGGCTCGTTTTGTGGTGCTGGTGATTGATAGCTTCGGCGTTGGCGCAATGAAGGATGTGGCGGAGGTTCGCCCGCAGGATGTCGGAGCGAATACCTGCGGACATATTCTGCGTCAGCTCCCGCAGCTACATCTGCCGACGCTGGAGAAACTGGGGTTGATTAACGCGCTGGGCTATGCGCCAGGCGTTATGGCTCCCTCGGCATCGGCAGTGTGGGGGATCGCGGAATTGCAGCATGAAGGAGGGGATACCTTCATGGGGCATCAGGAGATTTTAGGCACGCGTCCGCAGGCGCCGCTGCGTATGCCGTTTAGCGAGGTGATTGATCGCGTTGAGCTGGCGCTGAAGGCGGCGGGCTGGCAGGTAGAGCGACGTGGCGGCGAACTGGCGTTCCTGTGGGTCAATGAGTCGGTGGCGATAGGCGATAACCTCGAAGCGGATTTAGGGCAGGTTTACAACATTACCGCCAACCTTTCCGCCATCGCCTTTGACGAGGTGCTGAAGATTGGCCGCATTGTGCGTGAACACGCGCAGGTGGGGCGCGTCATTGCATTCGGCGGCACGCTTCACGACAGCCAGCGGATTCTGGACGTCGCAGAAACGAAAGAGGGGCGTTTTATTGGCATCAATTCGCCGCGATCCGGCGCATATGAGAGCGGTTTTCAGGTTGTTCATATGGGCTATGGCGTGGATGAGCGGGTTCAGGTGCCGCAAAAACTGCATGAGGTTGGCGTGCCGACCGTGCTGATCGGCAAAGTGGCGGATATCGTGGCGAACCCTCACGGACGTAGCTGGCAAAACTTGGTGGACAGCCAGCGCATCATGGATATCACGCGCGATGAATTCAGTGCCGCCCGGCACGCGTTTATCTGCACCAACATCCAGGAAACCGATCTGGCGGGACACGCCCAGGATGTCGCACGTTATGCGGAACGTTTGCAGGTGGTTGACCGTAATCTTGCGCGGCTGACAAGCGAGATGACACCCGATGATTGTCTGCTGGTGATGGCCGACCACGGCAACGATCCGACGATAGGTCACAGTCACCATACCCGTGAAAGAGTGCCGATTCTGGTCTACCGGCAGGGGCTGAAGCCTGTTCAGTTAGGCCTTCGCGCCACGCTGTCGGATGTGGGCGCGACGGTCTGTGAGTTCTTTGGCGCGCCCGCGCCACAAAACGGCACCTCTTTCTTTTCGTCATTACAGCTCACAGGAGACGCCTTATGAATTTTGATACGTCAGGCTACACCTGGGCCCATGAGCATCTGCACATCGATCTCTCCGGGTTCAAAAATAACCTCGACTGCCGGTTAGATCAGTACGATCTCATTTGTCAGGAGATGAAAGATCTGCGGGCGTTGGGCGTGCGCAACATCATTGAAATGACTAACCGCTATATGGGGCGCAACCCGCAATTCATGCTTGATTTGATGCGGGATAGCGGGATAAACGTGGTGGCCTGCACGGGTTACTACCAGGACGCATTTTTCCCTGAGCATGTCGCGACCCGCAGCGTGGAACAGCTTGCGCAGGAGATGATCGATGAGATTGTCATCGGTATTGATAACACGACGCTGAAAGCCGGAATTATTGCGGAAATCGGCTCCAGTGAAGGGGTGATTACGCCGCTGGAAGAGAAGGTGTTTATCGCCGCTGCGCGCGCCCACAATGAAACCGGACGCCCCATTTCCACCCATACCTCGTTCAGTACGATGGGGCTGGAGCAACTGGCCTTGTTGCAGGCGCAGGGCGTCGATCTCTCCCACGTGGTGGTTGGTCATTGCGATCTGAAAGATAACCTCGACGGCATTTTGCAGATGATCGATCTCGGCGCGTACGTGCAGTTCGACACCATCGGCAAAAACAACTACTACCCGGATGAAAAGCGCATCGACATGCTGAATGCGCTGCGCCAGCGTGGTTTGCTCAACCGCGTGATGCTTTCGATGGATATTACCCGCCGCTCCCATCTAAAAGCCAATGGCGGCAATGGCTACGACTACCTGTTAACCACCTTTATCCCACAGCTGCGCCAGTCAGGATTCAGTCAGGCCGATGTGGACACGATGTTGCGTGATAACCCCTCACAATTTTTCCAATAAGGACAGAAAGATGAAAAAGATTGGTGTTGCTGGCTTACAGCGTGAGCAGATTAAAAAAACCATCGAGACCGTGGCGCCCGGCTGCTTTGACGTGTCCATTCACAACGATATGGAAGCGGCGATGAAAGTGAAGTCCGGGCAACTGGATTATTACATCGGCGCGTGTAATACCGGCGCTGGCGCGGCGTTGTCGATAGCGATTGCGGTGATTGGCTACAACAAAAGCTGCACCATCGCTAAGCCGGGTATTAAAGCGAAAGACGAGCATATCGCAAAGATGGTCGCGGAAGGGAAAGTGGCGTTTGGCCTCTCCGTCGAACATGTTGAGCATGCGATTCCCATGCTGGTTAACCACTTGAAATAAAAGGCATGCTTATGGAGCTGTATATTCAGATTCTGGTGGTGGCCTGCCTGACGGGGATGACGTCGCTACTGGCGCATCGCTCAGCCGCCGTTTTCCATGACGGGATTCGCCCGATCTTACCGCAGCTGATCGAAGGCTATATGAACCGCCGGGAGGCGGGGAGTATCGCGTTTGGTTTGAGTATCGGTTTTGTGGCGTCGGTGGGGATCTCATTTACCCTCAAAACGGGGCTGCTTAACGCCTGGTTGCTGTTTTTACCTACCGATATTCTTGGCGTACTGGCGATCAATAGCCTGTTGGCGTTTGGGCTTGGCGCTGCCTGGGGCGTGCTGATTCTGACCTGTTTGCTGCCGGTGAACCATCTGCTTACCGCCTTGCCGGTTGACGTGCTGGGGAGCCTTGGCGAGTTGAGTTCCCCGGTTGTCGCCGGTTTTGCGCTGTTCCCGCTGGTGGCGATTTTTTATCAATTCGGCTGGAAACACAGTCTTATCGCTGCGGTTGTGGTGCTGATGGCGCGTGTCCTGGTGGTGCGCTACTTCCCGCACCTGAACCCGGAATCGATTGAGATTTTTATCGGCATGGTGATGCTGCTGGCGATTGCGATTACGCACGACCTGCGCCACCGTGGCGATGAGGAGATGGATACCAGTGGGTTATCCGTCTTTGAGGAGCGCACCTCCCGCATTATTAAAAACTTACCGTATATCGCGATCGTCGGCGCGTTGATTGCGGCGGTCGCCAGTATGAATATTTTTGCCGGCAGCGAGGTGTCGATCTTTACCCTTGAGAAAGCCTATTCTGCTGGCGTTACGCCTGAAGAGTCGCAGACCTTGCTTCATCAGGCGGCGCTGGCGGAGTTCATGCGTGGGCTTGGTTTTGTGCCGATGATCGCCACAACGGCGCTGGCGACGGGCGTGTATGCGGTGGCCGGTTTTACCTTTGTGTATTCCGTGGGCTATCTGGCGCCGAATCCGTGGATTGCCGCCATCCTGGGGGCGGTCGTGATTTCTGCGGAAGTGCTGCTGTTGCGCTCGATTGGGAAGTGGCTTGGACGCTACCCGTCGGTGCGCAATGCGTCGGACAATATCCGTAACGCGATGAATATGCTGATGGAAACCGCGCTACTGATCGGCTCTATTTTTGCGGCGATCAAGATGGCGGGTTATACCGGCTTCTCGATTGCGATTGCTATCTACTTCCTCAACGAGTCGCTGGGGCGCCCGGTGCAGAAGATGGCCGCGCCGGTCGTGGCCGTGATGATTACCGGTATCTTGTTGAATATTCTCTACTGGTTCGGTCTGTTTATTCCGGCCTGAGGAGGCGTCTAAATGAAAACCTTCCCCCTGCAAAGCCTGACGCTCGCCGAGGCGCAGCAGAAGCAGTTTGCGCTGGTGGACACGGTGTGTCGTTATTTTCCGGGCGCGGATTTTTTAAAGGGTGGCGATCTGGGGTTAAGTCCGGGGCTTAACCAGCCGGGAACCACCCGACAAGTGGAAAAGGTGCTGGCGGAGGCGTTTCATGCTGAGGACGCGGTGCTGGTGCAGGGCGCGGGAACCGGCGCGATTCGGGCCGGGCTGGCTGTGCTGCTGAAACCGGGGCAACGCCTTCTGGTGCATGATGCGCCGGTTTATCCCACAACGCAGGGGATCGTCGAGCAGATGGGGATTGTGCTTGTCAGAGCGGATTTCAACGATCTGGCGACGATAACGCAGGTTATCGCAGAGCATCGGCCCCATGCGGCGCTGGTGCAACATACGCGTCAGCAACCGCAGGATTGCTATTCTCTGGCTGGGGTGCTGGCGGAGCTTGCGCGATGCGTCGTCCCCACGCTGACCGACGATAATTATGCGGTGATGAAAGTGGCGCGTATTGGTTGTGAATGTGGGGCCACGCTGTCCACGTTTTCCTGTTTTAAACTCTTCGGGCCTGAAGGCACCGGCGCGGTGGTGGGGGAGGCGGAAGCCATCGCCAGAATACGTGCGACGATGTATTCCGGCGGCAGCCAGATTCAGGGCGCACAGGCGCTGGCGGTGCTTCGTGGCCTGGTTTTCGCGCCAGTGATGCACGCAGTGCAGGCCGGGGTGACGGAACGTTTACTCGCCTTGTTAAACAGTGGAGTCGTGCCGGAAGTGAAGCAGGCGGTGATTGCGAATGCGCAATCGAAAGTGTTGATTGTGGAGTTTCACCAGCCCGTTGCCGAAAAGGTGCTGGAGGAGGCGCAAAAGCGCGGGGCGTTGCCTTACCCGGTAGGCGCGGAGTCCAAATATGAAATCCCGCCATTGTTTTATCGCCTTTCCGGTACGTTTCGTGCGGCCCGTCCGGGTCTGGCGCGTTATGCGATTCGTATTAATCCCAACCGCAGCGGCGAGGAAACGGTGTTACGTATTTTGCGGGAAAGCCTGTGTGCCTGATGGCACAGCACCGCGTACGCCGCCATCCGGCGTGTATGTGCGCACGAAAGCCTGATGGCGCTGCGCTTATCAGGCCTACAGCGTACAGCACCGTACGCCGCCATCCGGCATGTATGCGCGCACGAAAGCCTGATGGCGCTACGCTTATCAGGCCTACAATGATACACATGAAAAAACCGGGGAATCCCCGGTTTTTTTGTATCGTGCGACAACGGTTTCGATTATTGATCCGCAGCCGGGCCGCAACCACCAATAATTTTTGAAATAGAAATTGCCGGGTGAAGTAAATAATCGTAACTGCAATCATTCTTTTTGTTTTCGATATGACCCGTACACGCGGTGAGCGTAGCCAGCATCCCTGCCACAATGGCAATCTTTGCAATTTTAAACATGAAAAAAATCCTTGTAAATAAAACAATTTTAATTGTATGAGATAAATGGAAAAATCCATTTTGCGGACGTTACCATATCAATTAATAAGGGAGTGAGGTAGTCCAGATAAGGACTTCTTATTCTGCGGGTAATATGCTTTGCGTAGATTCAGCATAATAAAAAACGGCCTGGAGAGGATGTATATTCTCCAGGCCGTAGTGTTTATTTAATTAACGGAATGTTTTCTTAAAGTTCAGCATAAAGCCTTTATCGCTGATGCCATCCTCTTTCCACTGATAAGCGTCAAGATGCAGGCTGCTGTCCTGGGCGCTGTACTTCACGCCCATCGTTGCCAGACCGTTCAGACCGCCGCCTTTCTGGCCGTCGTCAACGCTAAAGCGCTGGTCGCTTGCACCCGCCAGCGTGGCGCTACGCTGGCTTTTCGTGTAGCTCAGGTTCGGGCCGCCTTCCAGCGTGGCGCTTGCGCTCCAGCCGTTTTCCCCGGCGTAGTCCATTTTCAGGCCAAGCACGGAATCTACGGCCGTTTCGCTGCCGCTGTTCATCGACAGGTTGAAGTCCCCGGCGCTGCGCTCTTTGTAACCTTCTTCCATTGTGTGACGCAGCTTAACGCCCGCATACGGCGTGATTTTCAGCGCATCGTCCATCAGGTTAAAGGTTTTTGCCCCTTCGCTGCGGAACTCCATGTACTGCTGACGGGCGTCAGAATCCGCCATTTTATTGACATCGCCATAGGCGACAGAGCGGCTGCTGTCGAGGTTATGCACGTCATAACGCAGGCTGTTGTTCCAGGCCAGACCCTCATTAAAGGTCATGCTGTGCTTCAGGCCGAAGAACTGGCTGTAGCCGCCGGTCACGCCGTTGTCGCCCGCTTTCTGCGAACCGTCGCCGTCCAGACGCGCAATACCGTATTCCAGCGTCAGGTTCTGGCTGGCGGTCAGATCCAGCGTCTGGCGCAGCGCCAGCATGTCGTACTGGGTGTCGTTACCCAGTTCGGCACGCGGATCGCCTTTCGCCATCACGTTGAACGCCAGACCGTCTTTCACCTGCGGCGCGGCGTCCGCCAGCATCGTAAAGCGATTGCTGAGTACGCGGGCTTCGCGGAAGACGGTGTTCGCCTGGCTGCCGCTGACCTGTTTCAGGGCGTTGTTCAGCTCTGCGGTCGTGCCAACGTTCAGGCTGTTGTACAGCTCATTGTTGGTATACCCGGCGTCCAGCGCCTGTGCGACGTCGCTGACGGAACTCTCCGTCGCCACATCCGCATAGGCGTTTTTGGTCATGGTGATGTCAACGTTACCGTCGCCGTCGGTGCTGCCCTGGGCGTTCCACACCACGCTGGTGGAGGTGATATTGTCCGCGCCCTGGATATTACTGCCGGTAAAGGCGTTATCGACCACGACGGTGGTCTCTGCCGTACCTGCGGTAAAGCCGGTATTCACCTTCACGTCGTCGCCAATCATCAGGTTATTCGCTTTCAGCGTACCGGAACTGCCGTCGGCATTGGTGCCCACAATGTAGTTGCTTAACATCTGCGGCGCGTTCGGATCGGCCGGAGGTGCTGGAATATCACCCTGCGTCGGCGCGACAATCGCATCCGGGATCACGATATCCGCCGTACCGTTGTGATCGTCCTGCGTACCCGTAGTGCCAGGGGCGTAGATGCCGCAGCCGGTGTCGCACAGCAAATTCACTTCGCCATTATTGATGATGGTTTTGCTCTGGCCGCCAAACGCGTAAGAGTCATTCGCGTACACGTTGATCACGCCATCAGCGGTGTTGTTGATGGTGGTGGCGTTGCCGTTACCTTTGATGCCGATAAGTCCGGTGCCGTTGGTTCCGTCTATTTGCCCTTGTTCGGTGCCGACGTTGATGGTGCCGCTGTTGACCAGGTCGATGATATAACTGCTGGTGCCGCCGCTGATCGCCACGGCATTGTCGCCCTGGACGTTAATGGTCCCTTCGTTGCCAAAGCTATAGCCACGGCTGAGGTTGATCAGAGGGGCGTCCGGGTTAATACCATTAATCACGCCGGTTTCCGTGTTCCAGATCCACATCGGGGAGTTGCTGGCATTCGCGGTGGTGATGGCGCTGTAACCGTTGGTGGCGGTAATGGTGCCGCTGTTCACCTGAGCGATGGAACTGCTGGTACGCGTCATGTTGATGATGGTGTTTTCGCCGCCTTCTACCGCGCTGCCGCTGTTGGTAAGCGTTGCGCCTTCCTGGTTATAAAACGCAAAGCTGCCGTTGATGAGCGATTTGCCATCTTCCGCCACCGTCATATTGCCGGTATTGACGACTTCCTGGGCGTAAGAGGTTCCTGCAATTGAGCCGGTAAAGCTGCCCTCGTTGAACAGGGTGATATCGCCATTAAGCGTCAGGAGGTCAGTGGTCAGGCTGCCGTCTGCGCGGTTGAACAGGCTGTGATACGTGGTGATCGTATCGGCATGCATCGTCCCGTGGTTTTCCATATTGCCAGCGTTATTAATCGCCATATCGCCGTTGACGGTCAGCGTGGCGCCTGCTTCGTTGTACAGCCAGCCGCTAACATCGAGATCGCCGTTCAGCGTTTCATTGCCGTAATTCGCCAGCGCTCCGGTGGTGAAAAAGCCCGCTTCTGACGTTTGGCTATCGCTGTCGCCGCTGCCGGGCAGCGACCGTATCCAGATTTTGTCGGTTGGCATGGAACCCATATGTGGGTCGTTTTCGTCCATCGGGCTGCCGTTCAGGTTGATGGCGCCGTTATTGATGATGTAGCTGTTGCTGTCGCTAAGGAACGCTTGACCGTAGTCGGCATCAATATTGATGGTGCCAGTGGTGTCGTTCACGACGGTGCCGCCGTTTAATGCGGCCATCCCCACCAGTTGGTTTTCCTCGCCGGTCACACCTTCATCAGCGGTCAGCGTAATAGTACCCTGGTTAACGGCCGTGCCGCCGCTGAGCGCCATCATACCGAACCCGGCGTTGTTGACGGTGATGGTGCCGGTGTTGATGGCTGTGGCGTCACCGTAGCCGATGTCTGAGGAACCGGCAACCATTGCCGAGCTGGTCAAATAGAGGTATGTCGGCTGCCAGTAGTCTGTGCTGATGATATTGTTTTCATCGTCCAGCGTCGGGATAAAACCGTCCAGATAAATATCGCCTTCGTTTAACGCTGTCCCTACACTGGCACTGACGCCATATGCTCCCGCGCCCTGTAAATGGACGGTCGCTCCTTTATCATTAACGACGCTGCCGCCCTGGGTCGCCAGCATGGCGTAAAGCGTGTGGGTATACCATCTTTCCGGGTAGATATTGATCCCGTTAATGAACTCTGGCGTTTGGTTAGAAAAGAGGGTGATATCGGCCCCTGCTTTGTTGTGTACGACCGTATCTTCGCCATTTGCACGGGTGATGGCAGAACGATCATCTCCCGTATCGCCACTGCTTCCGTAGATGAGAATATTGCCGCTGTTGCTCGCTTCCGCTCCCTTATCGGCAAGGAGAACGTTGACTGTTCCGTGGGTGGTAATATCGCCCTGATTTTCAATTGTCGAGCCCTGGCCATGCGCTGACAGCAGGGCATTACTTCCGGTGGAGTAATTTAAGTTCAGATAGTCGGCGTTCACTTCAATCGTGGCGTCATCGGTAATGAGCAGAGAGCCGCCATTATTAACGTTTGCCAGCGTGGCCTGGCCACCTGTGATAGTGGTCATATCCACGGTAGATTTACCGCTTAGCGTTAACGTGTTGTCACCATCAATGTTGATACCGATAGCTTCAGAGCCAATAGACGCTTCGTTTTGGGAAAAGTCGATGTTTATACCACCGGCGACATTCACGGCGTTACCGCTGCCGCTGATATTGAGGCCGGTAACGCTCGAATACCCAGAGCTGACATCAGAACTGTCAAGATGGATATTCATCGCGCCATCCAGATTGACCGTATTTTGATTGCCGTTGACGGTAATGCCTTGTAACTGCTCATCGCTTTTAATTTGAGCGTCTTGCGCGTAACCAGCCTCAATGTTCACATTACCCAGAATGGTTGTCGTATTCGTGTCGCCAGAAACGTTAAGACCGGTTGCCCCACGAAATACGCCGCTGCTGTCCTGAGCCGCAGTCACGTTAATATCGCCCGTCAGACTGACCTGCGATTCAGTACCGCTGATCAGCGTTCCCGTACCGTTAAGGCTGGTGTTGATATTACCTTTGTTGTTGAAGGTGTTTTGTGTACCGGCAACAACGAAGCCGACAGAGCCGTCGTTACGCACGGTGGTGGTGCCGCTGTTTATGAGTTCGCTTTCTTCGCCGTTGATGGTCAGGCCCGTCGCGCCATTCATAACCAGCAGGTCGCCATTCTGCGTCATGTCAGCGTTATTGCCCGTAATGGTGGCGATCGTTGAGCCAGCGCCGTCGACGGCCATATTACCGGTATTGAGTACGCGGGCGTTGTCGCCATCGATGCGTACGCCCGTCGCGCCATCGGCGATGAGCTGATTACCTTCATTAATTACCAGCGCATTATCACCCTCAATGTACAACCCCGTAGAGCCGGCACCGCGGGTTGTCGAATGGCCTTTGTTATCGACGATAGCATCGTCACCGGTGATTTTGGCCCCGGTGCCGCCGTCAGAAACGTTTAATTCCCCTTCGTTGATGAGGCGAATGTCATTGCCGTTAATGATGGAACCGGTAGAACCTGCGCCGCTAATGCTGGAAGTCCCCGCATTATCAATGAGGGTGTTATCACCATCGATAACGATGCCCGTACCGCCGCCGCTGATGGTGATATCGCCGGAGAGCGAGGTCGAGGTGCCATTGCCGGAAATTAACGCCCCGGTAGCGCCATCTACCGTACTTTTGCCTGAGATAGCGTTAGTGGTGCCGTCGCCGCTAATAACCAGGCCAACTGCGCCATTGGTCACGGTGGAATCCCCGTTCAGCGTATTACGGGTGTTATCGCCCGAGATAATGACGCCGGTACGATTTTTCCCGCCGATATCCAGTTCGCGATCGGTGGTGTGCGTTTTGTCGTCTCCGGTGACAACCTGAGTATTGTTATCCGCGAGGATCAGATAGCCCCGGCTGTCGTACTTCCAGTAAAAGCCATTGGCCTGAGCGCCTTCAATCACGGCCGCGTTGCTGTCGGTAACGTTCCAGCCGGAAATCGCCAGCGTTTTGCCGTCCTGGGTGGTTAACTGCCACTGCGCGTCTTGTTCGGAATAACTGAGTGTGGCTTCTCCGAGGTGCTCGCCGTTATCCAGCTTGATGTCGTCGAAGTGCAGGGTGTCTGTGCCTTTATCCAGCGTCACCTGATTGCTGAAGGTCGTCACTGATGCGTCGTCAGGCGGTACTGGCGTATCACCGCCATCATCGGGTGGTGTGACGTCGCCGCCATCATCGGGAGGCGTTGGGGTGACATCTCCGCCGTCATCCGGCGGCGTTGGGGTAACGTCGCCCCCGTCGTCTGGCGGGACTGGCGTTGTTGAATGGTGGTGAGAATCGCCGTCGCTGTGATTGCCAATGGCGATGCCCGCCGCCAGAGCCGCTACGCCACTGGCGACCCATGCCCAATGGTTATCCTGCCCGGCCTCTGCCGTCAGACATTTCGCCGGTAACTTATTGCGCTCCGCCTGAGATAACGACGAAATATTTACCGGACATTCTTTCTCATCTTCTGTATTCTCTGCCGCAATTGCCGGGCAGTAATATGTTTGCAGTGCAATCGCAATACCCACTGCAAGGAGTTTTTTCCTTTGCATAAACATAGTTGCCATCCTGTAAATAAAATAAGAAATATAAGGCGGCCCTGACAGACAACCTTTATTTGCAAAATTAATGAATGGCGCTATTTTGCCACTGACTACCCAGGGGGCGTCAATCCAGCCTTTATTCTGTCGATATTTGCGTGGTGAATTTATTTGGCGAATAAAAAAGAGATAATGGCTGTTTTGTGCGGTATTTTATGGCGTTATTCTTTTTTATATTTACGCAATGAATGGATTTAGCTTATTTAAAGTGTAATGTAAGAATGAATGATCGTTAAAGTGTTAAAAAAAAGATGCCCTGATATAGGGCATCTATATTTATTAATGGTTTGAGAACCAGTTTAGCTTATCGCGTAACGCGACCACCCGACCGACAATAATCAGCGCCGGGCTTTCGACCTGTTTCGCCAGCTCGCCTAATTGCGCAAGAACGCCGCTGACCACGCGCTGCTTGATGGCAGTACCGTTTTCGACCAGCGCCACAGGCATATCGGCCTGCATACCAAACGCGATCAGCTTCTCCTGAATGGTTGCCGCCTGATTCAGCCCCATATAGAACACCAGCGTTTGTTTCTCCGCCGCCAGGTTTTCCCAGTCCAGCTCGCCGCCCGTTTTCAGGTGTCCGGTGACCAGACGCACGCTTTGCGCGTAGTCGCGGTGAGTCAGCGGAACGCCGGAATAAGCCGAGCACCCGGAGGCCGCGGTAATACCGGGAACAACCGAGAACGGAATACCGGCGTGGCACAGCGTTTCCAGCTCTTCGCCGCCGCGACCGAAGATAAACGGATCGCCGCCTTTCAGACGCACCACGCGTTTGCCTTTCTGCGCTTCTCGCAGCAGGATCTGGTTAATCTCTTCCTGCGGAACGCAGTGATAGCCCGCGCGTTTGCCAACGAACACGCGGTCAGCGTCACGGCGTACCAGATTCATAATGTCGTCGGAGACCAGACGGTCATACACCACCACATCCGCCTGTTGGATCTGTTGTAACCCTTTCAGCGTCAGCAGCCCGGCGTCGCCAGGGCCCGCGCCCACCAGCACCACTTCACCACGGTGATCCAGCGGTTCGCTCAGCATCTGCTCGGTGATCTCCGACACCGCTTTCGCATCGGCATTCGCCAGCGACTGCGCGAGCCTGTCGTTGATGAACAGTTTTTCCCAGAAGCGACGGCGCTCGCCCATTGTGGCGAACTGCTTTTTCACCCGCGCGCGGAGCTGGCCGGCGTAATGCGCGACCTGGCCGAGGTGCTGGGGCAGCAAGGACTCCAGTTTCTCGCGCAGCAAGCGTGCGAGAACGGGCGAGGTGCCGCCGGAGGAGACCGCCACCATCAGCGGCGAACGGTCGATAATGGAGGGCATGATGAAACTGGCGGCTTTTGGCGCATCGACCACGTTGCAGAAAATGCGGCGTGATTCAGCGGCTTCGCTCACCTGCTGGTTCACGGCGTCATCATCGGTCGCGGCGATTGCCAGCCAGCATCCGTCGAGCAGGGATTCTTCGAATGCCCCTTCAACCAACGTCAACATGCCTTCATTTGCCCATACGGTGAACTGCGGAATAAACGCCAGCGCGTTGACCGTTAATCGAGCGCCTGCTTCCAGCAGTAACCGCGCTTTGCGTTCTGCGACATCGCCACCGCCGACGAGCAGACAGTCACGATTGCGTAATTGACAAAATATAGGCAAATGGTCCACGACATTACCTCTTAATTATTGGCAGTAGCTTCAGTTTGATTGATTTTTGCCGGAGCCGGACGCTCCGCTTTTGGCGTAGCATACCAATAACCTAATCCCATGAATACGACACCGGACAAAGTATTGCCGAGAGTCACCCACAGCAGGTTATGACCAATTCCCGCCAGCGTGTAGGCGTCGCCGTGATGGCCGAACCAGGAGAGGGCGAACAGCGTCATGTTGGCGACGGAGTGCTCGTAGCCGGACGCGATGAACGCCAGCAGACACCACCAGATAGCGAGGAATTTCGCCGCGCCTTCGGTACGAATCGCCATCCAGATCGCCAGGCAAACCAGCCAGTTGCACAGCGCGCCTTTAAAGAACAGTACCGTGGCGGGCGCGGTGGTTTTCGCCAGCGCAACCGTGTGAACGATGCTGGTATCGACCGGCAGCAGACTGCCGCCGCCCCAGCTATACAGCAGCGCGACGAACACGGAGCCCACCAGGTTGCCCAGCCAGGTTTGCGGCAGAATCGCCCACATCTGACCGTGGCTGATGGTGCCCGCTTTTACGCCGAGCGTCAGGAACATGGTGTGGCCGGTAAAGAGTTCAGAACCGGCGATGATCACCAGCGTTAAGGCGATGCCGAAGGTAGCGCCCATCACCAGCGGGCGAACGGAAGGGTCAAGCAGATTGCCGAGGGTAAAAATAAGAATGATGCCGAGACCGACGTAGGCGCCGGCCATTGCGGAACTCACCCAGAAACCGAGCGGATTATTTGCCGACAGGCGTGCAATGCGCGCAGCGTTAGCCGCACACTTGTTAATAGTGTCTGTAAACATTTGATTATCCTTGAAGTAAAAACAATAAAATTAAAAAAGAAATCGTAAAACCGTAGGCCGGATAAGGCATTTATGCCGCCATCCGGCGGTGTGTTTTTGCCTGATGGCGCTGCGCTTATCAGGCCTACAAAGACGTCAAAAAGGGAGGCGTTGCGCCTCCCCAAATTCATCAACCGCGCAGTTGCACCACGCCGTCTTTCACGCGAGCTTCGTAGTGCGCGACGGAATGGCTTTCATCTTCCATGCACAGACCGTCGCTCAGACGGAACCGCTGTTTTTTCAGCGGGCTGGCAACCCACAGTTCGCCCTGATGCTCGGCAATCAATCCGCGCGACAGCACGCTGGACTCAAAAAACGGGTCGATATTGCTGATCGCGAACACCTGGTCGCTGTGATATGGACGGAAAATGGCGACCTGCTTTTCGCCTAACAGCGCGCAGACGCCGGTTTCCGGCAGAATGTCATCGATTTTGCAGATGTTTTTCCACTGGCTCATGCGTTTTCCTCCACCAGAGTTACCGGAATGCGCTCGTACGGCGTTGCCGGACGATGCTGTTCACGCTCAGGCACCACCTGAACATTCGGGTCGCGCTTATCGCTGTTGATAAAGTGTCTGAAACGAACCTGCGCAGACGGTGTATTTACGGTCTCCGTCCACTCGCACACCACCGCTTCACGCAGGCGGGTCATCTCTTCTTCCAGATGCGCGTTCAGGCCCAGTTTGTCGTCGATGATGACCGACTTCAGGTAGTCGATACCGCCTTCCAGGTTATCTAACCACGGTGCGGTACGGGTCAGTTTGTCGGCGGTACGGATGTAGAACATCATGAAGCGGTCGAGGTATTTAACCAGCGTTTCGCGGTCGATATCCGCCGCCAGCAGGTCTGCATGACGCGGTTTCATCCCGCCGTTACCGCAGACGTACAGGTTCCAGCCTTTTTCCGTGGCGATAATCCCCACGTCTTTACCCTGGGCTTCCGCACATTCACGGGTACAGCCGGAGACGCCAAATTTCATTTTGTGCGGGGTACGGATGCCTTTGTAGCGGTTTTCCAGTTCGACGCCGAAGCCGACGCTATCGCCCACGCCGTAGCGGCACCAGGTGCTGCCCACGCAGGTTTTCGCCATACGCAGCGCTTTGGCATACGCGTGACCGGTTTCGAAGCCCGCTTCAATCAGCTGACGCCAGATTTCTGGCAGATCGTCTTTCTGCGCGCCGAACAGACCGATACGCTGAGAACCGGTAATTTTGGTGTACAGGTTAAACTCACGCGCGATGCGACCTACGGCCACCAGACCTTCCGGCGTGATTTCGCCGCCCGCAGAACGCGGGATCACGGAGTAGGTGCCGTCTTTCTGGATGTTCGCCAGGAAGTTGTCGTTGGTATCCTGTAGCGGGGTGTGCTGTGGCTTCAGAATGTATTCGTTCCAGCAGGAGGCCAGCAGAGAACCGACGGTCGGTTTACACACTTCGCAGCCGTAGCCTTTACCGTGTTTCGCCAGCAGTTCTTCAAAGGTTTTAATGCCTTCCACGCGGATGAGGTGGAACAGTTCCTGACGCGAGTACGCAAAGTGCTCACACAGGTTGTTGTTCACTTCAATACCCTGTTTCGCCAGTTCGGCGTTCAGAACCTGAGTAACCAGCGGAATACAGCCGCCGCAGCCAGTACCGGCTTTGGTTTCCGCTTTCAGCGCCGCAACGGTGTGGCAGCCTTTGTTGATGGCGGCGACCAGCATCCCTTTGGTGACGTCAAAGCAGGAACAGATTTGCGCGCTGTCCGGCAGTTTATCAACGCCAATGGAAGGCTTACCGCTGCCAGAATGTGCCGGCAGGATCAGCGAGTCCGGGTTTTCCGGCAGTTCAATCGCGTTCAGCACCAGTTGCAGCAGGTTGCCGTAATCGCTGGTATCGCCCACCAGCACCGCGCCGAGCAGGGTTTTGTTGTCTTCGCTGACGATGAGGCGTTTGTAGACCTCTTTGCTTTCGTCGAGGTAAACGTAGCTACGCGCGCCCGGCGTGCGGCCATGCGCATCGCCAATGCCGCCGACGTCCACGCCCAGCAGTTTCAGCTTGGCGCTGAGGTCTGCGCCTTCAAACACGTTTTCGGTTTCGAGGATGTGGTCAACGGCAACCTGCGCCATTTTGTAGCCAGGCGCGACCAGACCGTACACGCGGTTGTTCCAGCTGGCGCATTCGCCAATCGCGTAGATATCCGGGTCAGACGTCTGGCAGGCGTCGTTAATCACGATACCACCGCGCTGAGCGACGTCCAGGCCGCACTGGGTGGCCAGTTTGTCACGCGGGCGGATACCGGTAGAGAAAACGATGAAGTCGACTTCCAGCTCGCTACCGTCGGCAAAACGCATGGTTTTACGCGCTTCGGCGCCTTCCTGAACGATCTCTTTGGTGTTTTTGCTGGTGTGTACGCGCACGCCCATGCTTTCGATTTTACGGCGTAGCTGCTCGCCGCCCATCTGATCCAGCTGTTCTGCCATCAGCATGGGGGCAAATTCGATAACGTGGGTTTCGACGCCTAAGTTTTTCAGCGCGCCAGCGGCTTCCAGACCCAGCAGGCCGCCGCCGACCACCGCGCCGCGTTTGCTGCGACGGGCGCAGGCTTCAATGGCGTTGAGATCTTCAATGGTACGGTAAACAAAGCAGTCCTGAGTTTCGGAACCTTTAATTGGCGGGATCCACGGGTAGGAGCCGGTCGCCATGATCAGTTTATCGTAATAAACCGTACGACCCGCGCTGGAGTGGATGACCTTCTCCTGACGGTTGATCGTAATGGCGCGTTCGCCGACCAGAACGTTAACGCCGTGCTTCTCATAAAAGCCTTCACGCACCAGAGACAGCTCTTCAGCGGTGTGGTGGGAGAAGTAGGAAGACAGGTGGACACGGTCGTATGCTTTGCGGGGTTCTTCACAGAACACGGTAATGTCAAAAT
Source organism: Citrobacter sp. CK202 (assembly GCF_030333225.1). NCBI lineage: Bacteria > Pseudomonadati > Pseudomonadota > Gammaproteobacteria > Enterobacterales > Enterobacteriaceae > Citrobacter > Citrobacter sp. CK202. The sequence continues at coordinate 428,860 of NZ_JAOWGI010000021.1, forward strand.
TGGCAGCGTCGGATTTATCAAGAAGGTCCTCAATAAAGCGATGGCCGACCATACCATTACCGATAATAGCGAGTCTGACTTTGCTCATTTTTGCCTCGATTTCTTTTCTATTACTGCCTACCTTAACGATTCAGCAACCCCGCTTATTGATGTAAATCAAATTCGGCCTTATATACTCCTTAAGAGGTATATTGCTGATTTGTCAGCATTTTTATAAGTCACGGAATTGTCAGACATTTCGTTGTTGTGCAAATAACGTACAAAATGAGGGGTTATTGGCGTAAGAAGGTCTACCTCTAAAGAATGCGAGGTCTACGCCGTCAGGAGGAGGGGGAAATTGCGCGAAAAAGCAGGATTAAAAAGCCGGGCTAAAAAGCCGGATGGCGACGCTATGCGTCTTATCCGGCCTACAAGTTACATGTAGGCCCGGTAAGCTTGCGCCACCGGGCAAATCATCATCAGTGCGCTGCTGGCACGTTATGCTGGCGATGACGGGTAACAAACCCGAGGATAAAGCACATCACAAACACTACGGCATACAGACCGTTTGCGGTGAGCAACGCGGCCTGCGGGCCGCTGTGCGCCACGATCGGGCCTGTCACCACGAAGGTCAGCATGGTGCCAATGGTGCCGCAGGTCAGCACAAAGTTAACCAGCTTCGGCGACGGCACTTTGGTTTGCTGCGAACCCAGCGTAATGATTGAGGTGTAAATGGCGCTGGAGAAGAAGCCGAGCGTCAGAATAAACCACGCCATATGCTCCGGCTGGGCTTTAATGAACAGGTACATCAGCACCGCCGCCAGACCTGCCAGTACCGTCAGGATACGTTGCAGATCAAAGAAGCGCAGAATGAAGCTGAAGGCCCACATGCCGAACATGTACGACATCCAGAAATCGCTGACCAGCGTACCGGCGTCGTTCAGGCTCATGCCCAGACCTTTGGCGTATTCCGGCACCCAGGAGATGAAACCCAACTGACCGAGGATGTAGCACAGCGCGGCGATGGACAGGAACAGGACGCCAATGCCCCATTTCTCTTTTACCACCGGCGTTTCCGTTTTCGGCGCGTGTTTACCCAGCGCCGGAAATTCGCAGCCGAAGGTCAGGATGAAAATCGCCACGTAGACCAGACCGATGCAGGCGTATACCCAGTACCACTCAATGCTGCGCGCCAGCAGGTAAGCGGCGACCATCGGGAAGATCATCCCGGCCATACTGAAGAAGGAGTCGGTGAACAGCAGGCGAGAACCACGCTGACGGCCTTCATACATCTGGGTGATCAGGAAAGTACCGATCGACATGGTGATACCGCTCACCAGACCCAGTACAAACATTGCCGCAGAGAAAAGCGCCAGGCTATGGCTGAGCATCAGCCCGGCCACGGCCAGCACCATCAACACAAAGCCAAAACGCAGCTGCGTTTTCAGCGGGATAATTTCCATCAGCCAGGCATTCAGGAAAATAGAGATCAGGATACCGGCGTTAAGAAAGGTGAATGTGTTACTCATACTGGAAACGGGCAGGTTGAAATACTCTGCAATGTTTCCCATCACCATCCCGGTGACAATTACCAACGCGCCTGTCAGGGCGTAGGAGAGAAAGCTAATCCATGTGAGCTTGATGCGATTGCTGTTAGTCATGACTGGCCTGTGTATAGAGGTGTAAAGCGCGTTGACAGCGCCGTGAGCGGGCAGATTTTAGGCGTTTTAGTGATGTATTTAAATGTTTATTAGCAATTACTGTAAGCGTTACATTTTTTAACGTGATGGTGATCACATTAATATGCCGAAAAGCACAACAAAATCGTAAGGTTACATTTGTTTCAGATACGTAAAATTAGGTAAAGGGCTGGCCTGCTCCTTGAAGGCTCTTTAGAATCAATCTACTTGCTTTTGTTACTGCTCTCGTTAAGGAAATCTCATGCTCAAATCGACTCTGGCGGCTGTTGCAGCTGTTCTCGCTCTTTCTGCTCTCTCTCCTGTAGCGTTGGCAGCGAAAGGTGACCCACATGTTCTGCTGACGACCTCCGCCGGAAATATTGAACTGGAACTGAATAGCCAGAAAGCGCCAGTTTCAGTGCAAAACTTTGTCGATTATGTCAACAGCGGTTTCTATAACAACACCACGTTCCACCGTGTGATCCCCGGCTTTATGGTGCAGGGCGGCGGTTTTAACGAGCAGATGCAGCAAAAGAAACCTAACCCGCCGATCAAGAACGAAGCGGACAACGGGCTGCGCAACACCCGTGGCACCATTGCGATGGCGCGTACCGCAGATAAAGACAGCGCAACCAGCCAGTTCTTTATCAACGTTGCCGACAACGCCTTCCTGGATCACGGCCAGCGCGATTTTGGCTACGCCGTATTTGGTAAAGTTGTGAAAGGGATGGATGTCGCTGACAAAATCTCCCAGGTGCAGACGCACGATGTCGGCCCTTACCAAAATGTTCCTTCAAAACCGATAGTTATCCTTTCCGCCAAAGTCCTGCCGTAATGGCATTCTGCGCGGGCCAGCAATGCCCGCGCGATTCCTGACCTCTGCGTAACCTGAATTTGCTGCTTATACTTGTGGCAAGTGCAGGCACATTCAGGGAGGTCTCGTGAAAAAACTCACCGATAAACAAAAGTCTCGCCTCTGGGAACAACGACGAAATATCAATTTCCAGGAGAGTCGACGTCTGGAAGGGGTGGACATCCCGTTAGTTACCCTGACCGCCGAAGAAGCACTGGTGCGCCTGGCAGAATTAAGGAGGCACTATGAGCGATAAGTTTGGTGATGGACGCGACCCCTATCTGTATCCCGGACTGAACATCATGCGTAACCGCTTAGGCATCCGGCAGGTTCAGCGTCTGGAGCAGGCGGCGTATGAACTGACCGCACTGCGTGCCGCGACGATTGAAGCTGGCCCCCTGGTGCGCGGACTGCCTCACCTGCGCGCCATTCATCGTCAGCTGTATCAGGATGTTTTTGACTGGGCCGGACAACTGCGCGAGGTCGATATATATCAGGGAGATACCCGTTTTTGCCATTTTGCCTACATCGAAAAAGAGGGTAACGCCCTGATGCAGGATCTGGAAGAAGAGGGGTATCTGGTCGGGCTGACGAAAGAGAAATTCGCCGATCGTCTGGCGCACTACTACTGTGAAATTAATGTGCTGCATCCTTTTCGCATCGGCAGCGGACTGGCGCAGCGCATCTTCTTTGAGCAACTGGCGCTCCACGCCGGTTATATCCTGAGCTGGAGCGGCATTCAGGTGGCTGAATGGAGCCAGGCGAACCAGAGCGGCGCGATGGGCGACCTGTCGGGATTACAGGCAATATTTCGTAAAGGGGTAAGCGAAGCCCAGGAAACTGAGTAGAATAGCGCGGTTCTTACGTACCGGAGCCGCCATGATTCTGCTGATCGACAACTATGATTCGTTTACCTGGAACCTTTATCAGTATTTCTGCGAACTGGGCGCTGATGTCCTGGTCAGGCGGAATGACGCGTTGACGCTGGCGCAAATTGACGTGCTGAATCCGCAAAAAATCGTGATCTCGCCGGGGCCCTGTACGCCGGATGACGCGGGCATCTCCCTGGCGGTAATCCGCCATTATGCCGGGCGCCTTCCCATGCTCGGCGTCTGTCTTGGACACCAGGCGATGGCGCAGGCCTTTGGTGCGACGATCGTGCGGGCGGCCAAAGTGATGCACGGTAAAACCTCTCCCGTCACCCATAGCGGCCAGGGGGTTTTTCAGGGGATATCGAACCCGCTTACCGTCACGCGCTATCACTCGCTGGTGATCGATCCTGCAACGCTTCCCGCCTGCTTTGACGTTACGGCCTGGAGCGACACGCAGGAAATTATGGGGATTCGCCACCGGGAGTGGGATCTGGAAGGGGTGCAGTTCCACCCGGAAAGTATTCTGAGCGAGCAGGGACATCAACTGCTGGCTAATTTCCTGTCGCGCTGATTTGTGGTTGCTATCCAGTGATTTTTTATGCATATTTTATGACTGAAATTTCATTTAGCTGGATGGGCATAAGATGGCAACTGAACAAACTGCAATTACGCGCGCGACTTTCGATGAAGTTATCCTGCCGATTTATGCACCGGCAGAGTTTATTCCGGTAAAAGGCAAGGGCAGCCGGGTCTGGGATCAGCAGGGTAAAGAGTACGTTGATTTCGCGGGTGGGATTGCAGTTACCGCCTTAGGGCATTGCCATCCGGCGCTGGTGGACGCGCTGAAAACGCAGGGTGAAACGCTGTGGCACACCAGCAACGTTTTTACTAACGAACCTGCGCTGCGTCTGGGGCGTAAACTTATCGACGCGACCTTTGCCGAGCGCGTGCTGTTTATGAACTCCGGCACCGAAGCCAACGAAACCGCCTTCAAACTGGCGCGCCACTATGCCTGCGTGCGTCATAGCCCGTTTAAAACCAAAATCATCGCCTTCCATAACGCTTTTCATGGCCGCTCGCTGTTTACCGTTTCCGTTGGTGGTCAGCCGAAGTATTCCGACGGATTTGGCCCTAAACCGGCGGATATCATCCATGTTCCTTTCAACGATCTGCACGCAGTGAAAGCGGTGATGGATGACCATACCTGCGCGGTGGTGGTGGAGCCGATCCAGGGAGAAGGCGGCGTCACCGCCGCAACGCCAGCGTTTCTGCAAGGCCTGCGCGAGCTGTGCGATCGGCATCAGGCGCTGCTGGTGTTTGATGAAGTTCAGTGTGGTATGGGGCGCACCGGCGATCTGTTCGCCTATATGCACTACGGCGTGACGCCGGATATTCTTACCAGTGCGAAAGCGCTGGGCGGCGGCTTCCCGGTCAGCGCTATGCTGACCACGCAGGAGATTGCGTCCGCGTTCCACGTTGGGTCGCACGGTTCCACCTACGGCGGCAACCCGTTGGCCTGCGCCGTTGCCGGGGCCGCGTTCGATATCATCAATACGTCTGACGTGCTGAGCGGTGTTCAGACTAAACGCGAGCGGTTTGTTCAGCATTTGCAGAAGATTGACGCGCAGTATGACATTTTCAGCGATATTCGCGGCATGGGGCTGCTGATTGGCGCGGAACTGAAGCCGCAGTATAAAGGCCGGGCGCGGGATTTCCTTTACGCTGGCGCGCATGAAGGCGTTATGGTGCTGAATGCCGGGCCGGATGTCATGCGCTTTGCTCCGTCGCTGGTGGTGGAAGAGGCGGATATTGACGAAGGGATGCAGCGTTTTGCGCAGGCGGTGGCGAAAGTGGCTGGCTGATTGCCGGATGGCGCTACGCTTATCCGGCCTACAAATCGCGTTTCCCCTGTAGGCCTGATAAGGCGCTTGCGCCGCCATCCGGCAAACAACAAACAACAAACAGCAAACAACGTCAACCCTTCATATCCCGTAACCGGCGACTAAGCCAGATGCCGTGATGCGGGCGCTGGCGCCATGCCACTGACGAAATGGTGTGCATGGTATTCAGGTGCCCCAGCACGCGTTGCAGATGCTGTTCCAGCGTGCTAAGCGGCCCGTGGGAGAGCATCTCCGATGACTCCAGAATATTCACATCCCCGGAACCGCCCGGCGCGTCATACTCCAGCCGCTGCTGACAGCGCTGGAGCGCAATTTCGCAGGATTCCAGGTAGCGCTGCGCCAGATCCGGCGTCAGCATCGTATGCTCGCGCGCCAGCGTGGTCATGGCGTTGACGTGCTCAACGATAAACTGGCTGTGCGTTACCCACAGTTTCATATCTTCCAGATAGTGCGTGTTAAACCCCGGTTCCTGCATCGCCTGATTCAGCGAGTTAAACAGCGTATTGTGCGCCTGGTTCACCCGCATTCGCTGGTACGCAAGCGGCGTTGGCTGCGGGTCGTTGCTGAGGATCAGCCGAATGGCCTCCTGGTCCGCTTCCAGCGCGTCGTGGGCATTCTTACGCAAAAGGCCGCTTTGCCACTGCGGCCAGAGCCAGACCATCCCGCCAAAAGCAATCAGGCAGCCAATGACCGTATCAATAAATCGCGGCACGATGAACTGTTCGCCGTTGAGCGTCAGCAGTTGCAGGGTATAGACCGCCGTCACCGTAAAGCCAACCGTCGCCCAGCCGTAGTTTTTGCGAATGGTCAGATAGCTCACCAGCGTAATGATCAGCATTAATGCCAGCGTGTAGCCTTCAGGAATGCGAAAGTGCAACGTGACGCCCGCCACCACCAGACCGGCCAGCGTACCCGCCGAACGGTGCAGAATGCGCACGCGCGTCGCGCCGTAGCCATTTTGCGTGACGAACAGGATGGTCATCAAAATCCAGTACGGCTTGGGCAGATGTAAGGCGCTGCCCATCAGGCTGGCGATACTTAACATAACGCTGATTCGCCCGGCGTTGCGCAGCGCGGGCGATTTAAACGATAAATAGCTTTTCAGCGCGGGCAGCAGCGGCAGGCGACGTTGTTTATCGGCCATCAGGTCGCGTGCGTACAGCGGACGCTGAGTGCGTAATACGCGGGCAATACGGCTAAAGTGCCAGTAGCAAAACTGCCCGACAGGGTTTTCCGGGTGCTGATTGGCGATTTTTTCCAGCGCGCCAGTCTGCTTCTCCATCGAAAAACGGCTGGGCAGACGGTGATACAGGATGTCATCCGCGATGATGCGCAGGCGGGCAGCGACGGTTTGCGCATTCCAGCGAATAACCTGTTCCGCGTGGCTGCGCTCCACCAGCTTCTGAACCTCCTCCGGCTGATGCAAACTAACGGAGATATGCTCCTGTAAGTCCAGCGCTTCCTGGAAGGCGCGCAGCAGGCGCTTGTAGTCATTATTGTGCTGGGCCGACAGCATGTGCATTTGCTGGTAACACTGGGTAATGAGATCCACTGCTTTCTGCTGGCGCACCAGCAGAGGCGGCAGCGCTTTTTCTGGATCGATATGCTGCGTGAGCAGGCTGTATTTGGCCTCGCAATAGTCGGCCAGCTCGCGATACAGCAGGCTGAGCGATTCGCGCAGCGGCTGTTCGCGCCACAGCCAGAACCAGAACCAGTTAAACAGCCCGTACCATAGCGTGCCGAGCGCGTAGATGAGCAGCGGCTCCCAGACCGGCATGTTCCCCGCCAGGCTTAGCGTGAAAATGGCGGCAATCAGTGAAGCGGGCAGCAGCCTTGCATGCAGCGGGCTGATTTCCGCCGTGACGCCGAGCAGCAGCGTCAGTCCGGTGAGGATCAGCGGCAGGGGGATGTCGCGCGCCAGCAGCAGTTGTGTAATCAGGCTGCATCCGGCAAACAGCGATCCGCCGATGATTAAGCGTTTGAAAAAGCGTTTATGCGGGGTATCAAGACCGGCAATGTTGCAGCAGGCGGGAACGAGCGAGAACAGCAGTCCCAGGTGCAACTGGCCGATGATCAGGCCGATAGCCACAGGCAGGCACAGCACCAGCGTTTGCCGTAGTGCGTAGTTGATCTCAGGATGGTAAATCAGTCTTCGCCACATCGGTGCAAACAAAAATGGCGCATTACCCGGTAATGCGCCATTCCGACGGGATTAACGTGTGCCGTAGACGACGATGGTCTTACCGTGAGCGGAGATCAGATTCTGATCTTCGAGCATTTTCAGAATACGCCCCACGGTTTCACGGGAGCAGCCAACGATCTGGCCGATCTCCTGACGGGTGATTTTGATCTGCATGCCATCCGGGTGAGTCATCGCGTCAGGTTGTTTCGCCAGGTTCAGCAGGGTCTGAGCGATACGGCCCGTTACGTCGAGGAAGGCGAGGTTACCGACTTTCTCAGATGTCACTTGCAGACGGCGAGCCATCTGGGAAGACAGGCGCATCAGAATATCCGGGTTTACCTGGATCAACTGACGGAATTTCTTGTAAGAAATTTCAGCGACTTCACAGGCCGTTTTGGCACGTACCCAGGCACTGCGTTCCTGACCCTCTTCAAACAGGCCCAGTTCGCCAATAAAATCGCCCTGATTCAGATAAGAAAGGATCATTTCTTTCCCTTCTTCATCTTTGATCAACACTGCCACTGAGCCTTTAACGATGTAGTACAACGTTTCCGCTTTTTCACCCTGGTGAATCAGCGTGCTCTTCGATGGGTACTTATGAATGTGGCAATGAGACAAGAACCATTCGAGAGTCGGGTCTGTTTGCGGTTTGCCAAGCACCATGCGCGGTTATCCTCTGTTATAAGCTGTCTCCAGAGCCAGAACACGACACTGCCTCTGGGTTTGCAAAAATAGGTTTCCCGAATTCCTGGGAAGGGGGCTGTCGAAAATGTACTGCAGCCTGAATGTGATGTCCTCTGCATACATGCAGTACGTCAATGTATTACTGTAGCATCCCGACTGTTTTAGCATAGCTTTCGCCGTGTGTCTCCTGGTGTCTCGCTTCAGCATGACGCAGGTCGCCTTCCGTTGCGAGATTTGTTATGTGCGCGTAATCTGTCAGGAAAATTGACACATTGGAGTTCCGAATATGCAAGCGCGTGTAAAGTGGGTTGAAGGGTTAACCTTTCTGGGAGAGTCTGCCTCCGGCCACCAGGTTTTAATGGATGGCAACTCCGGTGATAAAGCGCCAAGCCCGATGGAAATGGTGCTGATGGCCGCAGGCGGTTGTAGCGCAATCGACGTGGTTTCTATTTTGCAGAAAGGGCGTCAGGATGTGACGAATTGCGAAGTGAAACTGACGTCCGAACGTCGTGAAGAAGCGCCGCGCCTGTTTACGCATATTAATCTGCATTTCATTGTGACCGGCAATGACCTGAAAGACGCGGCGGTTGCGCGGGCGGTCGATCTTTCGGCTGAGAAGTATTGCTCAGTGGCGCTGATGCTGGAAAAAGCGGTGAATATTACCCATTCATATGAAGTGATTGCGGCGTGATGCCGGTTGCCTGATGGCGCTACGCTTATCAGGCCTACGAATTCGCACCCTGTAGGCCGGATAAGCGTAGCGCCATCCGGCATATATCAAACGCACTCTGTAGGCCGGATAAGGCGTTAGCCGCCATCCGGCAAACATCGAACAGATTATTCGATCTTCTTCCCTTCCATCAGTCGCTGAACCAGCGGCAACATGATCAGTTCCATCGCCAGCCCCATTTTGCCGCCCGGCACCACGAGCGTATTGATATGGGAAATAAACGACCCTTGCAACATCGCCAGCAGCCACGGGAAATCAATCCCTTCCAGATTTCTGAAATGAATGACCACAAAACTTTCGTCCAGCGAAGGAATGCCTTTCGCGGCGAAGGGATTGGAAGTGTCAACGGTGGGCACGCGCTGGAAGTTAATGTGGGTGCGGGAAAACTGCGGCGTAATGAAATTAATGTAGTCATCCATTGAGCGGACAACGGAATCCATCACCGCCTCGCGGGAGTGGCCGCGCTCGCTGGTATCGCGAATCAGCTTTTGAATCCACTCCAGGTTGACGATCGGCACCACGCCGACCAGCAGATCGACATGACGCGCGACATCATGCTGCGGCGTTACCACGCCGCCGTGCAGCCCTTCGTAAAACAGCACATCGGTGGGTTCCGGCAGTGGTTGCCACGGGGTAAACGTCCCCGGCACCTGATTCCACGGCACGGCCTCATCGTAGGTATGAAGATACTTACGCGCCTGGCCTTTGCCCGTCTGTCCGTATTCAATAAAAGTTTGTTCCAGCAGACTGAAGTCGTTGGCTTCAGGGCCGAAATAGCTGATATGCCGCCCGGCGTCGCGCGCTTTGCGGATCGCCATGTCCATTTCGGGGCGTGTGTAACGATGAAAACTGTCGCCTTCCACCTCGGCTGCGCGCAGATTTAACTGCGCGAAAATTTTTCGAAACGCGAGGCTGGTGGTCGTGGTCCCCGCGCCGCTGGACCCTGTTACCGCAATCACCGGATGTTTGGCAGACATAACAACTCCATGAATCAACAAAAGTTTTAGTATAGTCGGCCGTCAGCGGCGGATTATTCGCGAAACTGTCCACGCGGCATAATGTTGACCGTCTCGTGCAGTTCAGACCACACCAGAACAGCTTCTCCGCACTGTAGCTGTCGTTTGACGTCGGCGACCTTTTGCTCAAGCGAACGTTCATGTTCACCATAATCGGTGCCTTCACGCAACACAAAGCTTTCGATCAAATTGTCCAGCGTCTCAGAAGACAGCTCTTGCCAGGGGATCATCATGATGACGCCTCCAGATACGTTGTCAGCCAGTCGGGAATCCGCGACTCCAGCCACATTTCCGGGCGACGCAGCGTCCCGCCGATAAATCCAACATGCCCGCCATGCTCGGTGAGCTGATACTCCACCAGCGGCGGCAGATTTTCCGGTTTCGGGATCACATGATGATCCATAAACGGATCGTCTTTCGCGTGGATGATGAGCGTCGGTTTGGCGATCTGGTTGAGCATCGGCATGGCGCTACACTGACGATAATAGTCTATCGCGTCGGCAAAGCCGTGAATTTTCGCGGTGATCAGATCGTCAAATTCACGGAGCCGGCGCACGGATTTGAGCTGTACCAGATTAATCGGCAGTGTGCCGGGGTATGCCGCCAGCTTGCGCGCGGCGTTGGCCTTCAGCAGATTGAGCAGATAGCGCTGATAAACGCGGGAAAACCCTTTTTCCATATGATAGCTGCACGCTTCCAGCACGAAGGGGGCGGAAACGATGACCGCCGCGTCAATCGGGATCTCGCGGCCTTCTTTCGCCAGCAGACACGCCAGCATATTTCCGCCGAGCGAATAGCCGACGGCGGCGGTGGGGGCGGCGCCAAACTCGCGCTGTAGCCAGTGTAAAAACCAGGTGCCGTCTTCCGTTTCGCCGGAGTGATAAATGCGGTTCAGCCGGTTCGGTTCGCCGCTACAGCCGCGAAAGTGCATGACCACGCCCAGCCAGCCGCGCTTTTGCGCCGCTTCAATCAGCCCGTGAGCGTACGGGCTGTTCAGGCTGCCTTCCAGGCCGTGAAAAACCACCAGACGCGGTTTGTGCTTCGCGTGCTGCGGATCTTCACTCCAGGCCAGATCGATAAAATCGCCGTCCGGTAATTCCAGACGTTGCCAGTGCGCATCGAACTTCACCTTGCGGCGGATGAGTCGCGGCAGCATGGTTTGCAGGTGGCGGTTGCGGATACCGCGCATTGGCACGAACTCCGCACTATCGTGACCGGTGATATCAAGGTCGGGGGAGGTTATTTGAGTCATAAATTATGCGATGTTTTTTTAAATCTGCCGCCTACTATACCGTCACTTTCCCCTGGTGTTTATGAAAATGAGGCAGGGGGAGCGGATTTACACCTTCCTGACGCTGATCTTAATCACAATTCATTACTCAAATTATTACTCTCAGGCTAATGATTCCTCTCTACGCTTAATTGATGACTTTCTCACCAGGGCGCACACTCTTTCCAGTGTTAAGCAATCAAAATGATTAGCTGAATCAGGAGGTTAATAATGTTATCTGGGCAAACGCCAGCACGAGTCTGGAACACGCGCCGCACCGAGAAGCAGCGGCGTCTGGCTTCTGTTCCGGTGCAGGGCAAGGTGCTGCCAACCGCAGACCTGACCGCAATGCTGGAAAAACTGATCGCGCCGGGTGACCGCGTGGTATTAGAAGGGAATAACCAGAAGCAGGCAGATTTCCTGTCCCGCATGCTGGCGGAGGTCAACCCGCAGATAGTGCATGACCTGCATATGATCATGCCAAGCGTTGGGCGCAGCGAGCATCTCGATATCTTCGAAAAGGGTATCGCCCGCAAGCTGGACTTCTCTTTTTCCGGCACTCAAAGTCTGCGCATCTCGCAACTGCTGGAAGATGGCCTGCTGGAAATTGGCGCCATCCACACCTACATCGAGCTTTATTCCCGTCTTTACGTCGACCTGGCGCCAAACGTGGCGCTGATTGCCGGTTACAAAGCTGACCGCAAAGGCAACCTCTACACCGGGCCGAGTACCGAAGATACCCCGGCGCTGGTGGAAGCCGCCGCATTCCACGATGGCATCGTTATCGCACAGGTGAACGAACTGGTGGATGACGAGTGCGACTTGCCGCGCGTCGATATTCCGGGCTCGTGGATCGACTACGTGGTGGTTGCCGACAAACCGTTCTTTATCGAACCGCTGTTCACTCGCGACCCGCGCCTGATCAAACAGGAACATATCCTGATGGCGATGATGGCCATTAAAGGCATCTACGCAGAGCATCAGGTGCAGTCGCTGAACCACGGTATCGGCTTCAACACCGCCGCTATTGAACTGCTGCTGCCGACCTGGGGCGAGCAACTCGGTCTGCGCGGCAAAATCTGTAAACACTGGACGCTGAACCCGCATCCGACGCTGATCCCGGCGATTGAAAGCGGCTGGGTGGAAAGCGTGCACTGCTTCGGCGGCGAGCTGGGGATGGAGGAGTACATCCGCGCCCGTCCTGACGTGTTCTTTACCGGCGCCGACGGCTCCATGCGTTCTAACCGCGCCTTCTGTCAGCTGGCGGGTCAGTACGCGGTCGATATGTTTATCGGCTCCACGTTGCAGGTTGATGGCCTGGCTAACTCCTCAACGGTGACTCGCGGTCGTCTGTCCGGCTTCGGCGGCGCGCCAAACATGGGCCACGACCCGCACGGTCGCCGTCACGCTACCCCGGCCTGGCTGAACATGATCACCGAACCTGACCCCATGCAGCGCGGTAAAAAGCTGGTGGTGCAGATGGTGGAAACCTTCCAGGCAGGCGTGAAACCGACCTTCGTGGAAAAACTGGACGCGGTTGACGTGGCGAAAGCCTCCGGTATGCCGCTGGCGCCGGTGATGATCTACGGCGACGACGTGACCCACGTTCTGACCGAAGAAGGTATCGCTTATCTCTACCGGGCGGAAAGTCTGGAGGAGCGTCGCGCGATGGTTGCGGCGGTGGCTGGTATTACCGACATCGGTCTGGGTGTAGACGCCCGGCGCGTCGCCGAACTGCGTCAGAGCGGCAAGGTGGTTTACCCGGAAGATATGGGCATTCGTCGTACCGACGCCACCCGTTCTCTGCTGGCGGCCGGTAGCGTTGCCGACCTGGTGGAATGGTCCGGGGGGCTCTACAACCCACCTGCGAAATTTCGGAGCTGGTAATGAAACTTCTGCCCCGGATTCAGGTTGAAGGCGGCGCCGAATGGCTGGCGCGAACCGCCACGCAGTGTCTGATCGACGAAGCACGATTAAGCCCGAAGCCCGGTCTGGTGGACAGTCGGGGGAACGGCGCGCACCACGATTTATCGCTTGCGCTGATGGAGCGCTCGGCGCACAGCCTGACCTCCACGTTTCAGGCGCTGGCGCAACAAAGCTGGCGGCGTCCGGCTGATATTGCGCTCAGACAAACCATAGGGCGACTCGGTCGCGAAGGCGAGCAGCAGATGATGGCGGCAACGGGCGGCGTGAACACCCACCGTGGCGCGATTTGGGCGCTGGGGCTGTTGGTGAGCGCCGTGGCGATGCACGGCGGCGCGGGCAGGGCGCAGCAGGTGGCGGCAACCGCCGCTGAACTGGCAAAACTGCCGGATGACGCCGCGCCGAAAGTCTTCAGTAAAGGGCTGCGCGCCACCCACCGTTATCGCGTACCGGGCGCCAGAGAAGAAGCGCAGCAGGCGTTTCCACACATTATGCAGCGTGCGCTGCCGCAGCTTCGGCTAAGCCGACAGAACGGCAGCAGCGAAATGCACGCCCGGCTGGATGCGCTGATGGCCATCATGACCTCGCTGACCGACACCTGCGTACTTTCTCGCGCCGGGATGGAAGGGCTGGATGCCATGCAGCACGGGGCGCGCGCCGTTCTCCATGCGGGCGGCAGCGCGCACCCGGCAGGGGCGCAGGCGCTGGCCCGTTTAGACCGTCAGATGCTGGCGCTGAACGCCTCGCCGGGCGGCGCGGCGGACTTGCTCGCCGCCACCCTGTTTCTCGATCGCGTCGAAACGTCTTATTCAAAGCATTAAGAGGATGTTATGGAAAAAATCACATTGACCGTGCCAGCCAGCCGCGCGTTACGCGGCAGGGCGCTGGCAGGGGTTGTCGGCTCCGGGGATATGGAGGTGTTATTCACCGCCGACCAGGGCCAGACGTTAACCATTGATATCACCACTTCCGTCGATAACAGCCGCAGCCGCTGGGAAGCGCTGTTTACCCGTCTGCAAACGGTCAGCAGCCTGCCGGCAGGCAAACTGACCATCCACGACTTCGGCGCGACGCCGGGCGTAGCGCGCATTCGTATCGAACAGGTATTTGAAGAGGTGAGCTATGCGTGATGACCGCAGTTTTATCGAATTAAAAGCGCGTCAGCGCGCGCATGCGCTGCTGGATGAAGGCAGCTACCGCGAACTGCTCGACCCGTTTGAAGGTGTGATGTCGCCGTGGCTGGGCGCGCAGGGCATCGTGCCGCAGGCCGATGACGGCATGGTCGTGGCGAAAGGCACTATTAACGGCAAACCGGCGGTGGTTGTGGCGATTGAGGGCGCATTCCAGGGCGGCAGTATGGGCGAAGTGTCCGGCGCTAAAATGGCGTCGGCGCTGGAGCTAGCGGCGGAAGATAACCGTAACGGCATTCCGACGCAGGCGGTGTTGAGTCTGGAAACCGGCGGCGTGCGTTTGCAGGAAGCCAACCTCGGCCTGGCGGCGATTGCCGACATCCACGCGGCGATTGTTGACCTGCGTCGTTATACCCCGGTGGTCGGCATTGTGGCCGGGACTGTCGGCTGCTTCGGCGGGATGTCTATCGCCGCTGCGCTGTGTAGCTATCTGATTGTCACCCGCGAAGCGCGTCTGGGTCTGAACGGCCCGCAGGTTATCGAACAGGAAGCCGGGATTGAAGAATATGACTCCCGTGACCGCCCGTTTATCTGGAGCATGACCGGTGGCGAAGTGCGCTATCAAAGCGGGCTGGTGGATGCGCTGGTTGGCGATGGCGTCAACGCGGTGAAAGCGGCGATGAACGATGCGCTGGCGAAAGGCGTTCCGGCAAAACACCGCACCGATAACTACGACGATTATCTGAACCGTCTGAGCCATTTCGACACCCGCAAACAGGCCGATTCAGAACAGATTAACGCGCTCTTTGCCCGGGAGGTGAAATAATGAGTAACGCAATAAGCCGTGGCGAGTTATGGCTGCAAGCCCTCGTACCGAACGCCAGACGGCTCGAAGGGCTGTGCCCCTCCGTGCAGGCCGCAGACGGTGAGCTGAACGGTGAAACGGCGCGCTTTATCGCGGTAGTGCCGGATGCTAACAACCATTACCCACGCGCCGCAAAAGGCGAGGTTGGTCTGCTGGAAGGCTGGACGCTTGCAAAAGTGGTCAGCGAAACCGTGGCTGCCGATGCTGATAACGCTGTTAAGCGCCCGATCGTGGCAGTGATTGATGTGCCCAGCCAGGCCTACGGTCGCCGTGAAGAGGGATTTGGTATTCACCAGGCGCTGGCCGGTGCGGCAGCGGCGTATGCCAATGCACGTCTGGCTGGGCATCCGGTGATTGGCCTTATCGTCGGCAAGGCGATGTCCGGCGCGTTTCTGGCGCACGGTTATCAGGCCAACCGTCTGATTGCCTTCAACGACAAAGGCGTGCTGATCCACGCGATGGGTAAAGAGTCTGCGGCACGTATCACCCTGCGTACCGTCGAGTCGCTGGAAAAACTGGCGGCCACTATTCCGCCGATGGCGTACGACATCAGTAACTACGCCACGCTGGGACTGCTCTCCAGTCTGCTGGATATCAGTAATCCAGATGCTCCTTCGGCAAACGATCTGACGTTGGTGACGGCCACTCTGCAACAGGCCATCAGCGATGCTCGTCAAGAGCCGACGCTGAAAAATCGTCTGGGTGCCGACAATCGTCGTAGTTCTGCTCTTGTACGCGAACGTATGCGGGCGAGCTGGTAAGTAAAAGAGACCTGCCAGATGCATAACCCCACGGGCGCGCTCGTTGCGTCCGTGAGGCGACCTGCATCCTGAAAATAATAATCATCGCGTCCGTGCTAACTTTTTTATTCATTACAGGTGATTTATGACTTACGTGATTGTTCATGCTCTTGCACCGATTTTTGTCATCATGTTGCTGGGGTTCTGGGCCGGGAAGGCCAAAATGGTTGATAACAAGAATGTTTCCCTGCTCAACATTTTCGTCATGGATTTTGCACTCCCCGCTGCGCTGTTTAGCGCCACGGTACAAACGCCCTGGACGGGTATTGTCGCGCAGTCGCCGCTGATTCTGGTGCTGACGCTGGCGATGTGGATCACCTACGCCGCTATCTATTTTCTGGCAACGAAGGTATTTAAAAAATCACCGCAGGATGCGGCCGTGCTGACCCTGACCGTCGCTCTGCCAAACTATGCCGCGCTTGGCCTGCCGATTCTCGGTAGCGTGCTGGGCGAAGGGCCGTCAACGTCGCTCTCCGTCGCGGTTTCCATCGCCTGCGGTTCTGTGCTGATGACGCCGTTCTGCCTGCTGATTCTGGAGCGTGAGAAAGCGCGTGCGGAAGGCGGTAACTCAGGTTCTACTCTGTCTATGCTGCCGGTGCTGATGTGGCGTTCAATCAAGAAACCGATCGTGATGGGGCCGCTGCTGGGGGTTATTCTCTCCGCTATCGGTATCAAGATGCCGGAGCTGGTGCTGGCGGCGATCAAACCGCTGGGCCTGGCCGCTACTGCGGCGGCGCTGTTCCTGACCGGGGTGATCCTTTCTGCGCGTAAGTTGCAGATCAACACGATGGTTATTACCTCCACCATTGCCAAGCTGCTGATTCAACCGGCGATTGCCTGGGGGATCGTGCTGATTTTCGGCCTGCATGGCTCGGTGGCGATCACCGCTATCCTGATGATTGCGCTGTCTGCCGGTTTCTTCGGCGTGGTGTTCGGTAATCGCTTCGGCGTGCAGTCGCCGGATGCAGAAGCCGTGCTGCTGTTAAGCTCGGTCCTGTGTATCCTGTCGTTGCCGTTGTTTATCTCGCTGACTTCAGGACTCTAAAGCATGAACACAACATTACGCCCCCACGATCTTATCTGGCTTAACGCGCGGAGCGCGCTGGAAGGTGTCACGGAATCCTGGGTGGATGACGTCTGGCATACCCGCCTGCCGGTGGTGGTACGGCGTGATGTTGATGCGCAGGGGCGCATTCCCGTCGGCGTTCGCGGCATAAAGCGCGACCAGCGCGCGGCGGGCTGGGCTCAACCGGACGCCATTACTCGCGTCTGTACACCGGAATCGCTGGTTGACCCACAGATGCTGCTGCGCTCGCCCTTTATCTCGCAGCCACCGGTTCAGGTGGCTTTATTACTGACGCAACAGGCATGGCCGTGGACGTGGGGGATTACCGGCAGTACCGGCTACGCGCTGGCGACCGGGCTCCCGGTGATCCACGCCGCAAGCGATCTGGATTTGCTGATTCGCGCCCGGCAGCCGCTCTCTCGCGAGCTGCTGGAGAAATGGCGGCAGCAACTGATGGGCGGGCTTTGCCGTGCGGATACCCAGGTGGAAACGCCGTACGGCGCGTTTGCGCTGAACGAATGGCTGCGCGATGGCAAAGCGCTGTTAAAAACGCCGCAGGGGCCGCGGCTGGTCAGCGACCCGTGGCGCAGGGAGGAGTAAATGAAAATCCTGTTTACCTTTCCGGGGCAGGGGACGCAGCATGCAGGTATGCTGCAAAACCTTCCGGGAACGGAGTTAGCGCTGGCGCGCGAGGTGCTGGGGGCGGAGGCGAATACGCTTGATACCCCGGACGCGCTGCAACACACCCGGGCGGTACAGCTTGCTTTGCTGATTGCCGGGGTGGCGTGGGCGCGCGAGCTGGAACGTCGCGGCGTCGCGCCGGATATTGTCAGCGGCCTGTCCATCGGCGCGTATCCAGCGGCGGTGATCGCCGGAGCGCTGGAGTTTACCGACGCGCTGACGCTGGTGGCCCTGCGCGGTGATTTGATGGAGCAGGCGTATCCGCACGGTTACGGCCTGACGGCGATTATGGGGCTGACCTTGCCGCAGGTGGAGTCGCTGGTTGCAGGCAGTGGAACCTTTATCGCTAACCTGAATGCGGAAACCCAGATTGTGATTGCCGGTAGCGATGAGGCGATGGCGGATGTTGCGAAGCGGGCGCTGGATAAAGGCGCGAGTAAAGCCCACCGTCTGGCGGTGAGCGTGCCGTCGCACTGCGCTCTGCTGGCGGAACCGGCGCAGCGGCTGGTGGAGGCGTTCCGTCATGTGACGCTCTCCCGTCCGCGCTGTGCATACCTCAGCGGTAGTACCGGGCGCGTGCTGTGGCAGCCGGAACGTATTGCTGACGATCTGGCGATGAACATGGCGCGGACGGTGCGCTGGCAGGACGCGGCGATCTCCGCCAACGAGCGCGAGGCGCGGCTGGCGATTGAAATGCCGCCCGGCGGCGTGTTGACCTGCTTAACGCGACAGGCGGAGTGGGAAGGTGAGTCTGTTTCGCTGGAGCGCAGCGGGGTGGATGTCGCGGTGCATCTGGCAAAACGGCTTAGAGGCTAGTGCGGTTGCCCGATGGCGCTGCGCTTATCGGGCCTACGGCTCGCACCCGTTGTAGGCCGGATAAGGCGCGTAGCGTCGCCATCCGGCGATCCCGGTCAACATGCAACCCCCGTAGGCCGGATAAGGCGCGCAGCGTCGCCATCCGGCGATCAGGCGCCCGGATTAAGGCTACGCGCGTACATGCGCCCTTCGGCGGCCAGCGCCAGCAGATTAGGGTCGCGCTCGCGGTTGCGGGCGAAGACAATGGCGATGAGCTGCTGCATCTGGTACGGCTGCGACAGCTTCAGCAACTGTACGGAATTCTCGTACATCTTCTTCATGCGTCCCGGCATCAGAGTGAAACCGACGCCCGCCTGCACCAGACTGAGCATCGAAAAGATGTCGTTCACACGGGTGACAATCTCTGGTTCAAACCCGGCAATATGAAAGGCTTCCTGGAAGCCCGCATAGGTGGCAAAGCCTTCCGCCAGTGAGACAAACTTCTGATCCCGGTAATCACGCAGATCGGCGGGCGAGGAGGTGTCAAGCGTCGCCGTCGCCGGTGCGGCGAGATAAATATCGTCATGAAACAGCGGCAGCACTTCCAGACTGTTGCGATCGATAGCGCTTTCTGAAATGGAGATCAGGATCGCATCCAGCATTCCGTCTTCCAGCATTCTCAGCAGCGCTTCGTTGGAGCCCATTGTCAGATCCAGTTCGAGATCCGGTCGGCGCAGTTTCATCCCCATGATCAGATGCGGGACGGTTTCCAGCGTCAGAGAGTAGAGCGTACCCACGCGCAGACGCCCCTGGCCGATCCCTGCCGTTTTGCGCGCCTCTTCCAGCCCGCGCGCCATCAACTGGCTGACCTCCTGGCAATACTCCAGCAGCGTCCACGCCGCCGGTTGCGGGATCAGATTACGTCCTTTATGCACGAACAGCGGACAGCGAACATTCTCTTCCAGCGTATGCAGTGCGCGATGAACGCTGACCCCGCTGATATCCAGCGCCTCCGCCGTCCGGGCAATATTGCCTTTCTCCATAAACGTCATGAAGATGCTTAACTTGCGAAAGGTGATATCGTTGGTTATCAGCGGATTCATCGTCATATTCCCGAAGTTAGTCGGC
Source organism: Citrobacter sp. CK202 (assembly GCF_030333225.1). NCBI lineage: Bacteria > Pseudomonadati > Pseudomonadota > Gammaproteobacteria > Enterobacterales > Enterobacteriaceae > Citrobacter > Citrobacter sp. CK202. The sequence continues at coordinate 448,414 of NZ_JAOWGI010000021.1, forward strand.
CAGCATCTGCTCAAGCTGTTCCTGCGCTTCCAGCCAGGCCATCTCGCACTCTTCCAGCCCGGATTTGGCGCTGGCCTGCTGTTGCAGGCATTCTGTCAGTTCCGCTTTGCGGCTCTGGTCGTACAGTTCGCTGTCGCCCAGTTTTTCTTCCGCTTGCGCCAGTTTTGCGTTCAGCTTTTCCATCTCTTTTTCCAGACGGGCGATCTCTTTACGCAGCGGCTGGGTCTGGGCACGCAGTTCGGCTTCGCGACGCTTCTGATCCTTACGCGCCTGGGCGCTGTTGGCATTCTCTTTCGGGGCGTCATCAGGCTGGTTTTCCTGTTTCTGCACGTCGCTCAGCCACTGCTGATAGTCTTCCAGATCGCCATCGAACGGCTCGACTTTATGGTCGTGAACCAGATAGAGATCGTCGGTGGTGGAGCGTAGCAGGTGACGGTCGTGCGAGACGACCACCAGCGCGCCTTCAAATTCGATGAGCGCTTCGGTCAGCGCCTGGCGCATATCGAGGTCAAGGTGGTTGGTCGGTTCATCAAGCAGCAGCAGATTAGGGCGCTGCCAGACGATCAATGCCAGCACCAGGCGCGCTTTTTCACCACCGGAGAAGCGACGGGTCTCTTCGCTGACCTTATCGCCCTGGAAGCCAAACCCGCCGAGGTAATCGCGCAGCTTCTGCTCCAGTTCCTGCGGCGCCAGCCGCGCCAGATGTTGCAGCGGCGATTCATCCGCTCGCAAATACTCCAGCTGATGCTGAGCGAAGTAACCGAGTTTAATACCCTTCGCCAGACCGATTTCACCGCTGGCAGGCGCAAGCTCGCCCGCCAGCAGCTTGATGAGCGTTGATTTACCGGCGCCGTTGCGCCCCAGCAACCCGATGCGTGAACCGGGCACCAGATTCAGCTTAATGGAGTCCAGAATGATGCGATCGCCATACCCGGCGCCCACTTTCTCCATTTTCAGCAGCGGGTTAGGCAGGCTTTCCGGCGCGCGGAAGCTGAAGTGGAACGGGTTATCGACATGCGCGGGGGCGATAAGCTCCATACGCTCCAGCATTTTGATACGGCTCTGTGCCTGCTTCGCTTTTGTCGCTTTGGCGCGGAAACGGTCGATATAACTTTGCAGATGCGCCACGCGCTCCTGCTGGCTCTCGTACATCGCCTGCTGCTGGGCCAGCCGGGTCGCGCGCTGCACTTCAAATGCGCTGTAGTTGCCGGTGTATTCGAACAGGGTTTGCTGTTCGATATGAATGATTTTGTCTACCACCGGATCGAGGAAGTCGCGGTCGTGCGAAATCAGAATCAGAGTGCCCTGATAGCTCTTCAGCCATTTTTCCAGCCAGATAACGGCATCAAGATCGAGGTGGTTGGTCGGTTCATCGAGCAGCAGCAGGTCAGAACGGCAAATCAGCGCCTGGGCCAGGTTAAGGCGCATGCGCCAGCCACCGGAGAAGTCGCTGACCGGACGTTCAAGCTGTTCGTTGCTAAAACCGAGGCCGTGGAGCAGGCTGGCGGCGCGTGAGCGCACGGTCCAGGCGTCGATGGCGTCGAGCTTGCCGTGTACGGTGGCGATGGCGTGCCCGTCGTTACGTTCGTTGGCGTCGTGCAACTGCGCTTCCAGTTGGCGGTATTCGCGATCGCCATCAATCACGTACTCCAGCGCAGGTTGTGCAAGCGCGGGTGTTTCCTGATTCACCCACGCCAGCTGCCAGTTACCGGGAAAGGTCACGCCGCCTGCATCGGCGCTGATTTCATTTTTCAGCAATGCCAGCAGGGTAGATTTACCGCAGCCATTCTTACCCACCAGGCCGACCTTCTGTCCCGGGTTGATGGTGGCGGTGGCATTGTCCAGCAAGACGCGCACGCCGCGACGAATTTGTAACGAGGAGAAAACAATCATAAGGCGCCGTATGTTCAGACTATGTTAATTTATCATTATGATAATGTAATATGCGGGCATTCTGCCGCGCCGGAGCGCAATGGTAGCCCAAAACAATAACGATACACAAAATAACCGGGAGGGGGATGATGTCCCAGCCAGCAAAGGTACTGCTGCTGTATGCCCATCCAGAATCTCAGGACTCGGTCGCGAACCGGGTGCTGCTTAAACCGGCCATGCAACTCAGTAATGTGACGGTGCACGATCTCTACGCGCACTACCCTGATTTTTTTATCGATATCGCGCATGAGCAGGCGCTATTGCGTGAACATGACGTGATTGTTTTCCAGCATCCGCTGTATACCTATAGCTGTCCGGCGTTGCTTAAAGAGTGGTTAGACCGCGTGCTCAGCCGTGGTTTCGCCAGTGGCCCAGGGGGGAACCAACTGGCGGGAAAGTACTGGCGGAGCGTGATTACCACCGGTGAACCGGAAAGCGCGTATCGCTACGATGCGCTGAACCGCTATCCGATGACCGATGTGCTGCGGCCGTTTGAGCTGACGGCGGCGATGTGCCGGATGCACTGGATGAGTCCGATTATTATCTACTGGGCCAGGCGACAAAGTGAGCAGGAACTGGCCAGCCACGCGAAAGCCTACGGCGAATGGCTGGCAAACCCTGTTCTGGCGGGAGGTCGCTAATGGAAGGTTCTGATTTATTGACGGCGGGGGTGATGTTTCTCTTCGCGGCGGTCGCTGCGGTGCCACTGGCATCGCGGCTGGGTATTGGCGCGGTACTGGGATATTTGCTGGCAGGGATTGCGATTGGCCCCTGGGGGCTGGGATTTATCAGCGACGTTGATGAAATCCTCCACTTTTCTGAGCTGGGCGTTGTCTTTCTGATGTTTATCATCGGCCTGGAACTCAACCCTTCCAAACTCTGGCAACTGCGTCGCTCTATCTTTGGCGTCGGGGCGGCCCAGGTGATGCTGAGCGCTGTCGTGCTGGCCGGGCTGCTGATGCTTACCGATTTCTCGTGGCAGGCGGCGGTGATCGGCGGGATTGGTCTGGCGATGTCATCGACCGCGATGGCGCTGCAACTGATGCGGGAAAAGGGGATGAACCGCAGCGAATCCGGCCAGTTGGGTTTTTCGGTGCTGCTGTTTCAGGATCTGGCGGTGATCCCCGCGTTGGCGCTGGTGCCGCTGCTGGCTGGCTCGGCAGATGAACATTTTGACTGGATTAAGGTCGGCATGAAGGTGCTGGCCTTTGCCGGGATGCTGATTGGCGGTCGCTATTTGCTGCGCCCGGTGTTCCGTTTTATCGCCGATTCCGGCGTGCGCGAGGTGTTTACTGCCGCCACGCTGTTGCTGGTGCTGGGGTCTGCTTTATTTATGGATGCGCTGGGGCTGTCGATGGCGCTCGGTACGTTTATCGCAGGCGTGCTGCTGGCGGAAAGCGAATACCGTCATGAGCTGGAAACGGCCATCGATCCGTTCAAAGGGCTGCTGCTGGGGTTGTTCTTTATCTCCGTGGGGATGTCGTTAAACCTTGGTGTGCTCTATACCCACCTGTTGTGGGTAGCGGTGAGCGTCATCGTGCTGGTGGCGGTGAAAACGCTGGTGCTTTATCTGCTGGCGCGTCTGTACGGGATTCGGAGTTCGGAGCGGATGCAGTTTGCGGGCGTGCTGAGTCAGGGGGGCGAGTTCGCGTTTGTGCTCTTTTCCACCGCCTCGTCCCAGCGGCTGTTTCAGGGCGACCAGATGTCGCTGCTGCTGGTCACCGTAACGCTGTCGATGATGACCACGCCGCTGCTGATGAAGCTCGTCGATAAATGGCTCTCCAGACAGCTTAACGGCCCGGAAGAGGAAGATGAAAAGCCCTGGGTGGATGATGATAAACCGCAGGTGATTGTCGTGGGATTCGGGCGTTTTGGTCAGGTAATTGGCCGTTTGTTGATGGCGAATAAAATGCGCATCACCGTACTGGAGCGCGATATCAGCGCCGTTAACCTGATGCGAAAATACGGCTACAAAGTATATTACGGCGATGCGACTCAGGTGGAGCTACTGCGTTCGGCAGGAGCGGAAGCGGCGGAGTCTATCGTCATTACCTGTAATGAACCGGAAGACACCATGAAGCTGGTGGAGATATGCCGGCAGCATTTCCCGCATTTGCATATTCTTGCGCGAGCGCGCGGACGTGTGGAAGCGCATGAGTTATTACAGGCGGGTGTCACGCAGTTTTCCCGCGAGACGTTTTCCAGCGCGCTGGAGCTGGGGCGTAAGACGCTGGTGTCGTTAGGGATGCACCCACACCAGGCGCAGCGTGCGCAACTGCATTTCCGTCGGCTGGATATGCGTATGCTAAGGGAGCTTATTCCGATGCATACCGACATGGTGCAAATTTCTCGTGCCAGAGAAGCCAGACGCGAACTGGAGGAGATTTTCCAGCGAGAGATGCAGCAAGAGCGGCGCCAGCTGGATGGCTGGGATGAGTTTGAGTAGAGGGTAGGTATGGCGATTCGTAAACGTTTTATTGCAGGGGCGACGTGTCCGGCCTGCCAGGCGCAGGATTCAATGGCGATGTGGCGCGAAAATAATGTCGATATTGTTGAGTGTGTTAAGTGCGGCCATCAGATGCGTGAAGCCGATAAAGCGGCCCGCGAGCACGTTCGCAAAGAAGAGCAAGTGATCGGGATTTTTCATCCAGACTAGCGATATGCCGCAGGTTTTTTTAAGCTAGTGGGTACACGGGTGCAGAATTCCGCTACAATCTGCGCCACTATTCTTCCCATGCTCAGGAGATATCATGAAAGTAGCAAAAGACCTGGTGGTCAGCCTGGCCTATCAGGTACGTACAGAAGACGGTGTGTTGGTTGATGAGTCTCCGGTGAGTGCGCCGCTGGACTACCTGCATGGTCACGGTTCCCTGATCTCTGGCCTGGAAACAGCGCTGGAAGGTCACGACGTTGGCGACAAATTCGATGTGGCTGTTGGCGCGAACGACGCTTACGGTCAGTATGACGAAAACCTGGTGCAGCGCGTGCCTAAAGACGTCTTCATGGGCGTTGACGAGTTGCAGGTTGGCATGCGTTTCCTGGCGGAAACTGACCAGGGCCCGGTACCGGTAGAAATTACCGAAGTGGAAGACGACCACGTTGTGGTTGACGGTAACCACATGCTGGCTGGCCAGAACCTGAAATTTAACGTGGAAGTTGTGGCGATCCGCGAAGCGACCGAAGAAGAACTGGCTCATGGCCACGTTCACGGCGCGCACGGTCACGACCACGACCACGGTCACGACGGTTGCTGCGGCGGCCACGGCCACGATCATGACCACGGTCATGAGCATGGCAAAGGTGGTTGTGGCGGTAACGGCGGCTGCGGTTGCCATTAATCGTCTGTAATGCCTGATGGCGTTGCGCTTATCAGGGCTACAGTAGGCCGGATAAGGCGTTTACGCCGTCATCTGGCACAAAAAAGCGGGAATATCCCGCTTTTTTTACGTCTCAATAATGCGGTGGCGGCGTCTCTTCGGCCTGCGAGGCGATATTCGACGGTTGGCTGGCTTTAAGCTTCTCCGTCAGCAGGCGCAGATGATCGCGTAGTTTCGCCATCTCCATCTCGTGCGCGGTCACCGTTACGTTGAGTTCTTCAATGGTGATCTCCTGAAACGCCAGACGGCTCTCCAGTTCAGCCAGGCGAGCTTCCATCGTTATATCTTGCATGATTCACCTCTCTTGTTGTCTCCGGCACTTCTTGGGTCGCGGCGGATTCTACTGAACTTTATCGGATTACACAGCACTCATTCGCCCTCTACGAAACTAATTTAAACAAAAAGAGTCTGAAAAGGGGTGATAATAGGGCGTGTCCGTATGTTGATTTGTTCTACAACGTTTTATAGTACGCTTCTCATGTAAGTTAACCCTGGGGTGAGATGCCCCGGCCCTGGAGATATGGATGAAATCACTGTTTAAAGTAACGCTGCTGGCGACCACGATGGCCGTTGCTCTGCATGCACCGCTCACTTTCGCTGCGGACGCCGCGAAACCAGCTGCAACTGCTGACAGCAAAGCCGCGTTCAAGAATGACGACCAGAAATCTGCTTATGCGCTGGGCGCTTCGCTGGGTCGTTACATGGAAAACTCCCTGAAGGAACAAGAAAAACTGGGGATCAAACTGGATAAAGATCAGCTGATCGCGGGTGTCCAGGATGCATTTGCAGACAAGAGCAAACTGTCTGACCAGGAAATCGAGCAGACCTTGCAGGCATTTGAAGCGCGCGTGAAGACCTCCGCTCAGGCGAAGATGGAAAAAGACGCCGCTGATAACGAAGCGAAAGGTAAAGCGTTCCGCGAGAAATTTGCTAAAGAGAAAGGGGCGAAAACCTCTTCAACAGGTCTGGTTTATAAAGTAGAGAAAGCCGGTACTGGCGAAGCGCCAAAAGACAGCGACACCGTTGTGGTTAACTACAAAGGTACGCTGATCGACGGTAAAGAGTTCGATAACTCCTACACCCGTGGCGAACCGCTCTCTTTCCGTCTGGACGGCGTGATCCCGGGCTGGACTGAAGGCCTGAAGAACATTAAGAAAGGCGGTAAGATCCAGATGGTTATCCCACCGGATCTGGCCTACGGTAAAACGGGCGTTCCGGGTATTCCGGCTAACTCCACGCTGGTATTCGATGTAGAGCTGCTGGACATCAAACCGGCGCCGAAAGCCGATGCGAAACCAGACGCAGCGGCCGACGCCAAATCGACAGATGCTGCTAAAAAATAAAAACTGAGAACCGCCGCCTGTCATGGCGGCGGTTTTTTTATTGCAGGCCGGATATAATTAATACTGGAAAGCGGAACCCCCGCTGTATTAATTTAATCATCCGCGTAAATAATGAGCCTGCCCTGAAAACATAACGACAGGCTCCTGAAAAGGAGTGTTTTTTTTCATGACCAGGTCGCTTTTAACCAACGAAACCAGTGAGCTTGACTTACTGGATCAACGTCCTTTCGATCAAACCGACTTTGATATTCTGAAATCCTACGAAGCGGTGGTGGACGGGTTAGCGATGCTCATTGGTTCCCATTGTGAAATCGTATTGCACTCTTTGCAGGATTTGAAATGCTCAGCCATTCGCATTGCCAACGGTGAACACACGGGGCGCAAAATTGGCTCGCCGATCACTGACCTTGCATTGCGCATGCTGCATGATATGACGGGTGCGGATAGCAGCGTATCGAAGTGTTACTTCACACGCGCGAAAAGCGGTGTCCTGATGAAGTCAGTGACGATTGCCATTCGCAACCGCGAGCATCGCGTAATTGGTCTGCTGTGCATCAACATGAACCTTGATGTGCCGTTCTCGCAGATTATGAATACCTTTATTCCGCCGGAAACGCCGGAAGTGGGTTCCGCCGTGAACTTTGCCTCCTCGGTGGAGGATCTGGTCACTCAGACGCTGGAATTCACCATTGAAGAGGTGAACGCCGATCGCAATGTCTCTAATAACGCGAAGAATCGTCAGATTGTGCTGAATCTGTATGAGAAGGGGATCTTCGATATTAAAGATGCGATTAACCAGGTGGCTGACCGCCTGAACATCTCCAAACATACGGTCTACCTCTATATTCGTCAGTTCAAAAGTGGCGACTTCCAGGGGCAAGATAAGTAATGCGTTTTGCCATTGTGGTGACGGGGCCAGCGTACGGAACGCAGCAAGCGAGCAGCGCGTTGCAGTTTGCGCATGCCTTAGTTAACGAAGGGCATGAGTTGAGCAGCGTCTTTTTCTACCGGGAAGGCGTGTATAACGCCAACCAGTTGACCTCTCCGGCCAGCGATGAATTCGACCTGGTGCGCGCATGGCAGCAGTTGGGCGCGCAGCATGGCGTCGCGTTGAATATCTGCGTTGCGGCGGCGCTGCGTCGCGGCATTGTGGATGAGACCGAAGCAAAAAGGCTGGCGCTGGCATCAGCCAACTTACAGCCAGGGTTTTCGTTGAGCGGGCTTGGCGCGCTGGCGGAAGCCTCCCTGACCTGCGATCGCGTGGTGCAGTTTTGATGAAACGTATTGCTTTTGTATTTTCCACCACGCCGCACGGCAGCGCGTCGGGCCGCGAAGGACTGGATGCGTTACTGGCGACGTCGGCGCTGACGGAAGAGACTGGCGTCTTTTTTATCGGCGACGGCGTTTTTCAGATTCTTTCGGGACAAACGCCTGACGTCGTGCTGGCGCGGGATTACATCGCCACCTTCAAACTGCTGGGGCTGTACGATATCGAGCAATGCTGGCTGTGCGCCGCCTCGTTGCGTGAGCGCGGTCTGGAGACGGGGGCGAGTTTCATTGTGGATGCGACGCCGCTTGAACCTGAAGCGTTGCGCGGTGAACTGGACAATTATGATGTTATCCTGAGGTTCTGACGTGACTATCCTGCATACATTACATCGTTCCGCATGGCTCAGTGACGTTTCCGCGCTTCTTCGCGTGTGCAAAGAAGGCGATGCGCTTTTATTGCTACAGGATGGCGTTACGGCGGCCATCGAAGGTAGCCGTTTCCTTGAAAGTTTGCGTAACGCCCCCATAACGGTTTACGCACTGAAAGAAGATATCGATGCTCGCGGTTTGAGCGGTCAAATTTCAGACAGTGTCGTCAGGGTTGACTATACTGACTTCGTCAGACTTGCGGTTAAGCATCCCAGCCAGATGGCCTGGTGATTGTGGGATCGTTGTATATTTCTTGACACCTTTTCGACACCGCCCTAAAATTCGGCGTCCTCATATTGTGTGAGGCCGTTTTATTACGTGTTTACGAAGCAAAAGCTAAAACCAGGAGCTATTTAATGGCAACAGTTAACCAGCTGGTACGCAAACCACGTGCTCGCAAAGTTGCGAAAAGCAACGTGCCTGCGCTGGAAGCATGCCCGCAAAAACGTGGCGTATGTACTCGTGTATATACTACCACCCCTAAAAAACCGAACTCCGCGCTGCGTAAAGTATGCCGTGTTCGTCTGACTAACGGTTTTGAAGTGACTTCCTACATCGGTGGTGAAGGTCACAACCTGCAGGAGCACTCCGTGATCCTGATCCGTGGCGGTCGTGTAAAAGACCTCCCGGGTGTTCGTTACCACACCGTACGTGGTGCGCTTGACTGCTCCGGCGTTAAAGACCGTAAGCAAGCTCGCTCCAAGTATGGCGTGAAGCGTCCTAAGGCTTAATGGTTCTCCGTTAAGTAAGGCCAAACGTTTTAACTTAAATGTCAAACTAAACTCGTAGAGTTTTGGACAATCCTGAATTAACAACGGAGTATTTCCATGCCACGTCGTCGCGTCATTGGTCAGCGTAAAATTCTTCCGGATCCGAAGTTCGGATCAGAACTGCTGGCTAAATTTGTAAATATCCTGATGGTAGATGGTAAAAAATCTACTGCCGAAACTATCGTATACAGCGCGCTGGAGACCCTGGCTCAGCGTTCTGGTAAATCTGAACTGGAAGCTTTCGAAGTAGCTCTCGAAAACGTGCGCCCGACTGTCGAAGTTAAGTCTCGCCGCGTTGGTGGTTCTACTTATCAGGTACCAGTTGAAGTCCGTCCGGTTCGTCGTAATGCTCTGGCAATGCGTTGGATCGTTGAAGCTGCTCGTAAACGCGGTGATAAATCCATGGCTCTGCGCCTGGCGAACGAACTCACTGATGCTGCAGACAACAAAGGTACTGCAGTTAAGAAACGTGAAGACGTTCACCGTATGGCAGAAGCCAACAAGGCGTTCGCACACTACCGTTGGTAATCCCTTCGGAATTTTAGTCACCAGGCGGGCGCTTCCAGCAAGCAGCCCGCTTTGGGCTACTTAAATTGAACGCCTAGAAGATAAAACGAGGAATCAAATGGCTCGTACAACACCCATCGCACGCTACCGTAACATCGGTATCAGTGCGCACATCGACGCCGGTAAAACCACTACTACCGAACGTATTCTGTTCTACACCGGTGTAAACCATAAAATCGGTGAAGTTCATGACGGCGCAGCTACCATGGACTGGATGGAGCAGGAGCAGGAGCGTGGTATTACCATCACCTCCGCAGCGACTACTGCATTCTGGTCTGGTATGGCTAAGCAGTATGAACCGCATCGCGTAAACATCATCGACACCCCGGGGCACGTTGACTTCACTATCGAAGTAGAACGTTCCATGCGTGTTCTTGATGGTGCAGTAATGGTTTACTGCGCAGTTGGTGGTGTTCAGCCGCAGTCTGAAACCGTATGGCGTCAGGCAAACAAATATAAAGTTCCGCGCATTGCGTTCGTTAACAAAATGGACCGTATGGGTGCGAACTTCCTGAAAGTTGTTGGTCAGATCAAAAGCCGTCTGGGCGCGAACCCTGTTCCGCTGCAACTGGCGATTGGCGCTGAAGAAGCGTTCACCGGTGTTGTTGACCTGGTGAAAATGAAAGCCATCAACTGGAACGAAGCAGATGCAGGCGTTACCTTCACTTACGAAGATATCCCGGCTGACATGCAGGAACTGGCTGAAGAATGGCACCAGAACCTGATCGAGTCCGCTGCGGAAGCTTCTGAAGAGCTGATGGAAAAATACCTGGGTGGCGAAGAACTGACTGAAGAAGAGATCAAAAAAGCTCTGCGTCAGCGTGTTCTGAGCAACGAAATCATCCTGGTAACCTGTGGTTCTGCATTTAAGAACAAAGGTGTTCAGGCGATGCTGGATGCGGTAATTGATTACCTGCCATCCCCGGTTGACGTACCTGCGATCAACGGTATCCTGGACGACGGTAAAGATACTCCGGCTGAGCGTCATGCTAGCGATGATGAGCCTTTCTCTGCACTGGCATTCAAAATCGCTACCGACCCGTTCGTGGGTAACCTGACCTTCTTCCGTGTGTACTCTGGTGTGGTTAACTCTGGTGATACCGTACTGAACTCCGTGAAATCTGCACGTGAGCGTTTCGGTCGTATCGTTCAGATGCACGCTAACAAACGTGAAGAGATCAAAGAAGTTCGCGCGGGCGACATCGCTGCTGCTATCGGTCTGAAAGACGTAACTACGGGTGACACCCTGTGTGACCCGGACGCGCCGATCATTCTGGAACGTATGGAATTCCCTGAGCCGGTAATCTCCATCGCAGTAGAACCGAAAACCAAAGCTGACCAGGAAAAAATGGGTCTGGCTCTGGGCCGTCTGGCTAAAGAAGACCCGTCTTTCCGCGTATGGACTGACGAAGAATCTAACCAGACCATTATCGCCGGTATGGGTGAGCTGCACCTCGACATCATCGTTGACCGTATGAAGCGTGAATTCAACGTTGAAGCGAACGTCGGTAAACCTCAGGTTGCTTACCGCGAAGCGATTCGCTCGAAAGTTACCGATATCGAAGGTAAACACGCCAAGCAGTCTGGTGGTCGCGGTCAGTACGGTCATGTTGTTATCGACATGTACCCGCTGGAGCCGGGTTCCAACCCGAAAGGCTACGAGTTCATCAACGACATCAAGGGTGGTGTAATCCCTGGCGAATACATCCCGGCCGTTGATAAAGGTATCCAGGAGCAGCTGAAAGCAGGCCCGCTGGCTGGCTATCCGGTTGTTGACATCGGTATCCGTCTGCACTTCGGTTCTTACCATGACGTTGACTCCTCTGAACTGGCGTTTAAACTGGCTGCGTCTATTGCCTTTAAAGAAGGCTTTAAGAAAGCGAAACCTGTTCTGCTTGAGCCGATCATGAAGGTTGAGGTAGAAACGCCGGAAGAGAACACCGGTGACGTAATTGGTGACTTGAGCCGTCGTCGCGGTATGCTGCGCGGTCAGGAATCCGAAGTTACTGGCGTTAAGATCCACGCTGAAGTACCGCTGTCTGAAATGTTCGGATATGCAACTCAGCTGCGTTCTCTGACCAAAGGTCGCGCATCATACACTATGGAATTCCTGAAGTATGATGATGCACCGAGCAACGTTGCTCAGGCCGTTATTGAAGCCCGTGGTAAATAATCCACAGGATTAAAACCTAAGTCCCGTGCTCTCTCCTGAAGGGGAGAGCACTATAGTAAGGAATATAGCCGTGTCTAAAGAAAAATTTGAACGTACAAAACCGCACGTTAACGTCGGCACCATCGGCCACGTTGACCATGGTAAAACTACTCTGACTGCTGCAATCACTACCGTACTGGCTAAAACCTACGGCGGTGCTGCTCGTGCATTCGACCAGATCGATAACGCGCCGGAAGAAAAAGCTCGTGGTATCACCATCAACACTTCTCACGTTGAATACGACACCCCGACTCGCCACTACGCGCACGTAGACTGCCCGGGCCACGCCGACTATGTTAAAAACATGATCACCGGTGCTGCGCAGATGGACGGCGCGATCCTGGTTGTTGCTGCGACTGACGGCCCGATGCCGCAGACCCGTGAGCACATCCTGCTGGGTCGTCAGGTAGGTGTTCCGTACATCATCGTGTTCCTGAACAAATGCGACATGGTTGATGACGAAGAGCTGCTGGAACTGGTTGAGATGGAAGTGCGTGAACTGCTGTCTCAGTACGATTTCCCGGGCGACGACACGCCGATCGTTCGTGGTTCTGCTCTGAAAGCGCTGGAAGGCGAAGCTGAGTGGGAAGCGAAAATCATCGAACTGGCTGGCTACCTGGATTCCTACATCCCGGAACCAGAGCGTGCGATTGACAAGCCGTTCCTGCTGCCGATCGAAGACGTATTCTCCATCTCCGGTCGTGGTACCGTTGTTACCGGTCGTGTAGAGCGCGGTATCATCAAAGTGGGCGAAGAAGTTGAAATCGTTGGTATCAAAGAGACTGCGAAGTCTACCTGTACTGGCGTTGAAATGTTCCGCAAACTGCTGGACGAAGGCCGTGCTGGTGAGAACGTAGGTGTTCTGCTGCGTGGTATCAAACGTGAAGAAATCGAACGTGGTCAGGTACTGGCTAAGCCGGGTTCCATCAAGCCGCACACCAAGTTCGAATCTGAAGTTTATATCCTGTCCAAAGACGAAGGCGGCCGTCATACTCCGTTCTTCAAAGGCTACCGTCCGCAGTTCTACTTCCGTACAACTGACGTGACTGGCACCATCGAACTGCCGGAAGGCGTAGAGATGGTAATGCCGGGCGACAACATCAAAATGGTTGTTACCCTGATCCACCCGATCGCGATGGACGACGGTCTGCGTTTCGCAATCCGTGAAGGCGGCCGTAC
>NZ_JAOWGI010000022.1:0-6557 GCF_030333225.1 Citrobacter sp. CK202
GAGAACGCCGGGGATCTCCCGGCGCACCATAGTTTTCATGGCTGACCTTCGAAGTTCCATCTTGCGGAACCCATATTAAAGTAAACTCTCCGATCGGTAAACGCCGGGAATGTCGCTCTTTCAGAAGCTTTTTGCAATGCAGCGCAATAATCTTTGTCACCACCTTTCACGATAAAATTTTGCAGGGTGCCATCGACTTTGAAATCCAAATGAGCGTTACATCTTTTACCATTCCAGGCATGGGGCTCTGTAAGTGCTGCGTCCAAAGCTTTTTTTATTCTGGATGAATACCATCCATATATATCCTTATCTGACACTTTACCCGAACTCTTATATTCGCATGATTCCATTGCGTTTTTTTTCTGACAGCCTGTAGGTGCAAGAGGGGAGCAACCTGCAATGGTTAATGTCACCACAATCAACATTAAAAATTTTATCATACATGTTTCCCGTCATGCTGAAATTCAATTTATTGAATTGTATAGTTATTTTCAGAGATTTAAAATATGATAGTTACATTACTTCTTCAGTAATGAAGTGACAGACTTCATTACTAATGTTTCAACTGCACGAAATCTACCATGCAGGGTTTCCTGCTGCGGTAATGCTGTGCCGCCGTCGTTCGCCGCGGCGCTCGTCCGGGTGGATCTGCCCGAACTTTGCCAGCCGAAAGAAATGGCTGCGTAATGTATAATCCCTCTCAAAGCATCGAGGGGGATTCATCATGTCAGACTGGAACATCGCAGCAAAACCGAAAGACGATCAGGACAAAATCAACGTGGATTTAGCGGCCAGCGGCGTTGCGTACAAAGAGCGCCTGAACATGCCGGTTATCGCTGAAGTGGTGATGCGCGAGCAGCCAGAGCATCTGCGGGACTATTTCCTTGAGCAGTTACGATATTACCGGGAGCAGAGTATTTCTCTGCCAAAAGCATTTGACCCTCGATATCTCAAACAGGAGGAAGGTAAGTGAAATTTTCTCGAATCGAACAAAGCCCAATAATGGACAAGGGAAACTACGTTAAAATTGATCATGATTTTGGCTATTTTTTAGATCCGAATAAGATGGCTTCGATAGCTAACTATGAAGATGAGTCAGCAGCACTATTAAAATTAATGCTAATTCATGAGGACTTTCTTCGAGTTATTATTGAGAACTTAAGGCCTGAGGGTTCAGAGAAGTACAATGCCATCAAAAGCTATAAGTATTTTGCACCGAAGTTGTCAGCTGCCGTTCTCTTAGGGCTTCCTGTATCACTTGCTGATGCTATGTCTGAACTCAACAGCATTCGAAACAAGTACGCTCATAAAATTGACTATGTCATTACAAATGAAGAAGTTGACAAGCTTGCGGAAACGATTAAAAAAATAAAAATCGAAGAAATTAACCACGGTGGCTACATACATCAAGTTATTGAGCCAATCCTTAAGGATGGGATCTACGCAGTGGCTCTGATGAACGATCTACCTCCTGATTTGGAAGAAAATCGTCTTCGTATATGCAAATTAGTCACTAGCGCACACTGCATGTGCTTACTGGGGGCTTTTTGGTTAATTAATACTCTCCACGTTAAGGACAAACTAAAACTTTCCATGTCTGAGTAGGGCAGGAGGAACGTTTCCACACAATTTATTTTCTGGAATCAACCCGCCATAATCATGTCATCGGAGCCTGAACAACTCCGGTGACTTCTGCGCATTTAAGTCCCCTTAAATGCGACCACCATCTCAACTCCTCACCTGCCACAGATGCAAATGCTCTTAATGATTAAACCCGCTTCGGCGGGTTTTTTTACGCCTGAAATTTGTGTCTATGGGTTAACAATTCGTGCTCTTAAAACGTTGATCATTTCGCTTTATAGGTATACTGTATAAAAACACAGTATACGCAGTGGAGGCCACTATGAAAGTTGAGTTAACTATTGATCGAACAAAGAAACTTCCTGATGGTGCAGTGCCAGCATTAGAAGCCGAACTGTTACGTAGGCTCAGCCAGAACTATGAAGGGGTAAAACTTACAATTCGCCGCGCAGGGGCTGATGGCCTGAGTATTCTGGGGGGTGAAAAAGGGGACAAGCAGCGCATTGAGGAGATTCTTCAGGAGACCTGGGTAAGCGCCGACGACTGGTTTTACTAACATTGCGCTTGGGGCTGGCGCGCATTTTTTCAGAATACCGCAATTTGTGTATCCCTTTGATGCTGCTGCCGACAATTTTTAACCGCGTCTGTATGTCGCTCGAAGGGAGAATAGAATGTGAGTAATTCAGCTTTGCAAACGTCAGAAGATAACTGGTATGACATTGTAAGACGGTCTGACGGCTGCGTGGTGTTTAGCTTTCCTTCGTCGGGCAGGCATCTTATCTATCGCGTCAATGGTATGGTTTCTATGCGGCCTTTGCTGGATGATGAAGAAGTCTTTACTCCCAATGGCTTTATGCAATTTATTCGCCGTCTCGGCTACCGGGTAACGCCACCTTCTGATAATATGAAATCAACGGTCTGAACAGCCGTTAACCTGCTGCGCCACGGAGTGAACAACCATGGCGCAAACACTGTATTTTGAAAAGACCTTCCAGAACGCCCTGATTTCGGTTGATCCCGGAACCAGCGAATTTTTACAACTGTTACCAACAGGACAGTTGCTCACTGGTGAGTTCCGCAAGCCGCGAAACTACGCATTCCACAAAAAATTCTTCAAGCTATTGTCGCTTGGCTATCACTACTGGACACCAACCGGCGGACTTGTTGAGGAATCAGAGCGGTCGCTAATCTCCGGGTATATTGATTTCCTGTCATCAAACCCGACACAACGTAACGCGCTCCATAACGCTGCTGATATGTACCTGAATACTGTCGGACTGGTGCGTTCCCGCGAAGTCGTACTGCTGAAGCATTTCGAATCCTTCCGCGAGTGGGCAACTATTCAGGCGGGATTTTACGACGAATATATCATGCCCGATGGCAGCCGACGGCGCACGGCTAAATCCATTTCCTTCGCCAGCATGGATGATGCCGAATTTAACGGCGTCTATCAGTCGGTGCTCAACGTTCTCTGGAACTACATACTGCGTCGAAAATTCCGTTCAGCGAATGACGTCGAGAACGCCGCCGCCCAGCTCATGAGCTTTGCGGGGTGATGGCGATGAAGTATTCATATTTTCACCATACGGAATGCACCACCGAGCAGGCAGAGCGCCTGATTGCCGATTATCGGGCTCGCGGTATCAGGACCGAAAAAAGCCTCAACCCTGATTTCCTTACCTGGACGGTCAGCGTGAAATTGCCAGAGTTCGGACGTCCGGCACGGACGCCGAGAACCTTCCGACAAAAGGTCTGGGGGTGATCATGGCTATTTATCGAAATAGGAAATGGCTCGCTGCCGTTGGTCAGATTGAGCGTTGCGTTCTATGTGGGGCGTGGGGGACGCAAGTAGCGCACCGCAATGAAGGTAAGGGGATGGGGCTTAAGGTTGATGATTGTGCAACTGCTGCGATCTGCGTGACCTGTCATTCAGAGATTGATAACGGGAAAAACCTCTCTCGTGATGAGCGTCGGCAGTTAATGGATCGCGCTATCGTGCTTACTGTCATTGAGATAGTCCGCCGTGGGCTGGTGGTGCCAGTATGAAAATTTACGACATCACGCCGATCGGCAAGCCCAGAATGACCAGGGCCGACAAATGGAAAACTCGACCAGCGATCATGCGTTACCGGGCATTCTGCGATGAAGCACGCCTGCGCAAAATTCATCTGCCGGAGTCCGGCGCCCACGTCACGTTCGTTATGCCGATGCCAGCGAGCTGGAGCAAAAAGAAGCGAGAGCAGTTCAACGGCAAGCCGCACCAGTCAAAACCCGACTGCGACAACATGCTTAAAGCACTAATGGATGCCCTGTTTGATGATGATTCCAGCGTCTGGGATTGTCGCATCACGAAGCTATGGGGCGAGAAAGGGCAGATCATCGAGGAGGCAAAGTGAAGCCCGAAGTTATTGAGTCTCTTCGCTGGCGCTGGCTGCGTCTTTGCATTTATCGCTACCGGGGATCTTTTCCGGTGGCATACCGCATCCTTCGCAATTACATCCGCATTGAAGCAAAACGGGAGCATCGAAATGAAGCTTGAGTCCTTACCAAAATATTTTTCGCCTAAATCCATGATGCCCGGCGCTGTTCCATGCGGTATTTCAGCAGATACGCTGACTATTACTGACGTAATGGCATCCCTCGGGCTACTTTCCGCAAAAGCAGCGGTGGGTATTGAATTGTATCTGGCAAAAGCCGGGGTTTTATCTTCAGACAATATCATTGCCTACATCAAGAAGCTGGCAGAGCAGCGCGCAGAACGGCACGGATCGCTGCGGAAAATGGAAGAGAGTGAACGATCAAAATTTCTCGGTATTCTGGCGCGGTATGTTTTCCGCGATTATTCCCTCAGCGCGGCAAGCCTGGTGACGTGCAGTAGCTGTCATGGCGCTAAATTTATTGATGCTGAGGTTTTCACGAACAAGGTTACTTACCCGGATGGTAAGCCACCAAAATGGGTAAAAGATACGAAAGGCATTTCTCCTTCTGACTGGGAAGTGTGGAAATCAGTACGTGAGCAAGTGCGCGTCGTGTGTAAGACGTGCGATGGTAAAGGCCATGTGAAAAACGAATGCCGTTGCCGGGGGCGCGGAGAAATTCTCGATAAGAAAAAATCAGAGTTGCAGGGCGTTCCGGTTTATAAAAAATGCCCGAGATGCAAGGGAAGAGGTCACCCACGCCTCAAAGATACCGAGATTTTTAAAGCGCTGGGAGTAACGGAAATGGTATGGCGGTACAACTATAAACAGTTTTTCGATCGGCTGGTGGAGCATTGCCATATTGAGGAATCCTATGCAGAAAAGGTTCTGGGAAACGTGACTCGATGACCGGCATAATTTAGCTATTGCAAAATTAACGGAAAATGGCTAATCTGATTCCAACGATGGGTTATTACGCCTGTAACGTTACAAGAATTAAGAACCTCGCCTCGGCGGGGTTTTCTTTTATGGATTCCCGACGCCAATAAGACAAAGTGCGGGGAGTGTTGCGGAGCCTACATGTTCCAGCCGTCCGCAAAAGCTCACATGGGCAGGACCACAATCTGATACCGCGATAGCTTTTGCTGATCGCGCCGGAGCGGTAACCGGCAACAATTTAAGCCCCGGTTATTGCCGGAGCTTTCTGTGTTAGATATAAATCTCACTCTTACTTAGTGTGGTAAAAGAGGTTTTGGTTGGCGAGTTTAGTTGAAGATCTGAAATCAACCCGCCAACTTGCTGTTGACCCGATGTAATTACGTAAACATTTACTGTCTGATTTACATAAGTACTGAAATTTCCTGTAGCACCCTGACTGATTTGGTGTAGTTGACTAGTCAGATTGTGGCGTTGAACTTCAAACTTAAAGTAAGCATCGTTTTGATGTTGAACACGGAAAATGTACATGCTTTATCCTTTTTTGTTGAAAAAAATATTAACGGCATTTTGCAATAAGCCTTTAGTTTTTTTTAACAAACTCCAGCCAGGGTATCTTCAGCCGCAGAGCTGACATTGCCACACCCTCACATTGCCAGCCTGTCGCTGGCTTTTTTATTTCAGGCTCACGGGAATCAATCACTACGTGCTTTGTTGAAAATCCAGCCCGAGGGCCTGACCCTACAACACACAGCTCCCGCATTTACCGCGAGGAGAGAGACTATGAAGATGGACGAAAGATACAGCAACGCGACATACGGCAGCGCTGGTCTTGCGGCTTTCTTTGCCAGCCTGTCATTGCAGGACTGGGGCTTCATCATTGGCGTCGCTTTCAGCATCATCCTCGGCGTCCTGACATACAGGCTCAATAAGCGTGAGCAAATGAAGCGCACGAAGATACTGCAGGACATTCTGAACAAGACTGATTCAAGCAACCCATCTGCTACAGCCAAAGTTCTCGCCGATCTCGGACAGAAAGCACCGAAGGAAATCTGATGAACAGCACCCTGCGAAATAAAATTGCTGCCTCCATCGGTGGCGGTGCGATTGCGATCGCAACAGTCATGCTGTCAGGTAAGGATGGTCTTGAAGGTCGAGAATATGTGGCCTACCGAGATGTTGTCGGAGTGCTGACTGTCTGCGATGGTAGCACCGGATCCGACATAATCCCCGGAAAGCGGTATACCGATAAGGAATGCGATGCTCTAACCCGGAAAGATTTAACGCGAATTGCCGCGCAGGTTGATCCACATATCAAAGTGCCGACTACTGAAACTCAACGAGCAGCGATTTACTCTTTCGCGTACAACGTTGGCGCTTCTGCGGCCATCAACTCAACACTGCTGAAAAAACTCAATGCCAAAGAATACGCAGCGGCATGCGAAGAATTAAAGCGTTGGGTGTATGCCGGTGGTAAGAAGTGGAAAGGCCTGATGAATCGTCGAGATGTTGAGTATGAGGTTTGTACCTGGAGCCAGAAATGAGCAGGTTAACCGCAATCATCATCGCTTTTGTCGTCTGCATCATCGTATCTCTTGGCTGGGCTGTTAACCACTACCGCGA
>NZ_JAOWGI010000023.1:0-40910 GCF_030333225.1 Citrobacter sp. CK202
AAATCCAGCCCGAGGGCCTGACCCTACAACACACAGCTCCCGCATTTACCGCGAGGAGAGAGACTATGAAGATGGACGAAAGATACAGCAACGCGACATACGGCAGCGCTGGTCTTGCGGCTTTCTTTGCCAGCCTGTCATTGCAGGACTGGGGCTTCATCATTGGCGTCGCTTTCAGCATCATCCTCG
Organism: Citrobacter sp. CK202; assembly: GCF_030333225.1. Classification (NCBI taxonomy): domain Bacteria; kingdom Pseudomonadati; phylum Pseudomonadota; class Gammaproteobacteria; order Enterobacterales; family Enterobacteriaceae; genus Citrobacter; species Citrobacter sp. CK202. The sequence continues at coordinate 190 of NZ_JAOWGI010000023.1, forward strand.
GCGTCCTGACATACAGGCTCAATAAGCGTGAGCAAATGAAGCGCACGAAGATACTGCAGGACATTCTGAACAAGACTGATTCAAGCAACCCATCTGCTACAGCCAAAGTTCTCGCCGATCTCGGACAGAAAGCACCGAAGGAAATCTGATGAACAGCACCCTGCGAAATAAAATTGCTGCCTCCATCGGTGGCGGTGCGATTGCGATCGCAACAGTCATGCTGTCAGGTAAGGATGGTCTTGAAGGTCGAGAATATGTGGCCTACCGAGATGTTGTCGGAGTGCTGACTGTCTGCGATGGTAGCACCGGATCCGACATAATCCCCGGAAAGCGGTATACCGATAAGGAATGCGATGCTCTAACCCGGAAAGATTTAACGCGAATTGCCGCGCAGGTTGATCCACATATCAAAGTGCCGACTACTGAAACTCAACGAGCAGCGATTTACTCTTTCGCGTACAACGTTGGCGCTTCTGCGGCCATCAACTCAACACTGCTGAAAAAACTCAATGCCAAAGAATACGCAGCGGCATGCGAAGAATTAAAGCGTTGGGTGTATGCCGGTGGTAAGAAGTGGAAAGGCCTGATGAATCGTCGAGATGTTGAGTATGAGGTTTGTACCTGGAGCCAGAAATGAGCAGGTTAACCGCAATCATCATCGCTTTTGTCGTCTGCATCATCGTATCTCTTGGCTGGGCTGTTAACCACTACCGCGACAACGCCATCACCTACAAGGACCAGCGCGACAAAGCCACCAAGAATCTCAGCCTGGCTAACGCCACCATCAAAGACATGCAGACCCGCCAGCGTGATGTCGCTGCGCTGGATGCCAAATACACGAAGGAATTAGCCGATGCGAAAAAAACCATTGGCGATTTGCGTCGGGATGTCGATTCTGGCGCTAAGCGGCTGCGCATCTCCGCAACCTGCCCAGGAGTGTCCAAAACCACCTCCGCCACCGGCGTGGATGATGCAAGAGCCCCCGAACTTACTCCAGACGCTCGACGGAATTATTTCGATCACCGGGACGGAATCGCAACCGCTGACAAAATGATTCGCGGCATGCAGGACTATATCAAAGAGCAGTGCCTCAAATAACAGCCTCGCAATAGCGGGGCTTTTTTATACCCGAATTTCACCGCGCACCGCATGCGCACAACAACCACCGAACCAGACCCTTTGGAATGAGCCGTTGAGGATGTCAGTTAGTGCTGGCGAGCCTCGGTGGGCTGACTTCCTATGCGGCAACGGTTCATCTCAAAGAGCAGGTAAAACGCTATGAAAGAAGCAGTGTTAGTCCAGGAGTTCGACTTCTCTAAGATGGTGATGGCTATCCAAGGGAAGGCGTTCACGACCAGTCAGAAGATCGCTGATTACTTCGGAAAACGACATGATAACGTGTTGAGAAAAATTAGGCAGGTGAAGTCAGAATGTCCTCCAGAATTTGCCGCCCTCAATTTTGAGGAGGCTGATTTCATTGATAAAAATGGTGAAGCACAGCCAATGTTCAAACTGACAAAAGATGGTTACATGTTGGTGGTGATGGGCTTCACCGGCGCGGCGGCCACGCTAATCAAAGTGCGATACATTCAGGCGTTTAACTGGATGGCGGATCAGTTGACTCGCTGGCATGAGATGGGTGAGCAGGCTCAGCACCGCCATGCGTTAAAGGTCGCCAAGTCAGAAGTGAAGGCTCGCATTGGTAGCAAGATGATGAATGCACGCAAGCGCGAAAAGAAACTGCTTGCGCTGGAATTCGATCAGATCCTATCGCTGACACAACCAAAACTGATTTTCACCGAGTGATGGCATTACAGAAGCTCTTCACTGAGGGGCTTCGATAATGATCTGTGCAACCCCGCAAGGATGGTGATCACATCTTGGCAGCTCGGAACAGACGAGAAGTGGCGTAGCAACATCGTGAGATGGTGGCGACCGCTGCGACAAGAATTCACCCCATGCGCTACATCTTCGCTGCTTATCTGCATTAGCCATGACTGTAGTCCCTCCTTCTGCAAAAGCGTGCAGGTTATTCGAAAAAGATGATACCGCGCCACAGCATTGCGGGATGCCTGTGGCGTTCATAGCTGCCTTCTCAAGCAGTGGTAGAAGAATTGAGAGTGCAATACAGAGCATTCTTTCGAGAATGTTCAATATTGCAGAGATTTTTATGTGTGCGCCTACGGGCAGGATCTTCACTATTCAGCAGGAAATTCTATTATGAGCACTAAATGTATCTCCACAGGTGGTTATCCGGTTGAAGTGGCAACCATGGAGGATGTAGATGGAGAAGCTTACACGCTGCCCGCTGCAACCACTGCTGAGTTAGGTGGTGTTAAGAAGATGGAAGCACAGGAGGACTCCACTGCAACCGATGTTGCTGGCTTACTGGCTGACTTTAACGCTCTGCTGGCTAAAGCTCGCACTGCTGGGATGATGTGATGATCACCCTGAAGCTGGTCGCACAAAAGCGGTGGTGGGTAAGCCCATTACTGTTCGTGCTTAAAGCATTTGTCTATGCACGCATCGTTAAAGAGAAACACTTCAAATCTCTGTCAGGCTTCATTGCTCGATGGGGATTTAAATTCAGCACAGAGAAATAACTATGGCCGACATTGAAAAGCGAATATCTCAATTCGCAGAAAAGATGAAGTCAGAGGGAAGAGTGTTAAGCGTCATGGATGGCGCATGGGTATCAGTAAGCCCGACAACTGGCATGGCAGCGCTGGACATAGTCGAGATGTCGAAGCTGAATGCGAAAGGTGATTTGGCTGTATATGTATTAGCAAATATCGAGAAATAACATGGCAAAGCTCACCGACAAACAAGAGCTGTTTGCCCGTGAGTTCATTAAAGACCTCAACGCCACTCAGGCGGCCATCAGGGCGGGTTACAGCGAGAAGTCATCCCGCAACCAAGGCGCAAGGATGATGGCAAATGATTACATTTTGCATCGCATCGCAGAATTGAATCAGGATCGTCTGGAGCGAGTTCAAGTTGATGCTGATTACGTTCTGCGGCAGGCAGTAAAACTTCACGAGCGCTGCATGCAGGAGGTTGAACCTCTTACTGATAGGCGTGGAGAGGAAATCAAAGATGAGCAGGGAAGAACGATTTACGGTTTTGACGCAAAGGGTGCTGCTGCTGCACTGAAGCTTGTTGGTGAGCACATAACTGTGCAGGCATTCAAGACCAACGTTAAGGCTGAACATGTCGGGAAGGATGGCAAGCCGATTGAAGTTGTTAACTACACCCCTGCTGATTACAAAGCAGCACAGGCTCAGCTTGAGGGGAAATTAAAAGGCCTAGACTGATATGAACGAAATCCTCGAATGGGATGATTTGTCATTCCCTGATCGTGTAGTGATTCGTTCAAAGTCCACCAAATCGTTTCTCAACTTCACTCGCCTGTGGTTCGAACTGATTCAGGGTGATCGCCTTCTGGTTAACTGGCATCACCGGTTAATGGCATCAAAGATTGATGACCTGATCGCGGGGCGATTAGAACCAGGAAACCTGATTATCAACATCCCCCCTGGTGGGACGAAGACTGAATTCTTCTCCATTCACTTTCCAGCATACGTCAACGCACTGGTGCAGGAAGGGAAGCTCAAGCGATTTCGTAACCTGAACATCTCGTTTGCTGACACTCTGGTTAAGCGTAACTCACGTCGCACCAGAGACATCATTGCCAGCAAAGAGTACCAGGAGTTCTGGCCTTGCTCGTTCGGTGTTAACCAGGCGGAAGAGTGGGAGATAAAAGACGAACGCGGTCGCTCAATCGGTCAGACAGTATCTCGCTCCAGTAACGGGCAAATCACCGGTGGTCGTGGTGGGTACTTCGGACCTGAGTTCTCTGGCATGGTTATGCTGGATGACTACAACAAACCAGTCGATATGCTCAGTGAGTCGCGCAGGAACAGCGCAAACACGCTCTTGGTAAACACCATTCGCTCTCGTCGTGGTGATAAATCAAAAGAGCACCCGACTCCGTTTGTGAGCATTCAGCAGCGCCTTCACACCGACGACGCAACCGGCTTCATGTTATCTGGCGGTATGGGCGTTAAGTTCCACCATGTAGCCATACCTGCGCTGATTGACGAGAAATACATCCAGTCCCTTGCTGAGCCATGGCGCTCTCTGTGCTGGGAGACGGTAAAAGATACCGACTCTGTGGAAGTATCCGGCACTAGATACTGGTCATATTGGCCGCAGATGGAAGACGTGAACGACCTCCTGCAGCTTTGGGAGAAAGATCGTTACACATTCCTCTCTCAGTACCAGCAGAACCCAATGGCGCTTACTGGTGGAATCATCGATACAGACTGGTTCCAGACCTACACCACGCTTCCTAAGCTCACTCATCGCGCCGTATACGTTGATACAAACAGTGGCAAGGTTGAGGACTGGCTGGATTACACGGTGTTCACGCTTGTTGGCATGGGGGTGGATGGCAACCTCTACATCATCGATGTAGTTCGCGGTCGCTGGGACCCGGAAGACCTGCTGAAGAAAGCCGAAGAGGTCTGGGAGAAATGGCGCATGCAAGGGTCGATGCGAATCATGCCAATGCGGCACATGGCTATCGAAGAGAAACAGGCCGGACAGGGGCTGATCACCACGCTTAAGAAGCGCAACAGCATTCCGGTTAAAGAAATCCCTCGAGGTGCAGGACAAAACAAGCTGGTTCGGTGCCTCAACGTCATCCCTCAGATTAAAACCGGAAAGGTTTACGTACCCGCAACACACACCAATGAAGGGGCGGCATTGACGCACGTCTATTACGAGGACGGAACGGTAGCCGGGACTACCTCATGGGTAATAACCGCAATGACTGAATGCGCCGCGTTCTCTGCTGACGACAGTCACGACAATGACGACATCCTCGATACCTGGATGGACGCTATTGACGACAATCTTATTTCTGGTCGCCAGCCGATGGTTATCGACCCGAGCCAACTCAGGAGAATTTAAGTGTGGCCGTTTAAAAAGAAACAAGTCGCCGCGCCTGAGCCGGTGAAAGAACAAAAGCCTGATATGAAAATCAGGCCAGAGGCGGTAGCAGAGATTCAGGCTAAACCACCTCGCGAGATAGTGCAGTACAAGCCACCAAAAGGCGTTATCCCTGAGAGCATAGAGAAAGGCATTCTGGCGATGGACTCAACTCCATATGGAGCGCTGAATGAAGCTTATATGGGATACACCTATGGATACCCTGACAGCTTCCCGGGCTATCCATACCTGGCTACGCTCGCTCAAAAGCCTGAGTATCGCAAGATGGTCGGAACCATCGCTGAAGAGATGACCCGCAAGTGGATCAAGCTCAAGACTGTCGGTGATGACGATAAAGCAGATCGCGTTCAGCAACTCTACGCTGCAATGGAAAAGTTCAAGGTTAAGGACAGATTCCGCGAAGCAGCAGAGCATGACGGCTACTTTGGTGGCGGACAGATTTATATCGATGTTCAGTCGGCTAGGGGTGTGTCTGCGTGGACTGACCCGGTAGAGTTGGGCTCAAAGCTTTTCCTGTCAGACAAAAAGATTAAGAAAGGCAGCCTGAAAGGACTTACCGTCATTGAGCCAGTATGGACTTACCCGGGCGTGTATAACACAGATAACCCGATGAGCCCTGACTTCTACAAGCCTACAGAATGGTTTGTGATGGCCAAGACGGTCAATGCCAGCCGCATGCTGGACTTTGTATCGCGTGAAGTGCCTGACCTGCTTAAGTCTGCGTATAACTTCCGTGGGCTTAGCCTGACGCAGATAGCAGAGCCATACGTCAATAACTGGCTGAGAACGCGAGACAGCGTTAGCGACCTGATTCACTCGTTCACAATACCTGTGCTCTCAACCAACATGGAAACAGTGTTGCAGGGTGGTGGCGCAGAGTCGCTTATCAATCGCCTTCAGATGTTCAATCAGTGCCGGGACAATCGCGGTGCTTTTGCTGTAGATAACTCACCAGCACAAGAGGAAAAGGCGGAGTTCATTAGCGCCCCTCTTGGCGGTCTCGATGCATTGCAGGCTCAGGCACAGGAGCAAATGGCGGCAGTGTCCAGCATTCCTCTGGTCAAGCTGTTAGGCATTTCACCTGCCGGCCTTAACGCTTCATCTGATGGTGAGATTCGAGTCTTCTACGACTACATCCATGCCTTGCAGCAATCCATCTTCAAAGACAACCTGAAGCGCGTTCTGGACATCATCCAGTTATCGGAGTTTGGCGACATCGACCCGGATATCTACTTCGAGTTTGAGCCTCTCTACGAGATGACCGAGAAAGAGAAAGCAGAAATCCGCAAGATTGACGCTGATACCGACGCGGTAAACGTAGCAACTGGAGCGCTGACGGGTAACGAGATTCGGCAGAAGATCGCAAATGACCCTGATAGCCCATACCACTCACTGGACTTAAGCGATGACATCGAAATCGAAGACGACTACGAAGACGATGACCAGAGGGAAGAAGAAATCGACGCGGCAAACGCTGAGAGCAATTCATCCTAATGCCGGTGTTGAGGCGTGGTATCGCAGGCAGCTAGACAACCACATCAGAGAGATGCAGAAGTCCGTTGTGTATTGGCTGACCGCTAACTACAAAGCGAGCGGCGCAGCAGTGGCAATGGACTCATCTCCTGCGGTGTTTATGCGTGATGCAATGAAGAAGCTCGCTAAGCGATGGACGAAGGCATTCGACAACGTATCTCAGAAGCTTGCAGAAAGGTTTGCCGGTGATGCGATGAAGAATACGGACGTATCCTTGCATAACGCACTAGAAACGGCAGGCTTCACGGTTGAGTTCATGATGACTGCACCGATGAACAACGCGCTTCAGGCGACCATTGCAGAGAACGTTGGGCTGATACGCTCAATTCCTGAGAAGTATTTCACAGAGGTTGAGGGTCTGGTTATGCGCTCTGTTGCGCGAGGTCGTGACCTTTCTTACCTGACTGGCGAGCTTCAGAAGCGCTATGGCATTACGCGCAGGCGTGCAGCATTAATCGCACGTGATCAGAACAACAAGGCAACTTCAGTAATGCAGGCAGCAAGGCAGCAATCCCTTGGTATCACTCAGGGCGTCTGGAAGCACTCACATGCTGGCAAAGAGCCAAGGCCATCACATGTTAAAGCTGATGGAAAGGTGTTTGAGCTAAGCAAAGGAATGTATCTGGATGGCAAATGGGTGATGCCTGGAGAAGAAATAAACTGCCGTTGCACCTGGAGTCCGGTCATTCCGGGACTGGAGGGTAAATGACATATTACTACTGGCTTTGCTTTTCGATAGTTGGCGGAATTCTCTCTATAGGCTGGATTCCAATCATCTGGTTAATTGGTCGCGGCTGCCTATGTCGAATGCCAGCAATGACAAAGATTAATGGGTGTGGATACCAACCAGAAAAACCTGCTGGCACATCAGGAAAGATACTTCCCCCTCCCAAGAATCGCTAATTAAACGGAACTAAGCATGACTGTAGAACGGTTGGCATTTGACCGCGCATCAGTGCGCTCGTTTGATGGCAACGGCAGACTTCAGGTTAAGTTAAGCAATATCAGCAAGGCGAATGTCTGTCCCTACTTCGGGAGAGAGATTCCAGACGCTGAAAAACTCGGGTTAGAGCCAGATAAGATTTACCGGTTATGGCGACACCCCGATGAACTGAAGAAAGCCGCTGCGACATTCAACAACATTCCACTTTTATCAATCCATACACCTGACTTCCCCGGCGACCCACCGCGCGAGTATCGCGTTGGCGTAACGCATTCAAATGCAGATTTTGACGGAACGTATCTGACAAACGGTTTATCAGTTTGGGATGACTCCGCAATAGCCGGTATTGAGACGGAAGAGCAGGAAGAATTGTCTTCGTCGTACCAATACGTCGCTGACATGACCCCCGGAGTAACACCGAATGGAGAGCCGTATGACGGCATCATGCGGGAAATTATCGGGAACCACGTAGCGCTGGTTGAAAGAGGCCGCGCAGGAAGCGACGTATTGGTCGCAGATTCATTACCCCCGGAGTTAATGCTCATGAGCAAACGTAAAGCCGCGATTATTCGCGCAACGCTGAAGCCGTTACTGGCAGCTGATGCTGATTTGGAGGCTGAAGTACGTAAGGCGCTTCTGGCGCTGGATGAGGCCGAAAAAGAAGACGAGAAAGAAAAGAAACCGGCTGAAGACGAGGATGACGACAAGGACGATGAGAAGAAGAAAACCGCTGACGACGAAGATGACGAAGACAGCGATGACAAAAAGAAAAAGCCAGCCGAAGACGAAGACGATGAAGACGATAAAAAAGACGACAAAGTCTCCAAAACGGCAATGGACAGTGCGATTCGCTTAGCTGCTGACAGCGCACGCAAACAAGCCGCCAAAGATTTCCGTGCTGTGCGTGAAGCTGAGCAGGCTGTGCGCCCACTGATTGGCGATGTCGTTGCAATGGACTCTGCTGATGATGTCTACCGTACTGCTCTTGAGCAGGCTGGGGTGGATATCGAAGGAGTTCATCCTTCGGCCTTCCCTAAGATGGTCAAAATGGCTATCGAGCAGCAGAACAACAAACGACCTGTCATTGCGCAGGATTCCGCATCTATCGGCGACTTCGAGAAGGCTTTCCCGACCGCTGGCAAACTGAAACGAGGTTTCTAATATGGCAGGTTTTCAGAGTGTAATTAATCAATATCCAGCTCCGGGTGTGGAAGGCGGTTTCGCGAGCACCAACCCTCATGCAACCTACCTCGCCGGAGAGGCGGCATTAGTTTCTGGTGAAGATGGCCTGACCGTTGGTCGATTTGCATGGGATGTTGACGGTGTGGCTTCAAATGCTGGCACTGGCGCTCCATCCGGATTCGTTCATCGAGATGGTCAGGCTTCAATCACCGTGTGGCTTGGTGAGTCATCAATGCTTATCCAGCCAGGACGTGAAGTAACCCTGATGACCGCTGGCGACTTCTGGGCGCGCACCGCTACTGCGGCAACTCGCGGACAGAAAATCTTCGCTGTGCTTGCTGACGGCACCATTAAAACTGGCGCAGCAGGAGCGACTATTTCCGGCGCAGTCGAAACACCTTTCTATGCTGGTAGCGCTTGCGATGTGGGCGAACTGGTCAAAATCAGCACCTGGAGCAAGTAATGAACGAATTTCAGAAACACTATTCCGCTGCTAGCGGAAAATACGGCATCATTCTGCCTGGCGCAAAAGACTACCTGAAGCCTGACTTTGCAGAAAACTTCCAGTTGGCTATGGATGCTCAGCCGACCATGGTTACTGCGAACAACGCAGGTATCCCGGCGTACTTCACCAATTACGTTGACCCTGAGCTGATTCGAGTTCTGGTTACCCCAATGAAAGCGGCAGAAATCATCGGCGAAGTGAAGAAAGGCGACTGGACCACCCTAACTGCTCAGTTCCCTATCGTTGAAAGTACCGGTGAGACCAGCTCATATGGCGACTTCAACAACAACGGCATGACCGCGGCTAACGTTAACTGGGTTCCTCGCCAGTCTTACCATTATCAGACCCACACCCGTTGGGGTGAGCGTGAACTGGATATGTACGGCGCGGCACGTATCGGCTATGCGGCAGAACTGAACGTAGCATCTGCTTTGGTACTGAATAAGTTCCAGAACAAGTCCTACTTCTTCGGTATCGACGGTCTGATGAACTATGGTCTGCTGAATGACCCTTCTTTGACGGCATCAATCACGCCAAATGCTACCGGCACTGGCGGCGCTGTAACCTGGTCAACTAAAGATGGTCAGGCGGTTTATGACGACATCGTCAAGCTGTACGGCCAGTTGGTTTCTCAAACCAAAGGTCTGATTGAGCGTACTGACTCCATGACTCTTGCCATGTCTCCTTCTGCGGAAGTGAACCTGACCAAGACCAACATGTACAACGTCAACGTTTCTGACCTGCTGAAGAAAAACTTCCCTAATCTGCGAATTGAGACTGCAGTTGAATACTCAACTGATGCGGGGGAACTCGTTCAGCTGATTGCAGATCGCCTGGGAGAGCAGGACACGGCGTATGCAGCCTTTACCGAGAAGATGCGTGCTCACGCAGTTGTGGTTGAAGAATCCAGCTGGAAGCAGAAGAAGTCAGGCGGCACATGGGGTGCAATCATTCGTCAACCGCTGGGTATCGCCAGCATGATCGGGGTTTAATTCATGGCAGAGACTATCGTAGTAGGTTGCAAACTTCCCAATGGCCTGATTGTTGAGCAAGATGGCTACACGGTAACGCTGAACGGCTCCAATTCTGCCAATGTCATTGGCGGTTATGGTCTGACCGATGGCGTAGACAAGGATGCATTCGAGAAGTGGCTTTTAGTTCATAAAGAGCAACCTTACGTCTTGAATGAACTGGTCTTTGCTCAGGCAAAAGCCAACAGCGCACAGGCAAAAGCGTCAGAAAACGCCAAGGTCAAATCTGGCCTTGAAGGACTGCCTCAGGATAAGCCAATGCCTGGCATCGAAAAATCGGACGGTAAGTAATCATGGCGATCGTTGTTTTCGACATTAACGCATTCCGTGAGCGTTACCCCGAGTTTAACACGGTAAGTGACACGCTGCTGAATGCGTATTTCGTTGAGGCAACGGTCTACCTTGATAACACTGATTGCAGTCCTGTTACCGATGTGAATGTGCGTGCGGTGTATCTGAATATGCTCGTGGCGCACATTGCAGCCCTGAATTCAGGTGTGGGTGGTCAGAAGCCATCCGGACTTGTCGGCAGGGTTGCGAGTGCATCTGAAGGGTCTGTGTCAGTGTCTACCGGTGAGGTGCCTGTAAGCCCATCTTCATGGTGGTATCTGCAGACACCTTACGGCGCTGCTTACTGGCAGGCTACCGCTCCTTACCGGACGTTTAAATACGTTCCTGGCGCATCACCATCATTCTATCCAGGACATTATTACCGCAGGCCAGTTACCCGGAGGTGAGCATGACCACGTTTAGTGGTGGCGCAGCTTTAGAGGCGAAACTTGCTGAACTGGCGGAAAAGCTTGGTGAGCCAATGACCTTACGCATGGGATTTCTGGAAAATGCAACTTATCCAGATGGAACAAAGGTAGCATTGGCTGCTGCCGCTGCGGAGTGGGGAAATCCAGCTAATGGACAGCCACCAAGGCCGTATTTCAGAAATATGATTTCAGCAAGCTCACCGCAATGGGGAGATGACTTCGCCAAGATAGCGATTGCTTCTAACTATGATGCAAGAAAGTCTCTTTCTCTGATGGGTGAGCATATGAAATCACAGTTGCAAGATTCAATTCGCGAGCTTACAGAGCCCCCGCTTAGTCCTGTAACCGTTCTCCTAAGAGAGAGGTTTGGAAACAATCATCACGAGATCAAATTCAGTGATGTGCAGGCAGCCAGGGCTGATGTAGCTAATGGTGTAAGGGGAAGTGCTTCAGACAAACCATTGATATGGTCTGGACACATGCTAAACAGCGTCGATTACGACATTAAGGATGGCGTATGAACCTGAGAGGCATAGCCAATAGCGCCACGAGAGCAATAAACCCCAACGTAAATGGAGTATTCCGGATTAATACCGGTTTCACTACGTTACCTGGTGGAAAGCGAGAGCAGACGTACAGCAACGTTGATGTTGAAGTGCAGATGCAGGAGCTATCGTCCACAGACCTACGTCAGATTGATGCTATCAACATTCAGGGCATCCTCAAAAGTGCATATCTGAATGGCAACTTCAACGGCATTAACCGACCAGATCAAAAGGGTGGCGACATTCTTATCGTTAACGGTCAGCAGTGGTTGGTGGTGAAGGTTCCTGAGTTATGGCCTGACTGGTGCCGAGTGATTGTTAACCTGCAGAGGTCGCCATGACAGCCACAGTAGACATCACCGAGCTTGACCTGCGCATCGCGCTGCAGGCGTTTCTGATGGATATCACCGGCCTCACCATCGACAACGTACTGGTAGGTCAACAGAACCTCACACCAATGCCACTTCATGACTTCATCATCATGACGCCATTGAAGCAGATAGGACTGTCTACAAACCGCATCAAATACGACGATAACGGCGTGTATGGCGAAGGTAAGCAACTCAACCAGCGCAGCACTCAATGGCCTTGTCAGATTGACTGTTACGGTGAGAGCGCAGCGGATAACGCTGCAATCATCGGCACGCTAATCCGCTCAGACTTTGCCTGTGAGTGGTTCAGGCAGAATGGCAATGTCATCACTCCTCTTTACTGCTCAGACCCTCATCAGACAACGATGATAAACGGCGAGCAACAATACGAAGGCCGCTGGACGATGGAATTCATCGGGCAATTCAACCCGTCTGTTACCACGCGCCAGGACTTCATGGACAGCATTACAGTCGGCGTTATTGCCGCAGATTTAAAATACCCTCCGGAGAGTTAATAAATGGCAATCCCATTAAGAAATGACGTCCAGATTAACCCTGGCGTTTTGCCTGCTGGCGGTTCAGCGCTTGACTTGAATGGCCTTATCCTTACCGACAGCGCTTATGCTCCGGTGGGGAGTGTTATCACATTCACGAACAAAGAAGACGTAGCGGCCTATTTCGGTAGTGCATCGGCTGAATTCAGCATGGCTGAAGTGTATTTTCATGGCTACGACAATTCCACCAAGACACCGGGCGCGTTGCTGTTTGCGCGATTTAACCCGGAAGCAGCGGCAGCATGGTTGCGCTCAGGCTCTATGGCGGCCGTAACGTTAGACCAGCTTAAATTGCTGAGTGGTGTACTGACACTGACCGTTGACGGCACTGCGCACACCTCAGCCAGTATCGACCTGAGTACGGCAACAAGCTTTGCCATGGCTGCTGACCTTATCGAAACAGGTATCGGCTCCAGCGTAACGGTGGAGTACGACACCACTCAGAAGCGCTTCATCATCACCAGTGCGACAGATGGCGCGGCGAGCACTATCACCTACGCAGCAGGAACTCTTTCCGCTGGTCTGAAACTGACAGCAGCTACCGGCGCTCAGTTGTCTCAGGGCGCAGATGCTGCAGTAGTCACTACGGCGATGCAGTCAGTGCTTGATAGCTCTCAGAACTGGGCAATCTTCACTACATCCTTCACGCCGACTGAGCAAGAGGCGCTAGACTTCTCTGCCTGGGTTAACGGACAGAATTACCGGTTCGGCTACGTGCCATTCACGCTGGAAGAATCAGCACTGGTATCCGGCTCAACTGACACGCTGGCGTACAAAATCATCAGCACTTTCGACTATTCCAACGTCGTACCGGTGTTCGGTGACCAGACTCACGCAGCTAACGTTATTGGTTATGCAGCATCTCTTGACTTCGACCGTCAGGAAGGCCGCGTGCCATTCAAGTTCCGCTCACTCGGTGGTCTGCTGCCGGAAGTAACCACATCAGCAAATTACGATGCGCTGATTGCTAACGGCTACAACTTCTACGGCGCTTACACGGCGAATAACTACGATACCCGTTACTGGGCTGATGGCACCATTACAGGTGACTTCAAGTGGTTTGACTCCTTCTGCTTCCAGATTTGGCTGAATGCCAATCTGATGCAGGATGCTATCGAGCTGTTCCAGTCCAACCGCAGCATTCCGTACAACGCACGCGGCAAGGCGATCATCGAGGCGTCCTTCTCCGACACTCTGAATCAGGGCATCACCTTTGGTGGCATCCGTACGGGAGTAACGCTGTCCAGCTCTCAGATTTCCGAGATTCAGAATGCCGTAGGCGCTGACATCTCGCCATCTCTGATTGCCAAGGGTTACTACCTGTATATCGCAGACGCAACCCCTACGCAGCGTCAGGAGCGCACAAGCCCGAGCATGACCCTGTGGTACTGCGACGGTGGTTGCGTACAGAAAATCACTCTTGCAAGCATTGAGGTGCAATAAATGTCCAACACTATTACAAGCGCTGATTCAATCTTTGCCCTCACTGTTACCAACCTCTTCCCCAGCGCTCAAACGCTGGAGGGATACGCAGCGGACGCGATGTTTGCTCTGGGTGATACAGAAATGGCGGTTTCCGTCCGTGGCGCTGACGGCAAGCTCTCTGGCGGTTTCGTTTTCGGTGAGTATCTGCAGACGATCACAATCATGCCTGACAGTCCATCTCGTGAGCTGTTCGAGACCTGGCAGCTGACGTCTCTGACCTCAAAGGCAGTATTCCGCTGCAACGCAACAATCATCCTCCCGGCGATTGGTCGCAAGTTCACTCTGACCAACGGAATTCTGCAACGCGCAAAAGCCATCCCTGATGCGCAGCGCGTACTGCAGGCGATGACCTTCCAGATCAACTGGGAGAACTGTGTTGGCGAAGCTTATAACCCATAAGGACTAACATGGCACGCAAAGAGATTTTCTACACCGTCGAAGACAAAGGCCGTGACAATGGGAAGGTTTTCTACATTCGCGAAATGTCAGCTACTCAGGCTGAGTGGTGGGCAATTCGTGCCGGGCTGGCAATGGCTAAAAACGGCGTTAATCTTCCGGATAACTTTTCAGATATGGGTATGGCAGGCATGGCGAAGGTCGGCCTCGAAATGGTGGCTAAAATCCCTCCAGAGGATGCACGGCCTCTCCTGGACGAGCTGATGAAGTGTGTTCAGGCCGTTCCAGACCCAGCCAATCAGAGCGTTAAGCGCAACCTGATTGATGATGACACTGAAGAAGTTATGACTCGCCTGAAACTTCGCGGTGAAGTCTTTAAGCTGCACGTCGATTTTTTGACCGCCGCCGCCAGTTAGACATCCCTCCGGTAATGGGTCAGCAAATCGCTGGCCTGACCGACTATGCCAACGTACCTAAAACAATAGCGACGGTTCTGTCGGCGGGTAAATGCTCGTTGACAGAGCTAAGCACAACGCTTGGCGTAGAGGATTTATGGTGGTGGCTTGAGATAATCACAGTCGACAATTACAACCAAATGGTCATCAACAGGGCTCAGGAGAATGGCTGATGCCAACGATTATTGACTCACTGGTAGTCACTCTTGGTCTTGACTCTTCCGGATTCAAGAAAGGCCAGACAGAAGTAAAAAAAGGCCTGGACGATACCAGAAAGAATGCTGACCAGACAGCTAAAGACATGGAGGCCGCAGGTAAAAGGGCGGCCTCATTTTTTGGCTCAATCCGAACAGAATTACTTGCGCTGGTAGGTGTCACTTTATCGGCGCAGGGCATTAAGACATTCATCACCAACATGACATCGGATTTGATGCGGTTGGGGATTGAATCACGTGCTCTGGAAATCTCGGCTAAGTCTCTTGATGGATGGGAGAGGGCGGCGGCGGCAGCAGGCTCTACTGCAGAACGTATGGCAGGCACGCTGGGTAACTTCCAGAAGACGCTGACAAACATTCGTACCGGTGGAGGACAGGACGATCCGCTTTTTGGTGCCCTCGCGTCATTTGCCGGTGCTACAGGCGCTAACTTCGATTACCAGAACGACAATGCCGAAAAAATCATGCGCAAGATTGCCAGTAACTGGGGCAAGTTGAGCAAAGATGCTCAGCGCAGATTTGGTGGCATGTTTGGGTTCGATAACGCTACTCAGCAGGGGCTTGCTAACGGTTCGCTGGTTCAGGATGCAGATCGGTTTGCGAAGATATCCCGGGCTACCGATGAAGCAACCAGAAAGGCGCTGGAGTTTAACCGCCGTCTGGAGCAGATGAAGCAGAACTTTGCTGCAGCGTCTCAGGTGCTGTACGAAGCGCTGATTCCGTATGTCGAGAAACTCATTCCCCTGATTGAGAAGTTCGGGATATGGATTAGTACTCACGGACCAGAAATAAGCAAATTCTTCTCTGACACAGCGGATGAGATCAATAAGGTAGTTGATGCTGTTGGTGGTCTTGAAAACGCTCTAAAACTGCTTCTGGTGTTTGTAGGCGGGAAGTGGCTGTTAGGCATGACCAGTTCAATCGGTGGCGTCAGGGGTGCTCTCACTGCGCTTGGTCGCGTGAGCATGATTGCTGGTCTGGTAGAGCTCCAGAAATACGCCGAGCAACTTGAGAAGAAATACTCATGGCTTACAGACAACCCGGTTACCAATTTCCTGAATGGAAGCGCAGGAACAGACACAACTACTGAGTGGGGCAAGCAGTTACACGACTGGATATTCGACAAAACAGGCATTGAGCTTCCCCGTGGTGATGGCTACAAATCAGCGCCTCGTGGCATCCGCAACAACAACCCCGGAAACCTGAACTATGCCGGGCAGGCTGGAGCGACGCTTGAAGGTGGTGAAGGCGGTCGATTCGCGGTGTTCGAGTCAATGCAGCATGGTGTTGCAGCACTATACAAGCAACTGCAGTTGTACTTCAAGCGTGGCATAAACACCCTTTCATCAATCGTAAAAACCTACGCCCCTGCATCTGACAATAACAACGTCGACGCCTATATTTCTGCGCTGACCAAAGCGACAGGAAAAGGTGCTAACGAGGTTCTTGATTCAGGAGACACAGCGACAATTGCCAGATTGATGAAGGGCATTGTCGACCATGAGAACGGTAAGGGCTACATCAGCTCATCTGACATCATGGGCGGCATTCAGTTAGGAGCGGGCTCATCTGCATCACGCAACATGCCAGCGGCGGCCGGAAGCCAGACCAATATCAATATCGGCAAAATCGACATGCAGACATCGGCAGGCAATGCCAATGCTCTGGGTGCTGATATCCAGAGAAACCTTCAGAGAAACCGCCTGGTGAATCCAGCGATGTCAGGGCAGGGATAATATGGCCTTTTCACTGAACGAAACAACGCTACTCAGCGCGATAAACAGCGGCAACATCTTTTCCATAATCAACAGTACCCTTTCGCCTGGTTACGGGATTTACCTGAAATCAGGCCTAAGGGCATTGTCTCCTTCCTCATTCCTTGGAATTGAGTATGGGGCTGATGCATCAGTGGTGTCGGCTCCAATTGAGCAGGGCTCTTACAGCAGCTTTAACAAGGTAAAGCGGCCACCAATTATCCGGGTGCTGTTTACGCTGGAAGGATGGACGGGATTTAGCGGTAGCATCCCCAACCTGACAAACTTCACGCTGACGAGTCGCTCAGACATGCTGGCGGCGCTGGATGCGATGGTTGCTGATGCGCAGGTGTACGATATCGAAACTCCGGACACGACATACGAAGACTATGATCTGATTCGATACAATTACCGGACATCAGATCGCGATGTGACCCTTCTGACGGTGGAAGCCATATTCCAGGCTGTTTTGCAGGAGGCTGAAGTTACCCTGACGAGCACCACTGCAAACAGCAACACCACATCAAACGGCACAAGCAAAGCAGCCAGCGTCGTTACGGAGAAGGCAAACTCAACAGCCACCAACTCAACGCTTGAAGATGTCAAAGGCGCACTAACTGGCCTAAAAGAGTCAGTATCCAGTGCTGCAACAACAGTCGTCACGTCCGTAACGAATGCCGTTAGCAATGCAACTTCAGGTGCGACAAGC
The DNA here is from genome assembly GCF_030333225.1 of Citrobacter sp. CK202. Lineage (NCBI taxonomy): Bacteria > Pseudomonadati > Pseudomonadota > Gammaproteobacteria > Enterobacterales > Enterobacteriaceae > Citrobacter > Citrobacter sp. CK202. Next base: position 17,639 of record NZ_JAOWGI010000023.1, read on the forward strand.
GCCATCAATGGTGCGGCAACGTCAGCTATCAAAAACCTTGCGACAACGGTGGATGAACTGGTAGCGGGGTTATCCTGATGCAGAACATTTCTCTCAAGCCACTCAAGGCTCAGGAAGTCAGCGTTAACCTTGATGGTCAGTCAGTCACCCTGCGCATCGTACAGCGCTCTACAGGACTGTTTATCGACGTTGGTTTAGATAATTTGTGGATAGCTCAAGGCGTTCTTTGCCATAACTGCAACAAGATAGTCCGCTACCCCTATCTAGGCTTTAAGGGGGAGCTTTTCTTCGCTGATACCAAAGGAAGTCTTGACCCTGTTTATGACGAGCTTGGAACGCGATTCAAGCTGTTCTATGCCACGGCAGATGAGATGGCAGCATGACCTACAAAAAGAGAACGCTGAAATTTCAGTTCACGCTGAAAGACGGTGCTTTCGATGAGTCAGGAAACAACATTCTGACCATCGACAATATCAAGGCAGAAATAGAGATAGGTGCTTACGGCGGGATATCGGGAACGACACTGGAAGCAAGGGTGTTTGGTCTGAGCATCGAAAATATGGCTCTCCTGAGCTACAAGGGAATCCAGTTAAACGGTGCCAAGCAGAACATGATGAAGGTATGGGCGGATGACAGGCCGGTATTCTTCGGCTCTATCACTAACTGCTTTGCCGACCTCAACCAGATGCCAGATGCGCCACTGATAATCAGCGCCTTTTCTACCGGGTTCGATCAGTCAATCACTGCACCGCCTTTCTCGAAGGAAGGTATTGCAAGTGTTGCTGAAATCATCACGACTATAGCCGCAAGCATCGGCTATACGGTAGTTAACAACGGCGTTCTGGCGAAGCTTGAAAATCCTTACTTCGAAGGCAACCCGATAGCTCAGATTCAGCAGTGCGCTCATGCGGCCGGTATCGAGATTGACTTCCGGCTTGGGGCTATTTACATCTGGCCGCAGGGTGGAAGCATCGACGACACAATACCTCTCATATCACCAGAGCACGGTTTAATTGGATATCCGGTATTCAGTAATTACGGGATTAACTTCCAGTGCCAGTACAGCGATCTGATTTTGCGAGGCCGCAAGGTGCAGATAGAAACCTCTCTACCAAACGGCAGTGGTGTTTATACGGTGCAGTCCGCAATTCACCATCTTTCGACATGGACTGAAGGCGCTCCGTGGGCAACCATCGTGTGGGCTTCAATCGGACAGCTAACGGTGAGGCAGTAATGAATTTATTTACTACGCGGCCTCAGGACACGGCAACCGATGCCAACTCTCAGCAATTCCTGATGCATCAATTTCTGATGGGGAAATCATTCATCACGTTGGCGATCGTAACTTCGGTTAATGAATCCGGAGAAGTCGTGTCAGTTAAGCCAATGGTGGAGGGGTTCACTGGAGGTGGAGACCTCATTCCGAACTCGGTGATTCACGGCGTTCCGGTATGGCGATTACAGCGTGGTGCTAGCGCGGTGATTATGCCTCCAGTGGAGGGTGATATCGGTCTGATAGCCATTTGCGATCGTGATATCACAGCTGTGAAGAAGACAAAGCAATCTGCATTGCCCGGGTCGAATCGCACTCACAGTTACTCAGACGCCATCTATCTCGGCGGAGTGCTGAACGCAGATCCAAGTCAGTATGTGAAGTTCGCCAATGATGGAATCGACATCGTCTCGCCGCTGGTTGTTAACGTAAATGGAGACATTATTTCCATAAACGCAGAAAGCAGAGCTGAGATAAATGCACCAGAGATTCTTCTTAATGGGCAGGTTGGTCAGGGCGAGGGTAGCTATGGCGGGACGGCGCACTTTAAAAATAAAGTTACTTCTGATGTTGATTTCCAGGCAGGAAGCATCTCCCTAATCGGACACAGAACTTCAGGGGTAGAGCCAGGCTCTGGAACATCTGGAACGCCAACACCTTAACCCGCTTCGGCGGGTTTTTTATTGCCCGGAGTTTACATGCTCACCAAATCACTACTTTTGACTGACCAGTGGGACATCACACTAGACGACACCGGAAGCATGGCAATCACAGCCAATCCATATGCAGTAGCTCAGGACGTAGCATGTTCCTGCTCAACCTTCCTTGGTGAGCCCTGGTATGACACCACGCTGGGTATTCCGTATTACGAGCGCATTCTCGGTCACTGGCCTGGCACTCAGCTCATCAATACCAAGATGGCAACCGAGGCGAAAAAACTCCCTTACGTCCAGTCAGCGTTCTGCACCACTACCGTTGGCAAAGCAGATCGCCTTGCATCAGGCGTTATGACCATAACAGACACGAACAACGTTCAGGCCACAATCCAATTCTGAGGTAACAAATGGCTGAAATAACAGTTAGCACAGCCGTCCCCTCTGTCACGTTTTCCGCTACCGGCATTGCCGTTCCTGATGAGATAGACATTCTCAACGGGCGATTAACTGACCTTGATACCGCCATGGGCGGAGGGATGGGTAAGAGTCTGACGACTCCGCAGGGACAGATTGCCATGAGCGATACGGCAATCATCGGAGACAAGAATGACAATCTGGCATGGCTGGTTAACCAGATTAACCCTGACTTTGCAGAAGGGCGTATGCAGGATGCGATCGGGCAGATTTACTTCATTGACCGTATCGCGGCTATTGGTACAACGGTGACGGCAACCTGCACCGGCCTTGTCGGAACGGTTATCCCGGCAAACAGCATTGCACAGGATGAAAGTGGTTATCTTTACTACTCACTGGCTGATGCCGTCATTCCGTCATCTGGTTCTGTCGATGTCGTGTTTCAGAATCAGGCAACTGGCGCAATAGCCTGCCCAATCGGGGAGCTTAACACTATTTACCGCGCAATCCAGGGTTGGTCAGGAATCACGAATGCCACAGCTGGCGTGCTGGGCAACGAGGTAGAAAGCCGGGCAAACTTTGAATATCGCAGGAAGCAGTCCGTTGCGGGTAACTCCAACAACCAACTCGGGGCAGTATACGCAAATGTGCTGGCGGTCAGTGGCGTTACTGATGCATACGTAACGCAGAACAACACAGGACTGACTGTTACGAAGGGATTCACTGACGTCTCGCTGGAGCCACATTCACTCTATGTGTGCGTGTACGGTGGTACATCGGAAGATATCGCAAAGGCAATCTGGCAGAAACTACCACCCGGGCCTTCGATGGTAGGCAACACCACGTACACGGTGGTTGACGATGACAACTACGTTCAGCCGTATCCTGAATACGAAATCAAGTGGCAAACACCCTCAGCGGTAAGCGTCTATTTCAAGGTAGAACTGGCTGACAATAACGCCCTTCCTGGTGACATCGTTGACGGAGTTAGATCCGCCATCCTTAGCTCTTTCAATGGCGAGGATGGCGGAACAAGAGCGCGTATTGGATCAACCATTTATGCCGGTCGTTACTATGCCGGAGTTCAGGATATCGATAGTGATAACGTCGATATCTTCAGCATCACCATCAGCCGTGACGGAACGATCTATCAAACCTCTGCATCCTTTGGCATAGACGAAGTGCCTACACTTGATGCATCAAATATCTCGGTGACACTGGCATGATAAACGTCGCGGATACCATCCTGACGCAATATGCCGACAGCCCGAAACTCAAATCCCTGATTTACTCGTTCAATGAAGCCGTAGGTATCGAAGGCTTTCTCGATGATTTCTATGACGTGATATGGAACATCGAGACGGCAGACACCTATGGTCTGGATGTGTGGGGAAAAATCGTGGTTGTCAGCAGGCAGCTGACGGTGACAGAAAACCAGATTTATTTCGGATTCAATGAAGCGTCTTCAGAGCCTCCGGTGGTTGATGACCCACAACCTTTTAACCAGGCACCTTTTTATTCCGGCGAGCTTCTCACCTCAACAGTAACTCTCACGAATGATGCTTATCGCAAGCTAATCATGATGAAGGCTGCGGCAAACACCTCTGACTGCACCATTCCACAACTCAACAAGCTGCTGATGTTCATGTTTGGTGAGAGTGGTCGCTGCTATGTCAGAAACGATGGCGACATGGTTATGAGTTATGTATTCGAGTTCCCCCTTTCCATATCAGAACTGGCGATAGTGCAAAGTTCTGGTGCACTTCCCGCCCCTGTTGGGGTTACCGTAAATATTGTTCAGCAGGTGTGATATGAACTCATCAGACATTCCGGCAAGGACCCTAAAGGCCTTTGGAGTAAATGGACTTAAAAATCAAATATCCACAGATTCGAGCTCATCATCAGATAGTGGTGGAGTAGCCACATACGACAAGGGATTTCCAGAAATAACGATGCAACCGCTAAGTGCGGGTGGGATTCCTCCGTCAGGAAGGGACGTTAACGGGATTTTGTATGCGTTGAGTCTAAAAGAGCAGTGGACTGATGCAGGAATGGGTTATCAGTTCAGTGGTGACTTTTCCTCATCCATCGGTGGGTATCCGAAAGGAGCTATTTTACCTGCAACAAATGGGACTGGATCCTGGTTAAATTTGGTTGAAGGTAACACAGTATCCCCAGAATCAGTTCCATCGGTAACCACTGGCTGGGTTCCGATAATGAATTACGGAGTCAGTTCAATCTCGGGATTATCTTCATCCAGCGTTACTCTGACATTTCTTCAATCGTCAAAGGACAGGATCATCCTAAGTGGGACTCTTACGGCAAATATAAGCCTGATATTTCCATCATGGATGAAATCATGGACCATTGTTAATAATTGCACCGGGAATTACAACATAACCTACAGGACTCAATCCGGGTCGGGTATTACGGTGCCAACAGGAACTGTAGAGAAAATATACTGCGACGGCGCAAACATAACAAGGGAGTTCGGTTCATCTGCATATAGAAACGTTGGAAATGAAGCTGGTCAGATACCCGATATGTCCTATTTTAGCTCCAACCCTTCATCCTCATCAGGGTCATTTAATTTTCCTAACGCTGTCATAAAAACAGGAACAACCACCGTATCGGGAACTGATGGAATCGCGACAGGAACGTTTGATTCGCCATTTAAAACAGCATGTTTAGGTGTGTTTTTGGTGGAAACAACGGCAATCACATCTGGATTCAATTCTGTTTGTGTTTGGGCTCTGGCAATTGGAGAGACAACCAGGGCTGGGTTTAAGGCTATTGCTGTAAACCGTACCAACCCAGCATATGTAAGTGGCGAATCAGCGGGCTATTTCGCGATTGGATACTGAGGATAAAAATGAGTATTTCAGAAACAAAAAAGGCGCAAAAATACGCATCTATCGCTGAAGTCGCAGCGGCCCAGAGTAAAATCTATGCGGATAAACTCGAGTCAGCACCGGACTATGCAGAGCAGGCTAAAGAGTTTGCTGATAAAGCTGGCGTTTCTGCATCCTCAGCTAATTCTGCGGCTATTGCGGCAGGTGAATCCGCAGCGAGCGCTAACAATGATGCTATATCCGCCGCTCAGTCCGCATCAACAGCCGAGGGTGCGGCAGAAGCCGTCTTTAATAGCTCATTGCATGTTCCTACAGGAGAGGCGCTAACTGCCCTACCTGGGTCATCAGGTAGGGCATTATCATTCCCGGTATTTGATGATGACGGTGATGCATCGGTAAAACCACTATCAGAAATTGCAGTTCTGGACTCAGAAGGAAAGATACCAGTTTCCATGATCCCCGCTGTAGCCCTATCTGAGATTTTTGTCGTCAATAGCCAGGCTAGCATGCTTGCACTTGATGCGCAGGAAGGTGATATAGCAAAACGAACTGATCTTGGTTATTCGCTGTGTTTATCCGCATCACCAGCCACAGACCTGTCAAACTGGGTGCAATTAAACGACGATATTCTGTCTCAGTTAGGCTTGCCTAGTGGTGCGACTGAGGTGGGTGCTAAAGACGGTAATGGGAATAACACCACTGTCCAAGGAGCGCTTGATTCAAAGGCTTCTCTATCCAGCTTATCTGACTCTACAGGTGCTGAACTGGTGGGATATGGAGACATTACAGTAGCTGAAAGACTTTCTTATGACGTGTATTTCACGGGTGGAAGCGGCGCAACAAAAGAAGAAATCCAGGCGTTTTTAGATGAGAATGCCGGTAGAAACTGTCATTTCCCTGCTGGTGATTTTGATATCGAGTGGGGGATGATTCCGAGGAATACCACCATTAGTGGTGCAAAACCGATTACCGTGCGTTCTCACAGTATGCGTCACGAAGCTACTACCATTGAAACCCTTTTGAGCGATCCCGGCTTTACCCGCTTCAATTTAAAAGGTGAGCCTGCAACTCATATTTTGACTGATGTTATCGAGGGAAGTGACGACCCGGGAATTAGTGCGGGGTTATGTTGCTGCGATCACGGCATCTCCATAAATAATGTGTTGCTTCTGGGATGGCGTAAAAGAACGGATGGCACATATGAAGCACCATCACTAACTGGCGCAGATGATCCGGGGGCGGTTGGGTGTTTTTCATACGGGGTGTTCGTTCCTGCTGTATCAGGATTAAACCTATCAGGAACGGCAGTTATTGGCTATTTTGATAAAGATGCGATACTTCTTGATTGTTCTCGTTCTAATGAGAATAACGGTTCTGGTAATACGTTTAATATTGAAGGACGTATTAACAGTCAAAGCATGTGCGATTTATCATTCGATAATTTCTTTCTGTGGCCTATGGATCCAACGCAACCTTCTCAAATGGAGGGCGCGATCAGCTCTTATGGGTTAAGGTTGAAAGGAACGGATCGAGATATCAGGGATGGGACAAAATATCCTCGAGGCAGTAATGGTTATGCAGAAAACTGGATATGGGGTGGTACTGGTACATCGGATCTATTTTTCTCAAACTTTGTTATCCGGGGCGTTTACCTTGACGCTGCCATAAACTCTTACGAAACACCTGAAAACAGGATGAATGATTACGCTACCGCTGGTTCCGGTAGTGGAACAACATCAGTTAATGGTTTTCCAAAAGAATGGCAGGATGGACGCGGGAGCAAAATTTCTTTTGCTCTTGGAGCTATACGTGTTGGTAATCTGTATGTGAATAGAGTTGCGAATGTAAACTTTCTTAGCGTATATGGAGAAGCAGGTACATTTTATATGACCAACCTCACAGGTAGGTTGATCATAGTTGGTAACCATATCGGACTTGGCACAGGGGCCGGCGCGGATATTACGATACCTAATGTTGACGGAAGCATGCCTGCAACATATGACAGACTGTTTTCTGCAAATTATATTTGTGTTGGAACAGCTAATGCTTTACGACTTGGTATTCTTTTTTCGTCGGGAAGCAATAGTTATCTTCGCCCATTCAGGGATGCTGCTCTGTCACTTGGTTCTGATAATGGCACAACATTGCGTTATCGATTCTCTCAGATCCATGTAGTATCAGGATATTATGGGAACATTACGTCATACAACAATGTTATCCATGCACTAAAACCATTAAGGATACCAAGCTATACCACCTTGACTAGACCTACACTAAACCCCGCAGATGCCGGAGCGCAAATACTGGATACAACGCTTGGGTATGCGATCACATGGACAGGGAGCGCGTGGAAAGATGGTGTAGGTAACATAGTTTGAAAAAAGGCGCCGCAATGGCGCCTTTCGTTAATTTATAATCTGATTGCTTATTTTTCCAATCAGGAAATCACTGCCGTTTTGTGATAAATGACCATAGTCAACATACAACAGTTCTTTTGGTGTTGGGCCTGTTCTTGTCATGCATCCATCATCGTTGCACAATTCATTATAGCTTGAGATGTATTTCGCATTTTTTAAATGCTTTGAAAAATACGAATCCCATTTCTTTGAGTCAAACGCAAGTCCAAATTTTGTACGGTATGGTGGCTCAGTATTGTATTTCTTTGAATACTCTAACAGTATGTTGATAATCCCATTGTTCCATCCTGGGGTTGGGCCAAGAACAACCACTTTTGATGATGGTGAAACATCCTTAATTCGTTCAATAGTATTCTCTATTGACGCAAGTGCATCTTTTTTGTTGTGTATTGCATTTGGACCGTCATATCTCCATGAAATTAGAACTATTTCAGGCTTAATGGCTTTTAATGCCCTTAATCTGAACTCATTGGCATCCTTCACGTTACGAAATTGTACAGATGTATCACCATCTACATCAAAGAAAGGCGAGCCATTACCATATGTTATTTGTGCAATTCCAATGTCCTTGTCTTTCGCTGCTAGTGTTTGTAATCCATGATATAGAGTAGCGGCGTATGAATCTCCATATAAGAATATATTTGTTTTGGACTTTGAAAAACAATGTTTAATGAAGTAGTCAACGTCTTTTGATGTGTCAACATTGTGACACACCCCACCACGCATATTATTAGCAAAATCAAAATATTTATATGCATCAGTAATAGATGCAAGCTCTGCTGTGCTAACGGGGTATCGAGATGAAACTCCATCAGTTCTGTAAACATAGACAGACGCCAGTGAAGTAAGAACTAAAGATGATACTATCACCGATGCTCTTTTTAACGAATCGGCAGATATCCTTTCTGGTAATCTCTCAATGAATTTGTAAGTTAGATACGCCAAACCAAAAGATAAAACCATTCCTGACATACCTTCCATAACATCATCAGACAGAGTTGAACGATAAATAAAAACTGATACAGGCCAGTGCCACAAGTACAGGGAATAAGACACCAGACCGGTAATCTTAACAAAATTTAACTCATATATAGAAAAGTTTTTATTGATCGCTATTAATAGCGCAGCACACATTACAGGAATCGCTGCCATGTATCCTGGCCACGCTATGCTGCTATTTATAAAGAAAAGAGAACCAATCAATACAAACCATAATGATAAAGAAAGGTATTTGCCATTCTTAATATCAGTAAGCTTATCGCCAATAGAATACGCAATACCTCCAGCTAACATCTCCCATGCTCGCGTATGAATCATGAAGTAAGACTGAGAAGGGTTAATGCGCGTAATATAAACTGATGCTATAAGGGATAAAACAAACATTACAACTATTGTTTTATTTATCGATGATTTTCCAAATGACTTACAGATCACATATAGTATTATTGGATAAATAATGTAAAACTGCCACTCTACCGAAAGCGACCAAGTATGAAGCAGCCATTTTAAATGTGATTCTGAATCAAAGTAACCAGCTTCAAGATAATAATTAAAGTTGGATATGAACAGAATTGAAGATAGCACATGCTCAGACAGCGATGAGTAGTCTGGAGGGGTTAGAAAAAAGAATCCTGAAAACAAAACCATCAAACACACAAAAACAAGTGCCGGTATTATTCTTTTGGATCTCGCCGCATAGAATGAAGAGAAGCTAAAATTATTACTATTTGTTCCTCTTACAATAATTGATGTCATCAAAAATCCAGAGATCACAAAAAAAACATCGACTCCCAAGAAACCGCCAGGAAGGGCATTGGGGAAAAAATGGAAAATCATTACAGAAATGACTGAAAACGCACGAAGCGCATTAATATCGAATCTAAAACTATTTTTATTCATTAGTATCAATTGCTTTAAATAGTTGAACTCCATGTGATTGTACCACCTAACCCCCAAATCTCCACTGCAAAGATCAGGAGTTGAGTGCTCAAGCGGCATTTATGTATGCCGGTCTCGGCCAGCTGGCGATCGTTCGATAGTGCGAATATAGAATGGTTGCCAGCCGCTGGCGAGTTTACAACGATGCATGAACTGGTGCGTTTTATGATTGTCCGGTGATGTGATGGGGCATGAGTGGGACATAAAACAGCACTCGTTCTAAGGTGAACTTAGACGACTGATGTTTTCGACGACTCTAACCATCTGTTATTTAGTGCGCTCTTGGACGATCTTTGTCGTTTATGAAAAATACATGGTCATATGATGTCCATGCAGGTTTAGCCAGACCTGCTGAATTCATCATACAGGCCGGATAAGGCGCTTGCGCCGTCATCCGGCAAATGATTACTTCTGAATCAGATAGCGAATTGTTGGGCCATCCTGCTGAATATCCAGCACCGTATAGCCGTGATTGCGCGCATCCAGCGGAATATTATTGATGGATTGCGGGCAGTCGCTCACCACTTCCAGAATTTCTCCCTTTTTTAACTGCGGCATCGCTTCCAGCGTGGCGACGGCCGGGTAAGGGCAGGGCTCACCGACCATATCAAGACGGTAATCAGGAACGATATTTTTCATGCGGATTCCTTAGCAGGGGTTAACCCGGTGCGACGGAAGAAACGTTTTTCCCAGCCGATTATCAGCATCAGCGCGGCAAACAACAGCAGATAAGTGACCAGCAGGCCGCCCAGCGGGCCGAAGGTGTCGAGCAGATTCACTTTGTCCCAACGGGTTGCCAGCGCCGGGGCAAAATCATCCCAGTAATATGCCAGAATAGTGGAGCCGATAACGTTGCCGAGACCTACCCACCAGTAGTGCACCTGACCTTCCACGGCGCGGTACATCCAGCCGGTTTCACACCCGCCCGCCAGCACGATGCCAAAACCAAACAGCAGACCGCCGATAACGGCGTTCGGGCCAGCCCACATAATCTTCGCTTCCACGCCTAACTGCACGTAGCTGAAAATTCCGATAGCGCTCACCGCCATCCCGAAGATGATGGCTTTCGCCATATGGGTGCGACCGGTGATCCACAGGTCACGGAAGGCCGAGGTGAAACAAATTTGCGCACGTTCAATCAGCAGACCAAAACCCACGCCGAACAGCATGGCCAGCCCCAGTTTTGGCTGGTTCATCGCCGTCAGCAGCGCCCAGCCGATCATGCCGATAAAGACCAGCATCCCCAGACGGAAACGGCGGCGCGCCTGATCCGGCTTCTGCGTCAGCGGCGAGGCAGCGGAGACTTTCTGCATTTTGACCGGGATACGGAATATGGGCAGTAGCGTGAAGCGTGCGCCGAACCAGGAGCCGATGGCGGTTGCCAGCGCAAAGAACCAGGCATGAAGAGAAAACTGTGGAATGCCGGTGAAGAAGGCCGCCAGATTGCAACCCATCGCCATGCGCGCGCCAAAACCGGCAATCATCCCGCCGATAATCGCCTGCATAATGCGGATACGGCTGCGCGGCATACGTAATTTAACGTTGTTGGCCCACAGTGCCGCGGCAAAGCAGCCGCCGAACATGCCGAGGATCATCATCCCGTCGATGCGGGTAAGGGGAGAGCCTTCCAGATGGATCAGCTTGTAGTAACCCCACTCTTCAGCATGAACGCCAAATAGCTGGAGGATTTGTCCACCCCAGCGGGTGAATTCGCCCGTAACAGCCCAGAACGTACCGGTGATACCGAAATAATAAGTGGAGAGAATACCTGCTGCGATGACCGCAGGGACAGGCGCCCAGAATTTAACTAACCAGGCTTGTTTGAATTGTTGCCATGACATGCTTTCTTAGCCTCTGAACTCAGAAGGTGTATGTGGATTTAACGGCCTGGAATATATAACTTTTTTTTCTTCTCCAAAACCTCTCCAAAACTTTTCTCCAAAATACCCTCCTTTTTTATGACCCTCATCAAAATAATCGTGCAGTCCATACAGCGCGGCACAACCTGAAATCAAATAGCCAGTTTGGTCCACTCCTTCCCGCGATCGTCGTTATATCTGTCAGTTGTTGATTGCGTTTTATGGCCCAACAGAATTTTTGTATCGATGCCCTGGGCACGATAAAGGCGCTCTGATAATGATCGTTGCTCATGAAATGTCGTCGGGGTTTTGCCTTCAGGCGGAATGACGCCAGCAGCATCACGCGCCGTTGCAAATTCTTTCGTAAGCAATGTAAGCGAAACGTGTTTTGCAGCTGTTTTTCTTTTCCCGTGCAGCAGGTAGGGACTGACAAAACGATCCCGGCATTTTCGGATCACATCCTCAAGTGTCATGCCGATGGCATCACAACGTAAATTCAGAGGTAAAGCTATACGGGAACCTGTCTTGATTTGCTCAATGTGTAAGTATCCGTTCCTGATGTCGGAGAATTTTATATTAGCGATATCTTCCCGGCGCTGACCCGTAACGAGTGCAAGAAGCATCGCGTTATGCGCATAATGATCTGCCGGGATCTTATCCAGAATTTTTTTCCACTCATCAAGTGACAGGCGCGCACGTTTCACCTTAACAGATGGTTTTTTAGTTGCGTTAGGAGGATTCCAGCCTGGAGGTACTTCACCAGCATGCTGAGCCTCAAGAAAAATATCCACCCATACAACGCGATTACAAAGCGCGCTACTGGCATGGCCAGCATCCAAAAACTCATCCAACAGAACGGCAAAATCTTTCACCTCCAGACTCTTCATCGGACGAGAACCCAGTCGCCTGGAAAGTAATTCGGCCATGCGTTTTTTTTCTTTGTATCGTTTTTCGGAAAGGGAACCTGCATCCAGGCTTTGTCTCTGTATTTTCAGATATCGTTCAATCCATGCTTTAAGACTAATTCCTCGCTGTACTACTGCTTTAGGGGTTTCATCAATCTGGCGTAAATAATGCTCGGCCTCAGCCACTGCAATTCTTTGGTTTGCTGTTGTGGCTATTTTTTCTGCTTTTTCTCTGTCTGTTCCCAGACCGTGAAACTTCCCTGTTAAAGGATTTTTGTACTGATAATAGGTTTTTGCGGTGCGGCGATCGAACCGGGCATATAACCCGGAGATTGATACATTATTTTTTCGTGGCCTTGGCGACATCGCTTAGTATCTCCCGCAAAATTTCGTCGTCGTCACTGTGAATTTCAGGTTCTATTCCTGTTGCTCCGGGGCCGATATAAATAGCCCGTTCATCAATACACCAACGATTTCCAATTTTTATTGGCCGTGGTTGTATATATCCCAGCTTCCCGTGCTTCACCAGGCATGGCATTGTTATGGGAAAGTGTAACCTGCGAGCTTTCCAGTCCCGCAGTGGTATCAGACTTTGTTCACTCATAGCCATCGCTCTCGATAGCCAGCTGCATAATACGCAGCGCAGCTGGCGAAGATTGATATTGAAAAATCAGTTTGCAGTCAGTCGCTGCCAGATGGCGGATACGTATTTGACCTGGTGTCGGGCATCGGACAATGCGTTGTGCATGTCACCTTCAAACTTAATGTCATAGCGCGGATTAATACCCACGGCTTTACCTAGCTCGACCATTGTCCGAACGTCCCGGTCATTCCAGAACATCCAGGGGCAGTCGATGCCGGTTCGGTCATAAGACTGGCGGAGAATGACATTGTCGAATGAGGCACCATTGCCCCAGACCTGCATTAACGATGGACCGTTTGCAGCATTTTCTGCGATGAAGTCATTAAGCTGGAAGAGGGCGTCATCAAGCTGAATTGCATCATCCATAACGATCGCAGAGCGCGCTTCAGCTGACTGCTTCATCCACCAGACGATCGTTGATGCATCCGGTACGCCACCCCATGCCATAGCAGATTCCAGACTGACGACTTTGTAGAATTCCGCGCCGGTATCGCCGGTTGCCGGGTCAAAAAATACGGCGCCAACGGAAACGACTGGCGCATCGGGTTTATTGCCCATCGTTTCCAGATCCACCATTAAGTGGGAATAAAGTTTATCTGGTTTTTGAACTGCAATTTGGTGAACGGGTCCATTATTCAGGGGATCTGTTTGCGAACCATCTGTATCACTGCCTTCATCTGACTGAGTTGCTGCTTCGCTCTGCGACATTTCAGTACCAGCTTTGGCTTCATCGTTACCAGTTTCTTCCATCTGCACATCGCTGGCGGTCTCCTCTATGTTATCCGCATTCAGTTTTTCTTCAGCAGAGAGCTGGCGGACATAGTCAACAACAGATAATGGCTGTGCTGGTGGGGTGTTAACCAGGCTGTCGATGGAATAGACACCATTGCCGAGGTTTTCGATGCTTGGTTGCTCAGTACGAGACAGGGCTTCAGTGATGAGTTTTTTACCAACAAAGGCATATTCTTCGCCCACGCCATCAGGGACTGGCGTTTCTTTCTGGCCGTTAATCGCATCCTTAACTGCATCCAGGGTTACTGCGACTGAGTTAATCTGTCGCGCGGCGGCCAGAGTTTCCTCTGTTGGTTTTTCGTGGTTTTTTTCCGTCAGATTGGCATTGATATAACCACGCATGCGATCTGGAAAATTATGGATGTGCGCACCCGCGTCACGAATTAACGCAAAAATTGCGGCACGGGAAAAATCCAGAATGCCGGGAGTCGCGCGAAGTGCGGCAGACCACTCTTTCCACGGGCTCTCTTTTTTAGTGATGATCTCTTTAGAACGGCGATGAATGGATAGCGGAATATTGTAAATATCAAAATCCATCGGCAGCGTGGCCGCCGCAATTTCGTAATCCATCGTTTCGAAGGTATGGATGTACTCAGGGCTACGATCAGTTCTGTTTCCGCCACCAGCGCTAGCTCCGCTGGATGTTCTCTGGATGCAGGAGACGCGATTGCCGTTAACCCATTCCTTTGTGAGAAGTCCGCGATCAATATGTTCTGTATTAAACCAGGCATTAAAAAACTGGATAACGGTTGCCAGTTCTGGCGTTTTGCCATCAAGAGAAAATACCTTTTTAACGGCATTCACTACTTTATGAATGTCGGATTCAAGCGCTTTTTTTAATGGTTCAACGTTTTCAGCCGCCAGCAGAAGATTCTGGACATACGAATTATCAGTGTCCATCTCAAGGCGCAAAATGTCTTTTTTCTGCCCGGCATCGACGTGATAGAGATACTCACCATCGCCAATAAATTGAGCGAGAACGCGGTGACGGAAGGGCATTGTCGCAACAACGGTTAATTCCGGGGTTTCAGTGCGATTGTCGCTTTCTTCGGATGCTGCATCGTTTACCTGTTCGCTGGATTCTTCGCCCTGCGATGGTTCTGCATTGGGCTTATCATCTTGCGGAGCGTCCGATGCTGTGGTTTCGTCTGCGTTGCCCGTATTGTCGGATACAATTTTTTTCCAGCTAGCCCCATCCTCGCCGAGTTCGTAACGGTCGCACCAGGTGTCATCCAGCTTTCCTTCTTCCGGCAGATCGTCAACAACAAACCAGTTAGTACGAATCGGCAACTGGTGGTCAGCACCACGACCGACTTCAATCCCGGAGTCTTCCAGAATATTGAGGATTTCGCGTTCAGCGCGTGAGTCGGATTTTGCAGAGAACCAGCAAAAGAGGTTTTTAGCGTCTGCCGCTTTGGCTTTTGCTTTAATGAGATACGCATATGTGTTCATTGCGTTCGGGCTCCTTAAGGTTGTAAGATACCCGGCAGCTGATGATTGCCGCCTGTGGTAGTGGTCATTGGTCAAAACTCGTTCCGGGAAGCTTTGGTCGGCTAACCGGGTACTTAACCCGCCTTGCGCGGGTTTTGTGCTTTATGGGGCCGGGGATTTTCCCTGCGACAGCTGCGCGACGGGAACCCACTCCAGGGCATTCAGCACGGGTTCGAACGAATCCGGCGTGCGCGTCACGGCGCGAACGACATCAGCAACGCTGGGATTCATCTTTTTCAGATGGTATCCACCGCCGGGGCCACGCTGGCTGGTAACAATGTCGCTGCCGCGAAGCCTTGAAAAAATCTGCTCTAGGTATGAGACAGACAGCCTGGATTCTTTACTGATAGATGCGATGGTTACTGGTTTGCCGTTGTAAATCCTTTTAAGGATCGCCACGGCCTGAACAGATGCCACAACACGCTTCATTCCAAATTCC
Source organism: Citrobacter sp. CK202 (assembly GCF_030333225.1). Classification (NCBI taxonomy): domain Bacteria; kingdom Pseudomonadati; phylum Pseudomonadota; class Gammaproteobacteria; order Enterobacterales; family Enterobacteriaceae; genus Citrobacter; species Citrobacter sp. CK202. The sequence goes on from NZ_JAOWGI010000023.1 coordinate 33,318, forward strand.
ATGATTTAGCTCTTCTCCGGTTCTTGGCCATAGCCCTGGTGAGTGTTAATAGCATCGGTGAGAACTTTAATTGCCTCATCATGCGGTAATGTCAGGGCCAGCTTTATCGCAGTTCCAAAAGCATCGGCGACAACCTCAACCGCTTCCATTTCAAAGTTATGTTCTGTCCAGGCCTCGCCCAGAACGTCATCTTCCACTTCATCACGCAGGGCTTCTTTGACTTCGCGGACAGGCAAAACACCAATCAGTTGCTCTGCAGGTGCTGTGCTGAATCTCAATGCCAGTTCGTTCGCTGACATAAAAACCTCCGAAAAAGAGCCCGCCACGGGACGGGCAAAGAAGATTTTCTCAAATTAACCGAACAGGTCTTCGTCTCCTGTTGGTTACGATGGCGGTATTACCATCACGATGCCCCGTGCACTGAGCATCAGGCTGGAAACAGCCATTGGTCAAAACTCGTTTACGGGCGTGATACGGTCTGCTGGTCTACAGACGGGTCGCCTTTCTGAGCCAGGGTGTAACAGATAAGGCGGATTATTACTTCAATACGGTTAAGCAGAACGGCCTGCTGCCGTGCTGGCTTGCGTGCGAAATCAATCATGGTCATCCTCCAGATGCCCGTTATCGCGAAGCCAGCTAATGACCTCGTCAGGAGAAAGACGATCCAGAATTTCCGGTAACTTGCTATTGTTGTCAGCCCAGTCGATGTAATCCGGCAGGTCGATAGCGGCAAACAGCACATCGCTTTCGATTTCTTCCAGCACGTCATCCACTTCAACGCCGCGAATTTCAGCATTCACAAAATCGCGATAACCGCTGGTTGAAACGTCAACTCCCTGCGTCTTGAGATCTAAATCAATTTTCATTTTCCCTCCCCATTGTTGCGCCTGTCTTTTCACCACTTCAGGCTCGGTGGTGATATGCTGGTAGTTCTCACACAGCCAGCAAGGATATGAAAATGGCATCACGTCCAATCTGTGTTTTTTGGTTCAAAAACCAGGAACAGTATGATTCCTATAAAAAAGTACTAACTGATGCATGGGTATTACCTGAAAACTATCGGGATTGGCTTATCCGCTTTAATCAAATGGTTGAGCGTTACGAAAACAGCGGTATCCAAGTGATTAAAGTAGAGGCCGAGGCTGACGAGTTCGCTTCCTGGTGTCTTAGTAATGTTCGTGACACTAGTACCAAAAGCTGCAATGACTTCGCGGCTTTCATAGGCGGCAGCAAGGCGATCCGCGATAGTGAGCGTGATTGGGGATATTAGTAAGCAAACTCGATTATCAACCTTTGACACTTCAATCTTCATTTTCCCCACCTCTATTAGTTATGGCCCTGCATCAAATGATTACTCTTGATGCGGGGATTTACTGAATCTCTCTGCTCGTATCGCTGAGCTGGCGGAACGTTTGATACCTGCTGCGCATAATATTCGTCATCTCATCCGGTGCTTCGTATGCCACCGGCAGCTACTGCGTGGGCGTCCTGCCTTGATGAATGTCTTTGCGTTGGGAATAGTATTATCGATTAGATCGATATATGTCAAATTAAATCGATAGCACAAGGCGCGATATACCCACCGATTGGTTTATCGGATTGATTTTTCGCGGTTTATGATGGGGGAGGTTCGGGGTTACTCGTTACTTGGGATTATTTTTCGTTTTTTGAGGTAGGCTGTAGCTACATCGTCAAGTTCTTGCAGACGCTGCTCGATCAACTCAATTATCTTTTCTCTTTCATCATCAGTAGGCAAAAGCTCAAATTGTTCAAGAAGTTTTTGTTCCTGAACAGACTGAGGCTGTCGTTTTTTTTCTGATGCAACTATCGGGATATTGTCGGCTTCAGTTTCTTCAAGAAAGAACCAATAAAGCGGAAAGCCTGTAGCGGACTGTAGCCGATCTAGGATGTCAGCTCTTGGAAGTATATTGGAGTTACACCAGCCATTGACTGACTGGGCTTTTACTCCCAATCTCCGTGCAAGTTCCGCTTGAGAGATTCCAAGATCTTGGATGGCTTTTTGTAATCGCTTTCCGAAGTTCATATTCCTAGCCCGCTCAAAAACATACCTCCGATTATACAGATTTTATCTGTAGCTCAACCTATCGATATAATTTGACGATATCGAAATAATTTGATTTACTTCCTGCATATTCACTCCACGAGACATGTCAATGAAGATCTCTACCCAAAAGAAAATGTTAGCGATATGCAGTCAGGCTGAGTTGGGGCGTCGTCTTAACCGTCGAGCCCAAACAGTTAATGGATGGTTCAAGAACAAGGTGCCAGGCGAACTTGTTGTTCGCGTTTCAAAAGCTGTTAACTGGCAGGTGACTCCACATGAACTGAGACCTGATCTTTATCCAAACCCGACTGATGGTTTGCCACGGGAGGATGCGTGAATATGCATTCCGTAACTTACCCACATCATAACCAGCGGGTAGCCATTCCGCTGAAATCTGAAAATCAATATAAACCGCAGCGGCGTGACACTATCCGGCACCGCGCGATCCGTGAAGCTGTCAGGGAATGGGAATCGACATTACCCGGGCAGGCACAGGAAAAGATTGCGCAGCTGGTGGCTGAACACTGGAGCAAGCAGGGCGGTCGCGGGATCACTGTGAACAAGCAGAACCTGTTCCGTTATCTCAAGAATGAAAATAACTCCGGCAAATACACGGCTTACGTTATGCGGCTGGCGTCCGCGATTGCTTCTGCCATGCCGATTGAAATCGCCAGAACGCACGGATTACGGCAGGGGAAAACGGAAACTGAGCTGGTGGCCTGTGCGGTAAAAGAATGCAGCGAGGCTCACCAGGCCAAACTGCTCGGCGCGCCGTTGCACAAGCTTGAAAAAGAGATCCGCGAAGCGGCGATCGCGTTATTCAACATGCTGCCAGCAGATGCGGCGGGACCACTACTGGCGAGTATCAGCGCCGTAGCGCCGCAAATTTTTTAACGAGTTTTTACCAATGAGCAGGCTATACACGGGGAGGCTACATGAGCATTGATGCAATGCGATGGGCCAAAAAAGTTAAAACCGGAAAATCTTCCAGTAAGGCGATCCTTACCTGGCTGGCAGATATGTGCGGGGCTGACTTATGTGCATATCCATCTGTTGCTGCACTTGCAGAGGCAACGGAACTGGACAAAAAAACCGTGCAGGCTGGTTTACGGCATTTGATCGAAATCGGACTTATTGCCGACACCGGGGAACGAAAGGGGCGAACTAAACAGATACCCGTATACAAATTATTAGGTGTCGAAGAAAGCGTTGTTGATTCTGAACACACCCAAAATCGGGAGCCTTTAAAGCCACCCGAAAACGGGGTTCTTAACGGTAAGTCACCCAAAAACGGTTGCCTTAAAAATGACCAAAGACACCCGTTTTTTCCTTCAAAGACACCCAAAAACGGGATCGGGAATCTACCAAGGAACCATAAAGATCTAAACCCCACACATAGTAAAGTGGTCGAACCAGTTTCGCCGGACTATCCGAACCAGCCAGGGATTGTATTTGGCAATGTTCAGTCATTCGGAAAATTTGCCATGCATCCGTCCTGGACACCTTCACAGGATTTTAAACGGATGGCTGAACTATGGGGCATGCCGTTAAAGCCGGGAATTAACCTTCCAGCGGAACTGAACAGTTTTATTACTTACTGGCAAGCCGAAGGGAAGGTGTTCCACCAGGTGCAGTGGGAGCAGAAATTTGCACGGCATTTAGGCCGGGCCAGCACACAAATCAAACCAGCAACCGGAGGTAACGATCATGCGGGAGTACGAACAGGACCTGCACCATCACGAGCTGTACAGCAGATACGAGAAGCCAGAGCAGAATGGGAACGTAAAAACGGACTTGCTGGCGACAGAGACGGCGTGGCGGCTATGGGAAGTCATGGGGGAGATATTTTCGAATCGCTGGACGCAGAAGAACGGAACGGAGCCTTCGGCTATCTGGATTGCCCAGATCGGCTCGATGACTGAAAGCCAGATCAAACTGGTCTGCCAGCAGTGCATGGAGCGTTGCGCAGTCGGGAACACCTGGCCGCCGGATCTTGCCGAGTTCGTTTCGCTGGTTTCTGAGAGCGGGGCTAACCCGTTCAGTCTCACGTCAGACCGGGTGATGGCTGAATACAAGCGCTGGCGTAACGAGTCATACCGTTATTCCGGCAGTGACAAATATCCGTGGCCGCAGCCAGTGCTGTACCACATTTGCGTCGAAATGCGCAGGACTGGCGTTGAACGCCAGATGACAGAGGGGGAGCTGAAAAAACTGGCAGAAAAATTACTCACGAAGTGGACAAAACATGTCAGCAATGGCTTGTCCGTCCCGCCGATTCGTCGCCAGCTGGCGGCGCCGCACCACCCGGCAGGGCCAACACCGGCACAATTGCTGATGGAGGAATACAGACGCCGCAAAGCGGCAGGCTTAATCAACTAAACGAGTTTTGACCAATGACCAAAGAACTTTCACAAAAAGACCAGGTGGCGGTAGTTGTTCGTCACATTCCCGGGTGTGTATTGCGTGATGTCTGTGAAGCGCTGGATATTGCCGCCGGAACGGCAGGGCGTTTCCTGCGGGCGCTGACTGTCAGCGGGACGATAACCCGCAGCCACAACGGTACACAGTACGTTTATGACGTGGCGCCCGGCGCGGTAATACCTGACGTAACGTTGCCGTTCATGGAAGAAAAGAGCGATCCCGTAAAAACGCAGGCAGTTGAAAGCATCGCCAGAAATCTGGAGTCCCGTGGGCTGTGGCGCCGCGCGGCAACGGTTTATACCGACATGTTGGCTATTGCCAGCAATTCTGTCGAAGTGGCCCGTATCGCGCAGCGGCGCGAAGAATGCCTGCGTATGGCTCGGAGGTGACCACATGGAAAAAGTAACCCTGAGAAGTAAAGACCAACTGGCGGTGATCGTGTTCCTTGAAACAAACAAAATCGCCTCAGTCCTGAAGCTCGGGCGCCAGATGGGATGGAGTAACAAACATACTCACGCAATTACCGGGCGTCTGATCCGTATTGGTGTTTTGAAGAATGTCGGTAAACCAGGAAAGCCGCTGTACCGGCTTGTTCAGCGCTGGCAGACAAAAGTCAGGTTGCCTGAGCAAAATCAGCCCGCGCCACAGCCGCTGCTTATAACCGATGTTTGTCGCCAGAACTGGCAGGGCTATCAGATACACAAAATTTTCGGGAGCGCACGGACATGAGCATAACGAAAACTCACACAGGCGTTGTGATCACCAAAGATGGTCCGAAGCGTAAAAAATTGCACGAAACGGAAAGAATGTGGGTGGTTGGCAAGAATGAGTTTTACCACAAGGAAACAGGGCGCCGTCACTTTGCCGAGAATACTCGCCGTCGCCTGCTGCTGGACAGTATCGACCCGATTAACAAGGAGGCCGCCCAATGAGCAATCGTATTCGCGAGGCTGAAATATTCCGCGCAAGAACTGGTGAATATCCGATTGATATGTACATCAACTGGATTCGGCAAGGTGCGCTTAACTTCTGTGCTGAATATCAACGTGAGTACGTTTGGGGGATCGACGAGCAGCAAGCATTTCTGCGCATCCTCGTATCTGGTTTTCCGATCGGAAGTGTTGCGCTGGCAAAAGCACCTGACTGGGATGTCTGTGACGGCCCTTACATCGAGGTTGTTGACGGGAAACAACGGCTGACAACGCTGAAAATGTTTATCAACAATGAAATTCCGATGGTGCTCAGCGGCGAGGAAATCTATTGGTTTGAGTTCACCAGAGCTGAGCAGTTGTCTTTCGGTCGTCCGACTCTGAGCGCGGTAATTCTCGATGACGCTACAGTGCGTGACCGTATCGCATACTTTGTTGCTGTGAACTTCACAGGCGTTCCTCAGAGCGAAGAACACCGCCTACAGGTTCTGAAATTACAGGAGCGTCAGCATGACAACTAACAACCACCCGGCACACGGCCCTCTCTCAAATTACCGCCTGCACCGCATTCGTGAAATCTTGGGCAAAGCAGCAGCACAAAGTGACGGCGGCAATCTTGGTTACGCAATGTCTGACGCTGTGAAAGCGATTGATGAATTGTTAGCAGGGAGGAAGTCGGAGCCTGTGGCATGGACTGATGAGCAGGAATTGAGAGATGTTGAAAAAGACGGCTTAGGATACCTGTTCACCGTGAATCCAATTACGCCTCACGCAGACCCTCGCAGAGTGATTAAGCTCTATCGCCACGCGCAGCCAGAGCCGGTAGTGCCAGAGGCAAAGTGTGACGATGACGGAAATACCACATCTGAGTTTGACCACGGCTGGAACGCCTGCCGCGCCGCCATGCTTCAGGGTAGCCAACCTGTAAGTAATCGTGATGAGTTGCGCGAACAGGTTCGCCGTGAACACGCTGAATGGTCTGATGCCACGTTCGGCAATGTCGGCCCGGTTGGGCCATTGAAGCATCTTTCTAAAGAAGCTCTGGAGGCAGCCGATGATGTTATAGACTTGAGCGAATGGGCTGACATGCAGTTCCTGCTGTGGGACGCGCAGAGACGTGCCGGCATCTGTGACGGTGAAATTACAGCAGCGATGGAAGAAAAACTGAAGGTGAACATGGCGCGCCAGTGGCCGGAGCCGAAAGACGGTGAACCTCGCCTTCACATAAAAACAACTCCGTAGCTGGGAGGGGTAAGGTGATTACTTATCTTTTTTTCGGTTTCCTTATTGTTTGCACTCTGTTTTGCATGGTGATGTTATGGCGGGTGGTCAAGGTGGCAGAGTGGCGACTCAAGGCCCTCGAGATGAGTGCTGATGATTATCGGGCACTACCTGAATTTCATAAGATGTTGTGGATGATTTGGATATGGAGGCTAGAACGCTTCCCGAGACGTAATAAGCGGGTATGGCGGGAGACGAAGTGATGATCAACTTCTGCAATACGCCACCAATCGGATTATAGAGCTGGAAAACCTGCTGGTGGATGTTGAGGAAGCTGTCTGACCAGCGGAAGTGAAAATGTTTTTTTCTCAGGTAGAGAACGCCGGGGATCTCCCGGCGCACCATAGTTTTCATGGCTGACCTTCGAAGTTCCATCTTGCGGAACCCATATTAAAGTAAACTCTCCGATCGGTAAACGCCGGGAATGTCGCTCTTTCAGAAGCTTTTTGCAATGCAGCGCAATAATCTTTGTCACCACCTTTCACGATAAAATTTTGCAGGGTGCCATCGACTTTGAAATCCAAATGAGCGTTACATCTTTTACCATTCCAGGCATGGGGCTCTGTAAGTGCTGCGTCCAAAGCTTTTTTTATTCTGGATGAATACCATCCATATATATCCTTATCTGACACTTTACCCGAACTCTTATATTCGCATGATTCCATTGCGTTTTTTTTCTGACAGCCTGTAGGTGCAAGAGGGGAGCAACCTGCAATGGTTAATGTCACCACAATCAACATTAAAAATTTTATCATACATGTTTCCCGTCATGCTGAAATTCAATTTATTGAATTGTATAGTTATTTTCAGAGATTTAAAATATGATAGTTACATTACTTCTTCAGTAATGAAGTGACAGACTTCATTACTAATGTTTCAACTGCACGAAATCTACCA